>DAOKZK010000013.1:0-56116 GCA_035325645.1 Candidatus Macondimonas sp. | reverse complement strand
GCGAAATCACCACGAAATCACACGGGTTCGGGAGTTGTTCAGACTTTCCCTAATCCAGACGCGGTAAGACGTCGGTGCCGTCGATTTCGCGGCGCTGCAACTCGGGCGACTGCAGCGCGCGCGGGACGTGGTCGATGGGCTCGATCTCCGCGATCTCGGCGGATTCGAGCGCGACGTGCAGATCGCGAAAACGCCGCGCCTGCACCAGCACACGGGTTTCCAGCGCCGCCGTGGCCTTGTTGTAGGCATCGCTCGCCTGCCCGAGGCTCTTGCCGACGCGCGACCAGTGTTCGGCGAGGGTGACGATGCGCTTGTACAGCTCCTTGCCCAGATCGCTGATGGCCTGCGCATTCTCGGCCAGCCGTTCCTGGCGCCACCCGTAGGCGACGGCTTTGAGCAGGGCGATGAGGGTCGTGGGGGTCGCGAGAATCACGCGCTGCTCCACGCCGTGCTCGATCAGTGTCGGATCGGCCTTGAGCGCTGCGCTGTAGAACGCCTCGCCCGGCACGAACAGGACGACGAATTCGGGACTTGCGCCGTACTCGCGCGCCAGATGCTCCCAGTAGGATTTTTCGGCCAACTTGCGTACATGATCGCGTAACTGGCGTGCATGTTCGGCGAGCTTGCGTTCGGCCTCCGCTGCGTTGCCTTGGGATTCCAGCTCCGCCGCCGTGAAGTAGGCATCGAGCGGCGTCTTGGCGTCCACGGCGATGCGCTTTCCGCCGGGCAGCCGCACGACGAGATCGGGGCGCAGCCGCCCCGTATCGCCCGCCATGCTGGTTTGCTCGGTGAAGTCGCAGTGTTCCAGCATGCCGGCCAGTTCCACCACCCGCTTGAGCTGGATTTCCCCCCAGCGTCCGCGCACGGCGGGCTGGCGCAAGGCCTGCACCAGACTGGCCGTTTCGCGGTGCAATTGCGGCAGGTGGTGTTGGATGAGTGCCTTCATCTGCTGATCGAGCGCGCTGTAGGCGTCGATGCGCGCCTTTTCGACCTCGCCGATGCGCAGTTCCACCTTGGCCAGCGATTCGGCGATGGGTTTCACGAGGCCGTCCACCGCCTTCTGACGCGCCTCGAGTTCACCTTGGGCGCTCTGCTGGAAACGACCCAGATTTTCGCGCGCAAGCTCCAGGAACCGTTGGTTGTTGTGCTGTAGCGCGTCGACGGACAGGGCCTTGAAGGCGTCCAGCAGCCGGGTCTGCGCCTGATCGATCAGGGCCAGTTTTTCGGCCGCAATTTGCCGTTCCTGCGTCAGGCGTTCCTCGAGCTCGGCACACCTCGCCTGCAGTCGGGCCAGGGCGTGCTGCAGTTGCGCGCGTTCCTGGGTCAGGGCCGGCAATTCGGCCATGCGGGCCTCCGCCGCGGATCGGCGCTCGGCCTCCGCGCGTCGGCCGGCTTCGCTTTCATTGCATCGTTCGCGCAGGGCGCGATGTTCCTGTTCCAGTCGCTGATGCAGCAAGCGCTCCGCCTGCAGGCGCCCGCGCAACGCGACCGCGATCAAGGCCAGAATGGCGGCCGTTGCCCAACCGATTGCGACGGCTGCTGTCATTGCGCTGTCCATGTTCGTTTCCTGTTCCCGTTGGCGGATTTGGCCGTTGTCGCACTCAAGTCGAGGCGCGGTTCGCCGCCAGAATAGCTGTTTTGAAACCCCGCCCGTGATGGCCGTCTTGACGGTGACGACACGGAACTGAATATAGTGAGGTCGTGCCGCAGGAAGCGGGCTCGAACGCCAAGGAGGCCTCAACGCATGAATCAGAAATTGCCGCGCGTGTGCATCATCGGCGCCGGCTCCAGCGGAATCGCTGCCTGCCGCAACTTCAAGGCGCATGGGCTGCCCTATGTCTGCTACGAGGCGGCTGACCGCATCGGCGGCATGTGGGCCTTCAAGAACAACATCGCCTACAACGGCAAGTCCTCGGCCTACCGTTCGCTGCACATCAACACCTCGCCCCGCCAAATGGCGTTTCGGGATTTCCCGATGCCATCGGACTATCCGGATTTCCCCGGCCATGCCCAGGTGGCGGCGTATTTCGAAGCCTTCGTGGACCATTTCGGTCTGCGCGACACCATACGCCTCGGGACCACCGTCATGCGCTGCGAACGGCAGGCGACCGGCGGCTGGCAGGTCCATCTCAGTGACGGCGGTATCGAGCAGTTCGACGCGCTGGTCGTGGCGAACGGGCATCACTGGGATCCGCGCTGGCCCAATCCGCCCATCCCGGGGCATTTCGACGGCGTCCAGATGCACGCCCATGACTACGTCGATCCGGGCGAACCCCACGATCTCCGGGGGAAACGGGTCGTCGTCCTGGGCATGGGCAATTCCGCCATGGACATCGCCTCGGAGCTGGCCCACAAGGAGAATGCCGAAAAGGTCTTTCTCTCGGTGCGCACGGGCACCTACGTCCTGCCCAAATACTTCTTCGGCAAGCTGGCCTATGATTCCCTGCTCCGTCATCCCAGCAGCCCGCCGGGCCTTATCGAACGGCTCATCTGGTCCTTGCCCGACGTCGTCTTCGACAAGCTGCTCTATCCGCTGGCGACCTTCGGGCTGAACCTCCTGGTCGGCAGCCCGGAGCGTTATGGATTGCCCCGCCCCAAAGGGTGGTTCGGCCAGCAGCACCCGACCATCTCCAGCGAGGTCCACATTCGGCTCGGCAGCGGCGACATCCTGCCCAAGCCGACCATCGCGGAGTTGCAGGGGGACCGCGTGCGATTCGCTGACGGATCGGTCGAACCCGTGGATGCCATCGTCTACGCCACCGGCTACAACATCCGCTTTCCTTTCCTCGATGAACACCTGATCAGCGCCCCCGACAACGACATCGCGCTCTACCAGCGCATGATGGACCCGCGCTATCCGGATCTGCTCTTTCTCGGCTTGGTCCAGCCCTTTTGCGCCATGATGCCGATCGCCGACGAGCAGTCGCGCTGGATGGCCGCGTACCTGACCGGCCAGTACCATCCGCCGGCCCCCGACGAAATGCACCGGCGCATGCAGGCTGAGCATCTGCGCTCGAAACGCCGCTTCGTGGCCAGCCCACGGCACACCGTCCAGATCAACTGCCAGGAATACACCTATCGTCTGAGCCGGGATCTGGCCGAGGGCCGCAGACGCGCCCGAGCCACGTCAAACGCCCTGCCGGTTCCTCATCAGACGGCCGATTGCGTCGATTCCTCTGTCACAACCGTCTGCCCACTGGCGGAACCGGCCGCGCGCTGCTAAACCTGAAACGATGGTTGCGGGCCGTGGGTGCGTGATCATCTTCGAGGAGAGGTCGGCGGCTGAAATCCGCGGCGCTCCTGAATTGCACTCCCTGGAACTGGGCGCGGGGCCTGCTGGCGTCGCGCCCTTTTTTGATTTGCCGGCCCTGCCGTGGTTGACGCCGCCCGAAGGCTTGGGTAGTTTGAAAAACCCAATCCAGTTGCGTTCCCGTTGCATACCCAGGGAGTTGGCCGCCGTGGCGAAAGCAATCCCTTCTTTGCTGTTCTTCGCCGGGCTGTGGTGGCTGCTGTCCGGACACGCCGACGCCTTGCTGCTTTCACTGGGCGCGGCGTCGGTCGTCCTGGTGTGGTCGCTGTCGCGTCGCATGACATCCGTCGGGAGCAGCCTGAAACCCGGCAGTTCCCTGCTGACCTATCTGGCTTGGCTGATGAAGGAAATCGTGCTGTCGAACCTCGAGGTCTGCCGAGAAATACTGCGGCCCCGACTTGCCATCAGCCCGACCCTGGCCCGGGTTCCGGCCTCGCAAACGACCCCTTGGGGGCGTACCTTGTACGCCAACTCGATAACCCTCACCCCCGGTACGGTTTCGATCGAGGTCGGCGAGCACGACGTCCTGATCCATGCCTTGCTGCGCAAGTCAGCCGAATCCCTGATGCAAGCAGACATGGATCGCCGCGTCAAGGCGCTGGAAGCTTAGGTCATGCTGGATCTGGCGCTGAACGGGGCCACAGCGGCCCTTCTGGTCACGATGCTGTTCGGCTTGGTGCGGGCGATCCTCGGGCCCACATTTTACGACCGCCTCTTGGCCGTCAACCTGTTCGGCACCAAGACCGTGCTGCTGATCGCAGTGATCGGTTTCGTCATGGGTCGGCCTGAATGGCTGGATATCGCGCTGGCCTACGCCATGATCAACTTCATCGGCACCATTGCGGCGCTGCGCTTCGTGGAACGTCGCGACTTCGGTGAGGCGCGCCTCGCGGTCAGTGAGAAAGAGGATTCATCGCCATGATGACCGAACTGACCGATTTGCCCGCAAGTCTGTTGCTGCTGACCGGCGGCCTGTTTTTGGTCATCGGCGGCGTTGGCTTGCTCCGATTTCCCGATTTTCTCGTTCGCATCCATGCGGCGGGGGTCTGTGAAACGCTTGGCACCTTCACCGTCTTGCTGGGGCTGATGCTGGTGGGCGCCGGGTGGCTGGTGACGGTCAAGCTGATGCTGATCTTGCTTTTCCTGGCGATTACCAATCCTGTGTCGAGTCATGCGCTTTGTCGTGCGGCCCTGCATGACGGAACGATCCGCGATCGTGTCGAGAAAGGCATCCTGTCATGGAAGCGCTGATTGCTCTCGTGCTGATGAGTTTTCTGGCGGTGATCGCCGTGGCCATCCTGCGGTTGCGCGACGGCATCACGGCCGTCATGTTGTCCGGCATCTACAGCCTGGTCTCGGCGGGTGTTTTCGTGCTCATGGATGCCGTCGACGTGGCGTTTACCGAAGCAGCCGTGGGGGGTGGGATTTCCACGGTTCTGCTGCTCGCGACCTTGCACCGCACCAACCGGCTGACCCGCCCGACCCACCATCGCGCTGCCGTGCCCCTGATCGTCGTGTTGATCACCGGCGCCGCGCTGGTCTATGGCACGTGGGACATGCCGCATTACGGGGATGCCGATTCACCGCCCAACCAGCACGTCGGGCTCCGTTACGTCGAGGAAAGCCCCAAGACGACAGGCATCCCCAATGTCGTCACCTCGGTCCTGAGCAGCTACCGCGGCTACGACACCCTGGGTGAGGCAACCGTCGTGCTCACGGCGGCCGTGGGTGTGCTGGCCCTTCTGGGTGCCCGACGCCGGAAGGATGCCGCGCATGATCGCTGATCAGGTCATTCTCCGGACCACGGCGCGCCTGCTCACGCCCATCATCTGGCTGTTTGCCCTGTATGTGCAGACCCACGGTGACTATGGTCCTGGTGGCGGTTTCCAGGCTGGCGTGCTGTTCGCGGCCGGTTTCATCCTGTACGCGCTGGTCAACGGTCTGGGTGCCGCAGAAGCTCTCGTTCCCGTGCGGGTGTCGGAGGCCATGATGCCGCTGGGCGTACTGCTCTACGTCGGCGTGGGTTTTGCGGGCATGCTGGCAGGCGGCAACTTTCTCGACTACGGCGTGTTGGCCGATGATCCCAAGAAAGGTCAGCACTTGGGGATCATCGTCATCGAGCTCGGCGTCGGCATCACCGTGGCCGGCGTCATGATCCAGATATTCTCTGCATTCGCCCGACGCTCCTCATGAACGTTCTCGCTCACTACCCCTACTGGATCATTATCCTGCTGATGATGGCAGGTTTTTACATGCTCATCGCGCATGGCAACCTGATCCTGAAGATCATCGGCCTGAACATCTTCCAGACCTCGGTATTCTTCCTGTACATCCTGCTGGGCAAGGTGGAGGGCGGCACCGCTCCCATTCTGGAGGCAGGCTTTACCATATACAGCAATCCCTTGCCCCACGTGCTCATCCTGACCGCCATCGTCGTCGGCATCGCGACCACGGCGCTGGCGGCAGCGCTGATCGTCCGCATCCACGGCGCCTACGGCAGCATCGAGGAAGACGACATCCATCGTCAGGATGCCAGCTTGTGATCGCCGCCCATCTTTCCATCCTGCAGGTTGTCCTGCCGCTCACCGCTGCACCCTTGTGCCTGCTGGCGCGCCGCGAGGTCTTCGCCTGGTGGGTGAGCCTGGCGGCAGCCTGGATGATCTTGGTCAATGCCGTGCTTCTGCTGGACCGGGTCGTGCTGCTGGGACCGATCGGCTATGACCTTGGGGGTTGGGCGGCGCCCCTGGGCATCGTCTATCACGTCGATGCGCTGAACGGGATGATGCTGCTGCTGATCAGCGCGACGGCGGCTATCCTTCTGCCCTACGCCAGACGGAGCGTCCTGCGCGAAATCGGCAGCGAGCGCGCCGCATTGTTCTACGCCGCCCTGCTGCTGTGCATGACGGGACTCATGGGAATGACGGCAACCGGGGACGCCTTCAACGTCTTCGTGTTTCTCGAGATCTCGAGCCTGTCGACCTACGCACTCATCGCGCTGGGGCAGGATCGGCGCGCCCTGACGGCCGCGTTCCAATACCTGATCATGGGCACCTTGGGCGGTACGTTCATCCTGATCAGCATCGGTTTCCTGTATGCCGCAACGGGCACACTGAACATGGCCGATCTTGCCGCTCGCTTGCCCTTGGCCGAGAATCAGCGCGCCGTGCAGACGGCCTTTGCCTTCTTCATCGTCGGCATCTCCCTGAAGCTGGCCTTGTTTCCGCTGCACCTGTGGTTACCGAATGCATATGCCTATGCACCATCGGTCGTCACCATCTTCCTCGCGGCCACGGCCACCAAGGTGGCGGTCTACGTCATGCTGCGCTTTACCTTCGATCTGTTCGGCGCGCACCATGCCTTTGCCGGCGTCACTTTGGCGCGCGTCTTCCCCATCCTCGCAGGGCTGGGCATCATTCTCGCCTCGCTGACGGCGCTGTATCAGGATCACGTCAAGCGCCGCTTCGCCTACTCCAGCGTGGCACAGATCGGCTACATCGTGCTGGGCATCGCCCTGATGACGCCGTCGGGCCTGACCGCGGGATTGTTGCATATCATCAACCACGCCCTCGCCAAAGGCGCCCTGTTCATGGCGCTCGGCTGCCTGTACTTCCGACTGGGCTCGATGTCCATGTCGGCGCTGGCGGGTGCCGCGCGCGAGATGCCGCTCTCGGCTGCGGCATTCGTGATCGCCGGATTCAGTCTCATCGGGGTGCCGCTCACGGCAGGCTTCATCAGCAAGTGGTATCTGCTGCTGGCAAGCCTGGAACACGGCCAGTGGTTGCTCGCCGTCATCATCGTTGGAGGTTCCCTGCTGGCTTTGGCTTACGTGTGGCAGGTCATCGAACAACTGTATTTCCATGAGCCTCCGGAGGGCCGTCCGTCCGTCACCGAAGCGCCCTCGTCGCTGCTGATCCCGACGTGGATACTCGTGGTCGCAAACGTCTATCTGGGCATCGACAGCAGCCTGACCGTGAATCTGGCGGATCAGGGCATGCGCGCCCTGCTGGAGGCCCAGCCATGACAGCCGAACTCGCCTTGACGCTGGCCGTGTTCGCCACGCCCCTGGCGGTTCCCCTGATCGGCTTGGCGCGTCGTTACCCCAACCTGCGCGAAGCCGTGACGCTGGTGACCGCCATCGGGCTTCTCGGTTGCGTGATCCCGATCGTCCAGGCGGTGCATGCGGGCGCGCGCCCCAGCCTGCATCTGATCCAGATCCTGCCCGGCGTGAGCGTGGCCTTTTCCGCTGAACCTCTGGGCGCGCTCTTCGCGCTCGTTGCCGCCACGCTCTGGATCCCCACCGCGGTTTATGCGATCGGCTACATGCGAGGGCATCATGTCCCGAATCAGACCCGGTTTTTCGCCTGTTTTCCTTTGGCGCTGGCAAGTGCCATGGGGATCGCCTTCGCGGACAACCTGTTCACCCTGTTCATTTTTTATGAACTGCTGACCCTGTCGACCTACCCGCTCGTCGCCCATGCCGGCAGCGAGGCAGCGCGGCGAGGGGCCCGCACCTACCTCTTTCTCTTGATGGGGACATCCATTGGCTTCCTCTTGCCGGCGATCATCTGGACCGCCATGGCAGCTGGCACGCTGGATTTCCGCCCCGGTGGCATTCTCGCCGGACGCCTGTCACCGCTGCAGACGGCGCTGCTCTATGCGCTCTTCCTGTTCGGTATCGGCAAGGCGGCGCTGATGCCGTTTCATCGCTGGCTGCCCGGCGCCATGGTGGCGCCGACGCCGGTCAGCGCCTTGCTGCATGCCGTCGCTGTGGTCAAGGCCGGCGTGTTCACCGTCTTGAAGGTGACCCACTCGATATTCGGGCTGGATGCGCTCCAGACCACCGGCGCCGGCATGCCGATGGCCTTCATCGCAGGTTTCACCCTGGTCGCAGCCTCGCTCATCGCCCTCACGCAGGACAACCTCAAGGCTCGGCTGGCCTACTCGACTGTGAGCCAGCTCTCCTACATCATTCTCGGCGCGGCTCTGGCCAGCGCCACGGGTCTGCTGGGCGGCGGGCTGCACATCGTGATGCATGCCTTCGGCAAGATCACGCTGTTCTTCTGTGCGGGCGCGATTCTGATCAGCGCACACAAGAGCCGGGTGAGCGAACTCGACGGCTTGGGACGACGCATGCCGCTGACGTTTGCCGCCTTTGCCATCGCGGCCATCAGCGTGGCCGGCCTGCCGCCCGGGGGGGGCACCTGGAGCAAATGGCTGCTGGCCGGCGCCACGACGGAGAACCATCAGCCGTGGTTGCTCGCGACCCTGCTGATCAGCACGGTGCTCAATCTCGCCTATCTGATGCCGGTGGTTGGACGCGCGTTTTTCATGCCCTTGCCGGCCAACACCCCTGAACATGTCCGTGAGGCGCCGCTGGCGTGTCTCATTCCCTTGTGTCTGACCGCACTCGCCACACTTGCCTTGTTTTTTGGTGCAGGTCCGATCCTCGCCTTTCTGAGTCCCTTGGCCGACGCCCATGAACCCTAGGCAGCTTTCATGATGAAGCAGACCGACCCAAAGTGCGGCGCGATGGTTCGACGGCCTCGAACGCACCTCGCCGACCCGACGATCGAGCGGCGCAGCGCTGCCGCCATGCCATCCTCGATGCTGTCTTGTCCGCAGAGGCGCAGGACATGACACTCGAGCACCTGCCCTGGTACATGCCGCCCGGCTGGCCACTGATCTTGGGCGGATTGTTGTTGGCCGGACTGCCCCCTCGCCTGCGGGCTCGCCTGCTCCCTGTGCCGGCGCTGCTCGCGCTGATGCACTTGGAGCGATTCGACCATGGCCACTTCGGGCAAGTGGTGCTTGCGGGACAAACCCTGACACTGGCGCGCCTGGACGCGCTGTCCACGCCCTTTGCCTGGCTGTTCGGTTTTGCGGCGCTCATCGGCAGCCTGTACCTGCGTGGCCGCCCGCAGCGCCATGAATGCGCGGCGGGTCTGATCTATGCCGGCTCTGCGATCGGGGCGGTCTGCGCCGGTGATCTGCTGAGCCTGTTTCTCTATTGGGAGCTCACGGCGCTGGCCTCGGCCCTGCTGCTGTTTCCCGATGGGGGGCGATCAGACTACGGCATGGCCCTGCGCTACCTGATCATTCAGGTCGTTTCGGGTGTATTGCTGATGGGCGGTAGCCTGTTGCACATGCAGGAAACGGGATCGCTGGCCTTCGACACGCTGACGCTGAACGGTACGGCCGGCGTCTGGATTCTGGCGGCATTCGCCATCAAGGCTGCTTTTCCGTTGCTGCATGGCTGGGCCATCGAGGCCTATCCGTCCGCCTCGCCAGCCGGGACCGTCTTGCTCAGTACATTCACCACCAAACTGGCTATCTATGCGCTCGCCCGTGGTTTCGCCGGTCTCGAAATGCTGACCGCCATCGGGGTCGCAATGGTCGTGTTCACGCTCATCCAAGGCCTGCGCGAAGACGACCTGCGCCGCACCCTGGTCTACGGGCTGATCAATCAGCTGGGTTTCATGGTCATCGCGATCGGCATCGGCACACCGCTGGCCCTCAGTGCCGCGGTCGCGCATGCCATCAGCCACGTGCTCTACAGCGGCTTGCTTTTCATGGTGCTGGGCGTCGTGCTGATGCGTGCAGGTACCACCCGGGCCAGCGAACTCGGCGGCTTGGCGCGGCAGATGCCTTGGACCTTCGGTTTGGGTCTGGTCGGCACCTTGGGCATGGCCGCGCCGCTGTTCGCAGGTTTCGCCAGCAAATCGCTCATCCTCGCGGCTGCGCACGAAGCCCATCAGCCCATGCTGAGCGCAATCCTGAAGGTCGGATCGGTCGGGATCTTCATCATGGCCGGTCTCAAGATTCTGTATCCGGCGTTTCTCGGAGCGCAACGGCACCGGAAGGTCACGCGCGACGCGCCGGGCTCGATGCGGACCGCTATGGTGTTGTCAGCCTTGGGACTTCTGGTCCTGGGAATACGCCCAGACCTGCTCTTCGGAGCGCTCGGCGATCAGATCCGCTATCCGCTTTATACGCCGTCCCATGTCCTGGAGCAGATCGGCCTGCTCGGCGGATCCATGCTGGTATTCGCCCTGCTCCTGCGCCGCGGGCTCTGGCCGCGGCAAATCGCCTGGATCCGGGACGTCGACGCCCTGCAACGGCGCGTGCCGGATGCCTGGCGGGCCATCACGCAGCTTCTGCAAGTCGCCAGGGCACGTGGTCATGACGCGGCCGCGAGCCTCGCACGGCCGGTTTTTGAGCGGCTGGATCGCCATGGCGGCGAAGAATCGATTCTCATCCGCTCCTGGCAGACCGGCAGCATGGCGCTTTGGGCCGCCATCGCCCTCAGCGGCTACCTGCTCTTGTATTTCGTCTGAATCACGCGGGCCGCTCGGACTCGAGCTGCTGCCACAGGCAGCGTCCGCCGCTGAGCCGGTCCAGTTCGGCAAGCATGCGCTCGTGCAGGACGCGTTCATCCTCGGTCGCTGAAACGATGACCCAGTCCCGGTCACGGGGACGCTGGAGCATGAGGTCGTTCGGCTCGCCGACGCGGCCCGCGTGTCCGGTGCCCAGACTATCCAAGGTCAGGGCGACCTGACCACCGGTCATGGCGAGATAGACCTCGGCCAGAATCTGGGCGTCGAGCAGGGCGCCATGGAGCTGACGCTGACTGTTGTCGATCTGGTAGCGCTTGCACAATGCGTCGAGCGAGTTACGCTGTCCCGGGTGGCGTTGGCGGGCCACATGCAGGGTGTCGATCACCGTACATCGGCGCTCGATGGGATCCTGCCCCAGCCCGCAGCGGGCCAGCTCAGCATTCAGAAATCCGAGGTCAAACGCCGCGTTGTGAATGATGATCTCGTCCTGACCGAGGAACGCCAGCAGTTCCTCGGCCACTTCCGCAAAGCGGGGTTCATGGGCCAGCCGTTCCAAGGTGATGCCGTGCACCTCGATCGCGCCGGCATCGATCTCTCGCTCGGGGTTGAGGTAACGGTGGAAACTGCGGCCCGTGAGCCGGCGATCGACCAACTCGATGCAGCCGACCTCGATGAGGCGATGACCCTCCTCGACGCTGAGCCCCGTCGTCTCGGTGTCCAGGACGACCTGCCTCATCGGGTGCCGCCCTCGGCAGCCAGCGGACGATCAGGCTCCGCCAGGAGCGCGTCGATGGCGGCATTGGCCAGCGCATCGGCACGCTCGTTCTCCGGATGTCCCGCATGCCCTCTGACCCAGTGCCATGCAATCCGGTGCTGCTCAGCCAGCATGTCGAGTCGGCGCCAGAGGTCTTCGTTCTTGACCGGCTCCTTGCTGGCTGTGCGCCACCCACGGCGCTTCCAGTTTGCAAGCCACTGCGACATCCCGTCGCAGAGATAGCGCGAGTCGGTATACAGATCGACGCGGCAGGTCTCGCGCAATGCCGACAGGGCGGCAATGGCGCCCGTCATCTCCATGCGGTTGTTGGTGGTCATCGGTTCCGCGCCCTGCATCTCGCGTTCGTGCTCGGCGAAACGCAGGATGGCGCCCCAGCCGCCGGGGCCCGGATTGCCGCGGCAGGCGCCATCGGTGAAGATTTCAACGTGCTTCATGCATCCTTTTCCGCGGTGGTATTGACGGGCAGGGCCGCACCGATCCGGCCGGCCGGCACCAGCCGCGGCACCCAGCGGCGACGGCGACGCAGCGGGGTCAGCGTGCGGACACGCTTGCGTGCCACCAGCACATAGCCGCCGCCGCTCCAGGGCATGAACCGGGCCTTCCATCGATCGAGTGGCAGAAGGTCGGACAGCACGCGTCCTCCGGTCAGCGGCAGTCGATGCAGGCAATGGCGGACATCGGTCACGTCATAGCCCAGGAGAGACAGCCAGTCGCGCAACCGGGCCTCGCTGATCAGCCGCTGCACGCGCGGCAGCTGGCGTTCGGAGCGACTGAGCCGGACACGTACGCCCCAGCTGCTGTACGGATTGAACCCGACGATGACCAGCCGGCCTTCGCCGATCAGCACGCGGTCAACCTCGCGCAGCAAGGGATGCGGGTGCGGCACCTGCTCCAGCGTGTGCGACAGCACCACCACGTCGACGCTTTCGGTGGCGATCGGTAAATGATGCGGATCGGCCCGCATATCGCCGGGATCCTCGTCGTCCGCGGCGGAGACCAGAAAACAGCGGTGTAGTTGATCTCCTTGGCGCGATAACAGACGCGTCCCCGGCCAATCGCCGAGTTGCAGACCAAAGCTTCCGTAGATCCCCTCCAATCCCGCGGACAGCACGTCGCGTTCTGTCCGCACCACATATCGACCCAGCGGTGCTTGCCGCCATGCGGCACGCGGTCGGTCGGACGAGTTGGGCAAGTTGGCAGGCATAGGCGGTGCCCCCGTCAATGGATCATGCGCAATTCTAACCTACCACGCCTTGACCCTCGCGCCATGTCCTGACAGGATACGGCATGCTTTGCGTTCACCCCGTCAGAGCCTTCAGCGATAACTATATCTGGGTGCTGGAAAATCCTGGCACGCAAGAGGCCGTCGTCGTCGATCCGGGCGATCCGGATCCGGTGCGTTCGCTGCTGGGCGCGCGTGGCTTGGCCCTGGCGGCCATCCTCGCCACACACCATCATCCAGACCACGTGGGTGGTATCTCCGCGCTCGCGGCCCCGAATGTCCCTGTCTTCGGGCCGGCCAGGGAAAGAATCCCGAGCAAAACACGGGACGTGTCCGATGGCATGCGTTTCGACATTCCGGGATGGGGCCTCGACATCGAGGTGCTCGAGATCCCGGGTCATACCCTTGGGCACGTGGCGTTCCACATTGCTGCGATGAATGCGCTCTTCTGTGGCGACACGCTGTTCGCCGCAGGCTGCGGGCGGCTCTTCGAGGGAACCGCCGAGCAGATGCACCACTCGCTGCAGCGCCTGGCCGCCCTGCCTGATGAAACACAGGTCTATTGCGGCCATGAATACACCCTCACAAACCTGGCTTTCGCGCTGACGGTAGAGCCGGACAATGCGGATCTGCGTGCTCGGCGGGACGTCGAGGCCATCAAGATTTCCAAGGGGCAGCCCACGCTGCCGAGCCGCATTGAACTCGAAAGGCGCACGAATCCGTTTTTGCGAACGGCCACGCCGGCCGTGCGTCTCGCTGCCGAGCGTCATGCTGGGCGGGCTTTGACGGATGACGTTGCCGTCTTTGCATCGCTCCGACACTGGAAGGACCATTTCCGCGCATGAAGCAGCGTCGAGTCACACCGGAAACGCGCCGCTCCGATGCGCTCCAAGCGGAGCGCACCGATCGTTTCAAGTGGTTCGCCATCGGCTGTACCTGCTTGGGAATAGTGGGGTGCAGTACGCATCACCCCGGGATCGCGCGGACCGCTCCCTCGGCAGATCAGGCAGGCCGGGTTACCGCAGCGCAACAGCAACGCCCGGTTGCGCCGCCCCATAGGCCGGCTGCTCCCGGCCATCCTGTTGCCGACGTCCCGTCTTCTCCGCCCCAGAACGGTGACGAACCCGTGCTCCATTCGCTGCTGGGCGCAAGTGCCACGGAACAATTCTCCCGATCCGCGCAGCTGCATACCGCCGCGTCAGACCAGGCCATCTGGGATCGGCTTCGGGGCGGGTTTTCACTGAGCTTCGAGGACCGGTCATCCATCAGGCAGGAAATCGATGCGCTCAGCGCGCGGACACTCGAGCGACATCTGGCGCAATCCTCCGAATACCTCTATCTCGTGCTTGAGGAAGTCGAGCGTCGCGGGATGCCGGCCGAAATCGCTCTACTGCCCCTGGTGGAAAGCGGCTACAACCCGGCTGCGATTTCCCCGGGAAAGGCGGCGGGTCTGTGGCAATTCCTCCCTCAGACGGCGCGTAATTTCGGACTGAAGCTGACGCCGTCCTACGACGGACGTCATGACGTGGTGGCGTCGACACGCGCCGCCCTGGATTACATGGACCACCTGGGCGACATGTTCGGCGGCGACTGGTTGTTGGCATTGACCGCCTACAACACCGGCGAGGGCACCTTGCAGCGCTGGATCGAAAAGAATCGCCGGGAGGGCAAGCCGACGGACTTCTTCGCGCTGCCCATCCCGCCTCAGACACGGCGCTATATCCCGCGCCTCATGGCCATGCGCGAAATCATCGACAATCCCCGCCGCTACGGCGTGGAATTGCCGGACATTCCGAACCGCCCCGTGCTCGACAGCGTCGATGTGCGTGGGCGCCTCGATCTGGCCACGGTCGCCGATGCGGTGAATCTGAGCCCCTCTCAGGTTCTGCGCTACAACCCGGCGATCCAGTCGCCCACAAGAACAGCCCTGTCGGCGCCGCTGCTGCTGCCAGCCGCGCATGCACGGCGCTTGCAGCAATATTTGGATAAACCGCAGGCAACGGAATTCGCCCAGAACGGCGCCCTCGCCCCGGAAATCGCCGTGGAGGTGACGCAGGATCTGCGTGCGGAAGCCGTTCGCGCACCTGCCAGGCCAACCCGCTCCGAAGGAGCGACACGGACCCATGTGGTTCGCTCTGGTGAGTCACTCTATTCCATTGCCAAAACGTACGGAGTCGACTCTGGCACGCTGGCGAAAACGAACAAGTTGCCGTCGAAGGCGACCCTGCAGGTCGGCCAGACCCTGCTGATCATGGCGCCCAAGAACGACGATGGACAGCGATCCGATAACCGCACTTCGAGCTACGCTGTCCGCCGCGGAGATACCCTGGGAACGATTGCCGACCGATTCGGAATCAGCGTCGCAGATCTGGCGAAGTGGAACGGCATCAAGCCGAACAGCATCCTGCGGCCCGGTCAGCTTCTCGCGGTTCGCGCTCCCGAGGGATCACGTCGAGCCGCTGCCGATGGTTCCGGGTGATATCATGGCGCGCTGTTGTCGACAGGCCATCATGAGGGCTGAACCATGGGTTTTTTGAGCGGAAAGCGCGCGCTGATCGTCGGCGTGGCCAGCAATCGGTCCATTGCCTGGGGCATTGCGCAGGCCATGCGTCGCGAGGGCGCGGAACTCGCCTTCACCTATCAGGGCGACAAGCTGAAATCCCGGGTCGAGGAAATGGCTGCCGAATGCGCGTCCTCCCTGTGCTTCCCGTGCGACGTCGCCGACGATGCCCAGATCGACGCCCTCATGTCGGAACTCGGGTCGCGATGGGACGGGCTCGACATCCTTGTGCACTCGGTGGCGTTTGCGCCTCGCGAACAACTCGAAGGGCGGTTCATCGACAGCGTCACGCGCGAGGGTTTCCGCATGGCGCATGACATCAGCGCCTACAGTTTCGCGGCCTTGGCGAAGGCGGCCTACCCCTTGATGAAGGACCGCAAGGGCGCCTTGCTGACCATGACTTATGCCGGCGCGGTCCGTGCCATCCCCAACTACAACGTCATGGGTCCGGCCAAGGCCAGTCTGGAGTCGTGTGTCCGGTTTCTCGCCCAGGATCTTGGGCCGGAGGGCATCCGCGTCAATGCCATCTCGGCGGGCCCCATCAAGACGCTGGCGGCCGCCGGGATCAGCGGTTTTCGCGGCATGCTCGGCAAGGCAGAAGAGGCCGCGCCACTGCGGCGCAACGTCACCATCGAAGAGGTCGGTAACGTCGGCGCTTTCCTGTGCTCCGATCTGGCCTCCGGGATCACCGGCGAAATCACCTATGTGGATGCCGGCTACAACATCTTGGGGCTGATTGCCTGAGAGGCCATGTGGCGGCGGGTTTCAATCTGCCGCCAGACGTCGCTGACGTGCGTCGGGGGGTTCAGCGAGAACCTCCGCTTCCCCTTCCAGCCGAGCCACGATCACGGCTCCGGCGCTGTCGCCAAAGACATTGACCGCGGTGCGGCTCATGTCCAGCACGCGGTCCACCCCCAGCACCAGCCCCAGTGCCTCCAGTGGCAAACCCAGCAAAGACAGGATCATGGCAATCGACACCAGGCTTGCCGAGGGGATTCCTGCGACCCCCATCGAGGTCAACAGCGCAATGGCGAGCACGACGATCTGTTGCAACAGATCGAGATGGATACCGTAGAGCTGCGCCACGAACAGGACCACGACACATTCGAACAGGGCCGTGCCGTCCATGTTCACCGTGGTGCCGATCGGGACGACAAAACCGGCCGTTCGTGGGCTGACTCCCGCCCGCTCTTCCAGACATTTCAGGGTCAACGGCAATGTTGCGGCTGACGAACTCGTCGAAAATGCCATCAACAGCGCGGGCAGCATGGCTTGGAAGTGACGCCGAGGCGAAACGCCGGCCACGAAACGCAACAGCAAAGGCAGGGTGATCACCAAGTGAACCGCAAGGCCGGCCAGGACGGTGCCCATGAACCAGAGCAATGGCCCGACCGCTTCAAGACCCGTGCGGGCGGCCATGGTGGCGATCAGGGAAAATACGCCCACCGGGGCGAGTCGCATGAGCCAGTCCGTGATGAGCAGCATCACCTGATTCAGGCCCGTCCAGAAATGAATCTGAGCGTCCGCGGCTTCTCCGCGCAACTGCCGAAGCGCCAATCCGAAGAGCAGGCTGAAGACGATCAGGCCGATAAATTGCCCTTCCGCTGCGGCCCTGACGAGATTCGACGGTATCAACTGTTGCAGGAAATGCGATAACTGCTGCGATACGGAGAGCGCTGCGGGGTTGATGTCCGGCGGCAGCGGCGGCAGACCGATCTGTACACCCAGCGGTACGCCGTGCAGTTCGCCGGGACGGATGGCGTTGGCGAGCGCAATGCCGACAGCGACGGCAACGAGACCGCTGCCGACGTAGAATCCCAAGGTCAACCAACCCATCCGGCCGATGGCAGCATGCGGCGCGTTTTGATTCACTCCCGCAATGATGGACGCAACGATCAGCGGAACGACCAGCATCTTGAGGGCGTTCAGAAACAGGCCCCCGATCTGTCCAAAGACAGACACCAGCGGGGCAGCCAGATGCGACTCGCTCCCCGCCAGTGACGATCCCACGGCCCCACCGGCCAAAAGGGCCGCCAGGATCTGCCAATGCATCGGCCAGCGTCCTGGGTGGCGCATGCCGCAGATCCTTACAGTCGATCCGGGTAAGTCTTGATGGTGATGGTTTCCTTGAGCGCATTGATGTAGACGGCGAGTTCCTGATCGCCGACCAGATTGCTGTACCGTTCCTTCATCTGCGCTCGAGTTTCGGTGTCCAGCTCACTCGGATCGCCATCTTTGACTTGACGCACGAGGATCAGCACGCGATCCCCGTTCGGCAGGCGCGAGTGCGCCTGGGCAACCGTTCCGTCAGCCGGGACAGCCGCCGAAAATGCCTGTGTCACGACCTCAGGCGGCAAGCCCGCGTTGCCTTGCCGGCCAGTCCATCCGATCTCGCGGAAGCTCCCCTTGATCTGGGATGCGATCTGGGCGGGGGTCTTGCCTTCCTGCAAGGCGCTTTCGGCCTCGGCGATGCGTTCGTCCGCCATGATTCCAGCCCGCTCCAGCGCGTAGGCCCTCTGCACCCGGTCTTTGATGGATGCAAACGGCGGTGTTTCCGCGGGGCGATGCTGATCCAGTCGCAAGATGGCGACCGTGCCCTCATCCAACTCGATCAATTCGCTGTTGACGCCATCCTTCAAGACGGCATCGCTGAATGCCGCGTTGCGAAACCGGGGCGAATTTGCCGGCGCAGCACCCTCGGTGCTGGTGAACCATTCAGTCGTTTGGACCGTGGTGTTTGCAAGCTTCGCAACGGGCTCGAGCGTCGATGGGTTTTCGAAGCTTGCTGACTCGGCGGCATCCATCAGTTCGCTCCATCGCTTGGTCAGCTCCGCAGCACGATATTCTTCGATCAGTTTGGCGCGAACTTTCTCGAACGGCTCTTGACGGGCGCCGTCCACTGCGTCGACCAAGATGACGTGAAATCCGTCCGGGCTGGCGACCGGTCCGATCACCTGACCCGGTATGGCTGCGAACACGGACTGATCCAGCATCGGCGGCAGCAGGCCCGGCTCGATCCAGCCCAGATCACCGCCCGCCGCAGCGCTACCCTTGTCGATCGACTGCTTCTCCGCCGCATCGGCGAACTGATCCGGCTTGTCCTTCAGTTCGGCCGCGAGCAAACGGGCGGCCGACTCGTCTTCGAGCAGGATATGCCGGACCCGGCGCCGCTCCGGTTTCCTGAAACGCCTACCGTCGGACGCATAGAGTTCGCGCAGTGCTGCTTCATCAGGTAGCGCGATCTGTGATGCCACCTCATCCCGACGGATCAGCACATAATTTGCACGAATCTGCTCGGGTTCCTGAAAGGAGGCCCGATGTTCCTCGAAGAATGCCTGTAGCTCCGCATCGCTGGCCTCGATCTGGCTCGCCAGACTGTTCACGGAGATGCCGATCAACGCGAGGTCCCGTTTCTGGTTGGTCAGCCGGATCAGTTCGCCCATGTCGGAAGACGATACGATGGTCGAGCCACGAAGGTTTGCCCTTGCCAGATCGGTCAACATGGAGGCGCGTAACTCATTTTCGAATGCCGCTGCTGAATACCCCCGGGACTTCAGCCATTCCTGATAAAGGTCAGATGAGAATCTTCCGCTTTCCTGAAACGTTGGCAGCTGATTGATTGCACTGGCCAGTTGCGCGTCCGAAATGACCATTCCCTGTTTGATCAAGTGCTGGCGGAGGACCGAATCCGACACCATGGCATCGAGAACCTTCTTCTTGAGTTGTGGCTCGTCGATCATCTCGGGGCGGAACGCGTCGCCATAGAGCGATTGCAGCTGTCGGTATTGCTGTTGATAAAAGCGGTTGAATTCATCCGCAGAGATGGTGCGCGCACCGATCTCCGCAACAGAGTTGCGAGTATTGCCAGTGAAGTATGAATTGATTCCCCACAGGGCGAATGTCAATGCAATGAAGCCTATCAACAGGAAGCTCAACAGCCCTTTGGAACGCTCGCGAATGAACTGCATCATTGGTGGCCGTCCTCGTTTGGCCCGATATACCTCGGCGTGTGGCCTTGTCGGGCATGGAAGAGATTTGCCATTCCGTTGGCAAAGAAAGATCGTCAGAATTGCAGCAAAAAAAAGGGCGCATTGCGGCGCCCTTTCCAATTGTGGCGGAGTGGACGGGACTCGAACCCGCGACCCCCGGCGTGACAGGCCGGTATTCTAACCGACTGAACTACCACTCCTCGCATTTTCCCGGCTGGTGGGTGCTGAGGGACTTGAACCCCCGACCCTCGCCTTGTAAGGGCGACGCTCTACCAACTGAGCTAAGCACCCTGGAAAGTCGGCTAGTTTATAGAGTCCTTGAGCGTTTTACCAGCCTTGAAGGCAGGGGATTTGCTCGCCTTGATGGAAATGCTTTGACCGGTCTGCGGATTGCGTCCCGTGCGAGCAGCTCTTTCGCGGGTCCCAAAGGTTCCAAACCCGACCAGTGACACCTGCTCACCGGCCTTGAGCGCTTCGGTAATCGTGTCGACAAAAGCATCGAGCGCCCGCGCCGCTTCAGCCTTGCTGAGGTCGGCTTTCTCGGACATCTCCTGAATCAATTGAGCTTTATTCATACCGCGTGTTTCTCCTTGGATTCCATCACAACCGTCCTCTGGCTTTGCCAGTGTTTCGGTTGGCTCCTACCCGATGATTATCGCAATCGCGCCTGAAACTGACACCCGACTCAATCTTTATAGCAAGCAGGGAAAAAGCCTGTCAACGAAAGCCTGTCCCCTCTAGCGGTGCGACCATGAAACCGCGTGCGCCGCACGGAGTCGTGTGCGATGACTTCAGTGTGAGCGAACGGCAGTCTCGGTTACGACCGCGTCCTTCATCGCCACCATCTCACCGGCTTGCTCCGAGGACGGTAGAGGCGCCGGCATGCGCACCAGGGCACGCTCCAGCACCTCGTCGATCCACTTCACGGGAACGATTTCCAGGTCGGCCTTGACATTGTCCGGAATCTCCACCAGATCCTTGGCATTCTCGTCCGGAATCAGAACCGTCTTGATGCCGCCCCGATGTGCGGCGATCAATTTTTCCTTCAGCCCACCAATGGCGAGGACTTGTCCGCGCAAGGTAATTTCTCCCGTCATCGCCACAGACGAGCGCACGGGGATCTCCGTCAAGGCAGACACGAGTGCAGTGACCATGCCGACCCCGGCGCTGGGTCCGTCCTTCGGGATGGCGCCTTCCGGCATGTGCAGATGAAGGTCCTTCTTCTGGTGAAACTCGGCGTCAATCCCAAGCGACACCGAGCGTGATCGAACGACGGTCAGCGCGGCCTGAATGGATTCCTGCATCACCTCGCCCAACGATCCGGTGTGGATCAACTTCCCTTTCCCTGGCACGACCGCGGTTTCGATCGTCAACAATTCGCCGCCTACCTCCGTCCACGCCAGCCCGGTGACGCGACCTACGCTGTCGTTCTGGTCGGCAAGATCGTGGCGATACCGCGGCACTCCAAGGAAGTCCGTTAGGCTGTCCGGAGTCACTTCGACAGTCTTGAGGTTGGCGTCGAGCGCCAGCCGCTTGACCACCTTGCGGCAAATCTTGGCGATTTCGCGTTCCAGGCTACGAACGCCAGCCTCACGTGTGTAGTTCTGAATGACGAGGCGAAGCGCATCGGCACCCAGGCTCAGTTCGCCCGCCGACAAGCCGTGCTTCTCCATCTGTCTGGGAAGGATGTGCTGCTGCGCGATGTGAAGCTTCTCGTCTTCAATGTAGCCGGCCAACCGGATGACCTCCATCCGGTCGAGGAGCGCCGGGGGAATGTTCAGGGTATTGGCGGTCGCCACGAACATCACATCCGACAGATCGAAATCCACTTCCAGGTAATGATCGTTGAACGTGTGATTCTGTTCCGGATCAAGGACCTCGAGCAGTGCCGAAGCTGGGTCGCCGCGGAAATCCATCGCCATCTTGTCCACTTCATCGAGAAGGAACAGTGGGTTACGGCTCCCGATCTTGGAAAGGTTCTGGATGATCTTGCCCGGCATGGAACCGATGTAGGTGCGGCGGTGCCCGCGAATTTCGGCCTCGTCCCGAACGCCGCCCAGTGCCATGCGCGTGAACTTCCGGTTGGTCGCGCGCGCGATGCTCTTGCCCAGGGACGTCTTCCCGACGCCGGGAGGTCCGACCAGGCAAAGGATGGGGCCCTTGAGCTTGCGAACGCGCTTTTGAACCGCAAGATACTCGAGAATCCGCTCCTTGACCTTCTCCAGACCATAGTGATCCTCGTCCAGAACCTGCTGGGCTCGTCCCAGATCCGCTCGGACGCGCGTCTTCTGGTTCCATGGCGCCGAGATCAGCGCATCGAGATAGTTGCGAACGACCCCTGCTTCGGCAGACATGGGCGACATCATCTTGAGCTTGCCCAACTCGGCTTCCGCTTTTTGCCGCGCTTCGGTGGGCATCCCGGCTTGCTCGATGCGACGCGCCAACTCGTCCATTTCATTGCTGGGCGCATCCTCGAGCTCGCCGATCTCGCGCTGAATCGCTTTCATCTGCTCGTTCAGGTAATACTCACGCTGGCTTTTTTCCATCTGGGCTTTGACGCGGCCCCGAATGCGCTTCTCGATCTGAAGAAGATCGATCTCCGTCTCGATCAGGGCCATCACACGCTCGAGGCGTTGGGTGACGTCCTGGAGTTCGAGGACTTCCTGTTTCTGCTCGACCTTGAGCGACATGTGGGCCACGATGGTGTCGGCCAGGCGACCGGCATCTTCGATGGCGGCCAGAGTCGTCAACACTTCGGGGGGGATTTTCTTGTTCAGCTTGACGAACTGATCGCAAAGGTTCAGCACCGACCGGACCAGCACCTCGAGTTCCCGATTCTTCTCATAGCCGACATTGGCCACGGCGCGATACTGGCCGACCAGATAGCCGCCCATGTCCTCCTCGACATGTTCCAGCTTGGCGCGTCGCAATCCCTCGACCAGCACCTTCACGGTCCCGTCAGGCAGTTTCAGCAACTGCAGGATGGTGGCCTCGGTCCCCAGCACATACAGGTCGTCCTGAGCGGGGTCATCCTTTTCGGCGCTTATTTGGGCGACCAGCAGCACCTTGCGGTCACCTTCCATGGAGGATTCGAGAGCATGAATGGATTTTTCCCGTCCGACGAACAGCGGGATCACCATGTGCGGATAGACGACGACGTCACGCAGCGGCAACAGCGGCGCCGTAAACTGAGGGCCTTCGGCAATCAGCGACTTGGACTCGGGGGGTTTCATGCGGCCTCACCTCGGAAGGGGCGGCTACCCGGAAGGACGGGCGGGCAGCCGATGGCGATTTCCGGCTGGAAATCCGGGCTTGATATGGGGGCGACTGCGCGGGTCTTCAAGGATTCCCGCGCAAGCTGCTCACTCGGCAGCGGCTGCTTGGGGCGGCAGGTCGCTGGCCTCGTTGCGATACAGGATGAACGGCGGTGCTTCACCGAGAACCGTTCCCCTATCCACGACAACCTTGCGCACATTGGTCATCGACGGCAGCTCGTACATGGCATCGAGCAGGGCCGTTTCGAGTATGGTCCGCAAGCCTCGTGCGCCCGTCCGACGTTCCATCGCCCTGCGGGCTGCGGTTCTCAGTGCGTCCTCGGTAAACTCGAGCTCGCAGCCTTCCATTTCGAAGAGCCTGCGATACTGCCGTGATAAGGCATTCTTGGGTTCAACGAGGATGCGCATCAAGGCTGCCTCGTCCAGTTCCTCGAGCGTGGCGACGACCGGGAGCCGACCGACGAATTCCGGGATCAGCCCGTACTTCACCAGGTCTTCCGGCTCAACGCCACTCAGCAGATGCAAGGTGTCCCGATCGGCGTCGGCACGTTTGATGTCTGCGGAAAAGCCGATGCCGCCGGTTTGGGTACGACGGGCGATCATCTTGTCCAAGCCGGCAAACGCACCGCCGCAGATGAACAGGATGTTTCGCGTGTCGACCTGCAAAAATTCCTGCTGAGGGTGCTTCCTGCCGCCCTGTGGAGGAACGGAAGCCATGGTGCCCTCGATCAGTTTGAGCAGGGCCTGCTGAACACCTTCGCCAGAGACATCCCGTGTAATGGACGGGTTGTCGGATTTGCGCGAAATCTTGTCGATCTCGTCGATGTAGACGATCCCGGTCTGGGCCTTTTCGACGTCGTATTCGCACTTCTGCAGCAGTTTCTGGATGATGTTTTCTACATCCTCGCCGACATAGCCCGCCTCGGTCAGCGTGGTGGCGTCGGCAATGGTGAACGGCACGTTCAGGATCCGCGCCAACGTCTCGGCCAACAAGGTCTTGCCCGAACCCGTGGGGCCGATCAGGAGGATGTTGCTCTTGGAAAGCTCGACCTGATCCTTGCCGCTGCCCTTGGCCTGGATGCGCTTGTAGTGGTTGTAGACCGCGACGGCCAGGATCTTCTTCGCCGCTTCCTGACCGATGACGTACTCATCCAGGACTTTCTTGATTTCCTTCGGCTTGGGCAGGCGGTTGCGGTCGGATTCGACCTTGTCCTGCAATTCCTCGCGGATGATGTCGTTGCACAACTCGACGCACTCGTCGCACACGAATACGGATGGCCCGGCGATCAGCTTGCGGACTTCATGCTGGCTCTTGCCGCAGAAAGAGCAATACAGCAATTTCCCGCTCTCGGTGCTTTTCCCGCGCGTGTCTTCGCTCATCTCCAGTCCCTCACCGCTGCCGTCTCTTGGCTAAACTATAAGCACTTGTCGTGCCACTCAGCGCACGAAGCGCGACTCTGCCCGGTCATGTTGGTTCGCCAGGCAGTTCCCGGCTGGTCAATACGGCGTCGACGAGCCCGTATTCCATGGCTTGCTCCGCGCTCATGAACCGATCCCGATCCGTGTCCTGTTCGATTCGGTGGATGTCCTGACCCGTGTGCCGCGCCAGAATGGCGTTCAGGCGGTCCCGTATGAACAGGATTTCGCGTGCATGGATCTCGAAATCCGCGGCCTGACCCTGAAAGCCGCCCAGCGGCTGATGGATCATCATGCGCGAATGCGGCAGGCAGTAGCGTTTTCCTTTGGCCCCGGCCGCGAGCAGCACGGCACCCATGCTGGCCGCCTGACCAACGCAAATTGTGCTGACCGCAGGCTTGATGAACTGCATCGTGTCGTAGATGGCCAGTCCGGCGGTCACCGATCCGCCTGGCGAGTTGATGTACAGATGGATGTCCTTGTCGGGATTTTCCGATTCGAGAAACAGCATCTGGGCCACGATGAGATTGGCCATGTGATCCTCGATCTGGCCCACAACGAAGATCAGGCGCTCCTTCAACAGGCGTGAAAAGATGTCGAACGCCCGTTCGCCGCGAGGCGTCTGCTCGACCACCATGGGCACCAGGTTGGCCTGCGCAAGTCGCGGGCTCCCCAAATAGGGCGATGACATCACATCTCCTCGCCGGCGTCTGCGCCGGGATTGCTCATCAGATCCTGAAAGGAGGTCGGCACATCGACCACTGTCATTTTTTCCAGCAACCGGTCGACGATCTGATCTTCCAGTACCACGCCGTGGATCCGCTGCATGACCTCGCGATTGGCGCGATAGGCCTGCGCCAGCGCGTCGGGTTGGTCATGGTCCGCGACCAAAGCCCCGATCATCCTATCGACCCGCTCCGGATCGGGCTGAATGCCTTCCTGCTTGATCCATTCGCCCACGATCAGCCCCAGACCGACGCGACGCCGGGCGCGGTCGACGAACATCTCGCGTGGCAACTGCTGCCCCTGCTGCGGTCGCAAGCCCATGCGCTGCGCCATCTCGGCCACGAGTCGGTCAACCTCCTGCTCGATCAGGGCCCCCGGCACGGGCACATCATGCAAGTTCAGCAACACTCCCATGACACGCTCTTTGATCCGTGCCGCCACCGCTTGTTCCGCCTGCATTTCCAGGCGCTCACGGATACGGGCGCGCAGGGCTTCGAGCCCGCCTTCACCGACACCCGCTGCGGCGGCCAGTTCATCATCCAGTGCCGGCAGATGCTTCTCCGCCACTTCGTGAACGACGACCTTGAACAAGGCTGTCTTGCCGGCGACTTCCGCAGAAGGATAATCCCCCGGGAAGGTCAGCGGCACATCCAGCGACTGACCAGGCAACGCGCCCAAGAGGGCGTTTTCGAAATCGGCCAGCAGACGCCCCGCTCCCAATTCGACTTCGACGCCTTCCCCGCGGTTTCCTGAAAAGCCAACGCCGTCGATGGCGCCTTCGAAATCCATCTTCACCCGATCGCCGGCCTGTGCGGGGCGCTCGACGGTGTGGAAATGGGCCTGCTGCTCGCGGATCTGCCCCAGCACACGATCGACGTCATCCTCGCCGATCGTCACTTGGGGCCGCTCGATGCGCTGGCCTTCGATGGCCGCGAGTTCGATTTCCGGGTACACCTCGATGACAGCGGTATAGGTCAGATCGGCACCCGGCGCCAGCGATTCAGCCTCGATCTGGGGCGAACCGGCAGGCTGCAGGCCCTGGTCTTGGATCGCCGTAGCGTAGGAGGTTCGCAGAACTTCCTCCACGACTTCCTGACGGACCTGGTCACCGTATTGACGGCGGATGACGGAAAACGGCGCCTTGCCTGGCCGGAACCCCTTGATTCGTGCGCGCGGACCCAGCGAGCGCAGCCGGTCCTCGACCTGGCGATCCACTTCCTGGGCGGGCACCTGCACGCGGATCCGCCGTTCCAAGGCTCCGGTGACTTCAACTGCGCTCTGCATTCGCTCGTTACTCCGACAACGATTCCAACCCGCATGTTCCAGACGAACATGCATCCAAATCCTGTACCAGCTTGCCATGGTGCGAAAGGAGAGACTCGAACTCTCACGGGGCGAGCCCACTGGAACCTAAATCCAGCGCGTCTACCAGTTCCGCCACTTTCGCTCATTGATAGGCACAACGACGCCGACCCGCCGGGCCGCGCGTTTGGCACAGTATACATCATGCCCCAAGGCCAGCCGTCCCCGACTCCGCTTCCGTGGCAGCTGCTGCCCCGATACCTGGGGCACATCAGAATGCATAGAATAGCCACCCTCATTCGCCATGCAGGTTTCGCGCATGACCACATTCACGCCCTACTCCGCCATCCTCGGCGGTCTGTTGATCGGCCTCAGCGCACTCTTGCTGCTGCTGAGCATCGGCCGCATCGCGGGCATTACCGGAATCGTCTTCGGCTTGTTTCCACGCGCGCCAGCAGAATGGGGGTGGCGGCTGGCATTTCTGGCGGGCTTGCTGCTCGGCACGATGCTCATGCTCCCGGTGGACATTCTGGCGTTCGCGCCGCGTCAGGGCTTCCCGCTCTGGGCACTGCTGTGCGCAGGCTTTCTGGTGGGCTATGGCACACGGCTCGGGAACGGCTGCACCAGCGGCCACGGGGTCTGCGGCCTGGGTCGGCGCGCCCCACGCTCGCTGGCTGCGACGCTCACCTTCATGACGGTGGCCATGGCCACGGTGTTGCTCATGCGCCACATGCTCGGGGTGCTGCCATGAGGTCGCTCGTCGCTGCATTCATTGCTGGCCTGCTGTTCGGCATCGGCCTGTACGTGGCCCAGATGATCAACCCTGAGAAGGTGCTGGCCTTCCTCGACATCAGCGGACGATGGGATCCGAGTCTGGCGCTGGTCATGGGAGCCGCCGTCGGCGTCACCACGCTCGGCTTTCCGATGGTCTTCCGGCGCGGAAAACCGCTGTGGGAGGCGAGCTTCAGTCTGCCCACCTATCACGACATCGACCGTCCGCTGCTGCTTGGCGCAACCCTGTTTGGCATCGGCTGGGGCATGGCGGGTTATTGTCCGGGGCCTGCCATCGCCGCCCTGCTGATCAATCCGGCCGAGGCCGTGCCTTTCGTGCTGGCCATGCTGTTGGGCGCCCGAGTCCAGTCGCGACAGTCCCACCGCTGATGTCCTTATTTTATTAATGCGAAAAGTGACAAAGCCGACATGGCCGCGCCGCTTGTCACACTGTCGACATGACTCAACGCAATGACGCCTCTCGGGCCTCCAGGGCAGAGATGTATTCTTCGGTCGACGCACCCCGCAACACCTGGGCGGCCGACCAGGCGGTGATCGCTCCCGCTTGGGCCTGGGTCAGGCGAGCTTCGGCTTCCAGTTGATCGCGTTGCTGCCGCAGGAAGTCTTCCAGCGAGACAAGCCCCACGCGTTGCAGCTCGGCCTGGACGCGCACGACTTCGCGCCGGGCCGTCGTTTCGACCGCCAAGGCGTCGATGTCCGCCCGCGCGGCCTGGTACGCCGAGTGAAGCGCTAGCCAATCGCGCTGCGTCTCGCGCAGCGCCGCCCGTTGCGCCTGGCGAGCGGCTTGCGCCTGAGCCTGGGCCGATTCAGCCCGTTTGCGGCTGGCCGGGTCGATTGGAATGCTCAGCCGCGCCGAGAGACTCCAGGCATCCGGTTCTTCTCCATTGCCGTCGAACTGTACATATTCGCCGCCGGCCGCCAGCGCCGGCCACAAGGACCGCTGGACTTCGCGTGCCTGCGCTCCTGCAGCTTGAGCCTGCGCCTCGGCCAATGCGGCCGGCAGCAGATCCGCGCTCGGAGCGTCTGCCCACACAGGGCTCTCGATGATCCCTTGGGCCGGCAGCAAACGGCGACCGATCGCTTCTTCGAGCATGGCCTGTTGGGCGGCGATTTCCCCTGCCAGGCGCACCTCATCGGAGCGCAGGCGCGCCAGTTCAGCCTGTGCCAGACGCAAGTCGGCCGTGGATGACTGCTCGGTCTGCACCTCGATCTCGACACGCTGAACGGTCTGGCTCACCCGTTCGCGCTGGACGGCAAGGATGTCGCGCTGGCTCAGCAAGGCCTGCAGTTGCACATAGGCCGACGTCGCTGCGTGCAGTTTCATCAACGCGGTCTGGCGCTCGGCCAGGCGGGCTGCCACCAGATCCGATTCTCCCGCCCTGCGGGCCGCTGCAATCACGCCGGCCCAATCGATGGGCACGGAATAGGCCACGCCATAAGTCATCAGGTCTCGGGCGAACGGCGGACGGGCCAAAGCTTGCGGCGACAGCACGCCGACGAAACGCTGATCCTCATAACGCGCTCCCTCGACCAGGACGCCCCCAGCACCGAGCGAACGGCGGCGCGCAGCGGACAGGCTGTCTTCCGCCGCTTCCACGCGACTCGCGGCGGCAGCAAGCGCGGGATGATCGCGCGTCTCCCGCAGCACGTCCGCAAGTTCGCCCCCCCAAGCGGAACCAATAAACCATCCGGCCACCAACAAGCTCCCAACTGCTCCACGCATGGCCTTCTTCCTCTCCCCTTATTGCCGTTTGACACGAATCCGGTCTCATTGATGGTCTCTGCGTGCGCAAACGCCTGACCAACACCGGCGCCGCAGCTCTCCCACGCCAGAGCATCCCTCAACCGGATATGGCCGGTCGTTTGGATCATCCGCCCACGGCGATCTGCTCCAACTGCTGATGACGCAGCAATCCGGCTTGTTGCCAGATGAGCCGGCCCGAACGAAACAGGGCGAAATTCGGGATGCTGCGCACCTGATACCGGGCGGCAAGTTCGGGGTGCTGCTCCGTGTTGACCTTGAGCACCAAGGCCCGACCTGCCAGGCGCTCCGCCGCCTTGGCGACCTCAGGCCCAGCCATCTTGCAGGGGCCACACCAAGGTGCCCAAAAATCGACCAGCACGGGAACGCCGGCTGCTTTTACGATCGCATCGAACAAATCGGTGTCGACTTCGAGCGGCTCGGCCAAGGGCGGCAGAGGCTGTTTGCAGGCGCCGCAGCGGCCCTCGTCCGCCAGATGACGTTCAGGTATGCGGTTTCTGGCGCCACACTGTGGACAGTTGCGAATCATGGTCATTTTCCTCCCGTGGCGGGCCATTCCACGACGAAAGCCCCACGCAGTTCTCCGGCCGCAAACCCCGTCGCCTGATCGAGCGGGTAATGCTGCGCAATGGTCTCGGCAACCATGGGATCGAGCACTGGACCATGACAGCCAAGGCACGCCGGCTGAGTGATGATGGCTTTGTAATAGCGCGCCCTGCCATTGGGCTCGGCCACGTAATACTCCAAGGGAGCCGACGTACCGCTCGCCACGGCTTGCTCGAATCCTTCGAGGACGGCGCGTGCGAGTGCATCGGGCACATTGGCAGGGTTACGTACCCGCAAGGCCGTGCGCCCGACCTGGGCGCCGCTTTCTACCGAGAGACGCGCCGCGATTCCTGGCGCATCCTGCCGACAGACCGCGATTGCGGCGACCGGTCCGCCCATACCCAAGGCCTCAGACAGGCGCTCGCCCAGTGCTGTTTGAAACCGCTGCGCGATTTCTTGCGAGCGCGCACGACGGGTATCTTCGGTCGCCGGCAGATCCCATGCGACCAGCATCATCAGCACGACCAGCAACGCTTTCATTCCGGGTCACCCCCTGAGGCGGACGATACCGAGCAACTTCAGGACGTATTTCTCGTAGACGGGTTCGGGCGTGCCCGCTTTCATCTTGCGTATGAAATATTTCTCGAAGGCGATCTTGGCCCAATGCACCCACCGGCCCTGCTTTGCCCAAGTGACGTTGCGGGGCGGAATCTGCGGCAGCGCCACGAACGCCAGGCCATCGTCGCCCATATCGGCCAGGCAGATGGCGTTCCAGGTCGCCCTGTGGCTGGGCTCGCGCCCGTCGATCGCGTCCTTGATGTTGTGCACCAAGGCCGTGACCATCGACTCGATCATGTAGCCGGTCTTGGGTGCGCCGGTCGGAACGGGTGTTGCTTCCACCGGCGGGATGGCCACGCAGACGCCGGCCGAATAAATGTTGGGATAGGTTGGATTGCGCTGATAGTCGTCGATCAGGACAAAACCGCGCGGATTGCACAGTTCCTTGACGGCCGCCACGGCGTCCACACCCTTGAAGGCAGGGATGAACATGTTGAAACGGGAGGCCACCTCATGCACCTGGATCGGCTCGCCCCGGCTATCGTGTTCGGTCACCGTCACCTTGTCCGCCTCGACCGCCGTTACCTTGGCGTTGGTGATCCATTTGATGTGACGCTGGCGCAGCTCGGATTCCATCAGACCTTTCGAGTCGCCGACACCGCCCAGGCCCATGTGCCCGATGTAGGGTTCGCTGGTCACGAAAGTCATCGGCACCCGGTCACGCAGCCGTCGCCGACGCAGATCGGTGTCCAGGATCATGGCGAATTCATAAGCGGGCCCGAAACAGCTCGCCCCTTGCACGGCTCCGATGACCACCGGGCCGGGATTCCGGAGGAAATCCTGGTAAGCCTGCGCGGCCTGTTCGGCATGGGGCGTCGTGCAGATGCTGTGGGTGTGGCCCGACGGACCACAGCCGGGGATTTCGTCGAAAGCCAGCTTGGGGCCGGTGGCAATGACGAGATAGTCGTAATCGACGGTTTGGCCATCGGCCAGCGTGAGTCGGTTCGCCTGCGGGTCCAGCGCGGTTACCGCCTGGGCGATGAAGCCGATACCCTTCTTTTCGACGGCCGGCCGGATCGGCACCAGGATCTGTTCGGGCTTGCGCCAGCCGACCGTTACCCAGGGATTGCTGGGCGTGAACTGGAAATGCTCGGCGGCATTGATCAAGGTTACCCGATGCCCGGCGCCCAAGGCATTGCGGAGCTCATAAGCCGCCGGCATCCCGCCCAGTCCGGCCCCCATCACGACGACATGTGCCATTGGATCTCCTCCTCAGGTGATAGGGACGCATTGCATGCACGCCCCGAGTCCATTATATTAGATAAAGATGAATTAGCAACATCTTAATTAGATGTCCATCAGGAACATATCGTGGACCATTCATTACCGACCGCCGCCGAGATGGGGGAGCACGCCCAGGACGCCTCGGAACTCCTGAAGGCGCTGGCCAACCCCAATCGCTTGTTGATCCTTTGTGCCCTGGCCGAAGGCGAGCTGTCCGTGAGCGCCCTGAATGCGCGTATCCCGCTCTCCCAATCTGCGTTGTCGCAGCATCTGGCCGTGCTGCGCAAGGATGGCCTGGTCGCCACGCGCCGCATGTCACAGACGATTTTTTATCGTGTCACCTCAGGGCCGGCGCTCGACTTGATCCAGGTCTTACATCGGCATTTTTGCGAGCTGCCAGGATGAACATGAACGCCGGCGGATTGGCGCGTGATTTTCGTTTTCTTCCAAGGAGACAGGGATGACCGTTTACACCCCCACTTCTGCCCCCAATATCGATCGCTGGGTCTTGCGCATCGCCGGCAGCATGGTGCTGCTGTCGCTCATCCTGGCGCAATTGCACAGCGGATACTGGCTGTGGCTGACGGCCTTCGTAGGCGCCAACCTGCTCCAGTCCTCCTTTACGGGATTCTGTCCGCTCGCGGTGGTCCTGCAGCGACTGGGCGTGGAGCCTGGTCCCGCGTTTTGCCCTTTGCGCCAGAACGACTGAACCCGCGCCGCGATGAAACGAGGGATTGCCATGCCTGCCATGATGCGCTTCGGCCTGTTGTTGACCGCGCTGACCTTTACGTCCGGTGCGGCATTTTCCGCCTCCGCGGCAGCAAAAGCCTCGGCCGTCGGGGCCCTGGATACCTTCACCGTCGAGCGCGCTGTGGTCGCTCGGGAGACCGCTTTCGATGGCACGCTCGAAGCCATAGATCAGTCCACGGTGGCGGCCCAGACCAGTGGCCGCGTGATCGAGGTGCTCTATGACGTGGGCGACTACGTGGAAAAGGGCGCGGTCATCGTGCGCCTCACAGGCAACGAGCAACGCGCGAGAACGGTTGCCGCAGAAGCCGCTTTGGCCGAAGCCCGTACGCGCCTGGCCGAAGTGCAGCTCAACCATGAGCGCATCAAGGAGGTGTACGACAAGAAATTGATCGCCAAAGCCAATTACGACAAGGCAGCTGCCGACCTCAGCGCCGCCCGCGCCCGTGTCGATGCCGCCCAGGCGGCGCTTGACCAAGCGCGCGAGGATTTGGGTTACACCGTGGTGCGTGCCCCCTATCCGGGCATCGTCGTGGCCCGCCTGGTCCAGGTCGGCGAAACGGTCAGCCCTGGAAAACCGCTGATGACAGGCGTTTCGCTGGAGCGTCTGCGCGCCGTGGTGGACATTCCGCAGCAACACGTCGGACCTCTGCGCAAACACCGCAGGGCGCGCGTCATCCTGCCGGATGGCCGCTCGGTCGCCGCTGAATCGCTCCGTTTCCCGCCGACCGCCGATCCGCAGACCCACACCTTCCGTGTCCGCGTGGATCTGCCTACCGACGATTACGGCGCCTTTCCCGGCACCTTGGTCAAGGTCGCTTTCGTCAGCGGGGAAGAGGAGCGGCTGCTCATCCCTGCGACTGCCTTGTTGCGGCGCGGTGAATTGACCGGCGCCTATGTGGTGGACGAGCGGGGTCGAATTACCTTGCGCTACCTGCGCACCGGCACACCCACCGCCAAGGACCGGGTGCCGGTGCTGGCGGGGCTCGTCGCCGGGGAACGCATCGCGGCCGACCCGATCGCCGCCGCCATTGCCTCCAAGCAAGCTGGTCGCGGTGAGGACGCCGAATGAACAACCCCACCCCTCCCCGGCTTGGGCTGTCCGGACGCATTGCAGCCGCGTTCCTGCGCTCGGAAATCACCCCTCTCCTGGCGCTGACCGGCCTGTTGCTCGGTCTGTTCGCGGTGCTGATCACGCCGCGCGAAGAGGAACCGCAGATCGACGTCACGTTCGCCAATGTCTTCATTCCCTATCCGGGCGCTGCAGCTGCCGAGGTCGAGTCGCTGGTGACGACACCCGCCGAGCAGATCGTCTCGGAGATCCAGGGCGTCGAACACATCTATTCGGCCTCCACCCCAGGAATGGCGACGCTGACCGTGCAGTTCAAGGTGGGCGAACCGCGCACCGAGGCCATCGTCCGCCTCTACAATGCCTTTTTCTCCAATCAGGACTGGCTGCCGCCCAACGCGGGCGTGGGCCAGCCGCTGATCAAACCCAAGGGCATCGACGATGTCCCCATCGCCGCAGGAACGCTCTGGAGCGAGGATCCCGCGATCACGGCCGCCGATCTGCTGCGCATCGCCCGCACCGTGGAAACCGAGATCCAGCGCGTACCCGGCACCCGTGACATCGAGATCATCGGCGGTCCGGAACGGGTGGTGCGCGTGGCCTTCGATCCGGACCGCCTGGCCGGGTACAACCTGTCGCTGGACGATCTGCGACGGGCGCTGGCCGCCACCAACGCTTCCAGCGACGCCGGCAGCCTGGTCGACGGCAACAACGAAGTCCTGGTCCAAGCCGGCACCTTCCTCACCAGCCCCGAGGAAGTGGCCGACCTCGTCGTTGGCGTGCAAAGCGGCGCGCCGGTCTTTCTGCGCGATGTGGCCCGCATCGAGGAAGGTCCCGATCAGCCCGCCCAGTATGTGACCTACGGTATCGGCCCGGCCCATGGAGGGACCTCCGCGACCGGCCGGCGTTACCCGGCCGTCACCTTGGCGGTGTCCAAAAAGCCGGGCCAAAATGCGGTCGACGTCGCCCGCGCCGTAACCGAACGCTTCGAGCAGATGCGGGGCATTTATTTTCCCGATAGCGTCAATGCGACCATCACCCGCAATTACGGCGAGACTGCACAGGAAAAAGCGCAGACGCTGATCAAGAAGCTGATCTTCGCCACGATCTCGGTGGTGGTATTGGTGTTGATCGCTCTGGGCCGGCGCGAGGCACTCGTGGTCGGGGCGGCGGTCGTCGTCACACTGGCGCTGACGCTGTTCGCCTCCTGGGCCTGGGGATTCACGCTGAACCGGGTGTCTCTGTTCGCACTGATCTTCTCCATCGGCATCCTGGTCGACGATGCCATCGTCGTGGTGGAGAACATCCACCGGCACATGGCAATGGGCCAACAATCCCTGACCGAAGCGATTCCCGCGGCCGTGGACGAGGTCGGTGGCCCGACCATCCTGGCGACCTTCACCGTCATTGCCGCGCTGATGCCGATGGCCTTCGTGAGCGGACTCATGGGTCCTTATATGCAGCCGATTCCGATCAATGCCTCGACGGGCATGATGATCTCGCTAGCGGTGGCCTTCATCTTCACACCCTGGCTGTACCGCCGCCTGTTCCTCAAGGCCGCCCCGGCCCATGCCCCGGCCGAACAGGGCGATGATTTTCTGCATCGCTCGTTCCGGCGCATCATGACCCCGTTCCTGGGCGGCGCCCAAGGCCGGCGCAACCGCTGGGCGCTGATCGCCGCCATGCTGCTGCTCATTGCCCTGTCCTTCGCCTTGGTGGGCGTGCGCGCCGTGGTCATGAAGATGCTGCCGCTGGACAACAAGAGCGAATTCCAGGTGGTCGTCGACATGCCCGAGGGCACGCCGGTGGAACAGACCCATCGTGTGCTGCAGGCCCTGGCCGATCATCTGGAAACCGTGCCCGAGGTCACCAACTACCAGCTCTATGCCGGCAGTTCGGCACCGATCAACTTCAACGGACTGGTGCGCCAATACTATCTGCGCCGCGCACCCCATCAGGGGGACATCCAGGTCAATCTGTTGGACAAGCATCATCGCGACCGCAGTTCGCATGCCATCGCTCTTGCGGTGCGCCCGCCGCTCGCCGCGATTGGTCGGCGCTTCGGCGCCAACGTGAAAGTGGTCGAGGTGCCGCCCGGCCCGCCCGTGATGGCGCCTCTGGTGGCCGAAATCTATGGCCCCGATTACCCGCGACAGATGGCCGTCGCGCAGACGGTCCGGCAGATCTTCGAGGCCACGCCCGATGTCGTCGATGTGGACGACACGATCGAGGCTGCGCAGGAGAAGCTGATCGTCGCCGTGGACCGTGCCCGCGCCGCGCGCCTGGGGATTTCCCAGCAGGCTGTGGCGGCAGCCGTTGCGGCAGCCCTGCGCGGGGAGGACATGTCCTATCTGCATGACGAACAGGCCAAACGGCCGGTCCCGATCCGGGTTGAACTGCCGCCCGAAGCGCAGGATCGGACCGAGGCGCTGGCGAGTCTGCGGCTGCGTTCGGCCTCGGGCAGCCTGGTGCCGCTGTCGGAAATCGCCGCAATCCAGCGCACCACGCGTGAGCAGACGATCTATCACAAGGATCTCCTTCCGGTGGTCTACGTCACCGGCGACGTGACCGGCGCCACGGACAGCCCGCTCTATGGGCTGGCGGCAGTCGCGGCGACGCTCGGCGAGACCCCAATCGAAGGGGCACCCCTCATCCAGTACTTCACCCGCCAGCCGGACGAGCCTTATCTCTGGAGCCTGAAATGGGACGGCGAATGGCAGGTAACCTATGAAACCTTCCGCGACATGGGCATCGCCTATCTGGGTGGACTGGTGCTGATCTATCTGCTGGTGGTGGCGCAGTTCCGCTCCTACGCCGTGCCGGTGCTGATCATGGTGCCGATCCCACTGACGCTGATCGGCATCCTTCCGGGCCATGCCTTGCTCGGCCAGCATTTCACCGCCCCGTCCATGATCGGCATGATGGCCCTGGCCGGGATCATCGTGCGCAACTCCATTCTGCTGGTGGATTTCATCCAGCAGGAGGTGCGGGCCGGAAAACCCTTGGATGAGGCCACCATCGCCGCCGCGGCCGTGCGCGCCAAGCCGATTGCGCTCACCGCACTGGCGGCCATGCTGGGTGGCTTTTTCATCCTCGACGATCCTATCTTCGGCGGACTTGCGGTCTCGCTGATCTTCGGGCTCTTCGTCTCGACACTGCTCACCCTGATCGTCATTCCCGTTCTCTACTACCAGTATCAATGGCGCCGGGTGTAAGAGCGGGCAAGACGGTCACTCACCGGTTGGATCGAGCCCCTCCCTGGGCGGTGCATTGCGGGCATGCAGCACCGCTCAGGGAAGCGTTCAGCGCCGCGACCAGAACATTCGGCCGATCAGGTTGTCCTTCATGCCGAACTGGTGCCAGAGGGCACCGGCAGCATGCACCCCTGCCAGAACGAGCAAGGTCGGCCAGAACACTTCCTCATGGATTTCGGCAAACCACTCCGCCCAAGCCGGATTGGGCGAGCTCACCCACTGCGGCAGCGAAAACAGCCCCGCGAACGTGACGTCGCGCTGCGCGAACTGTCGGGCGGCGATACCGAACACCGGCATCGCCAGCAGGACGACGTACAGTCCCGCCTGCACCGCGGACGCAAAGCGGCGCTGCCACTCCGGCATCGCCACCTCCGGCGCCGCATGAACCCAGCGCCATCCCAGCCGGAAAGCCGTCAGGAACCAGATCGCCAGACCGAAGGTCATGTGGCGGTCCATCCACAGCGCGCGTTCAGCGCTGCCCTTGGGGTATTCACCATGGGTTTCCACCGCCCACCACGCTGCCATGATCAGCGCCAGCGTGAGCCAGTGACAGATGCGGATCACCGCGTCCCATTGTCGGCGACTGTCGGCAGCCATATCACTCTCCGTGAGTCAATCGTTCGAACAAGTATCCGTCTGCGAGCTTAACGATCGCTTGATTTTTCCCGGCCGTCGGCGACACTGTGCGACGACTGAGCATCGCGTCGATGGACAGGCTTGGCACGCCGTCGAAGCAGCGCTGGTCAGCGGTGCCGGCGATTCCGGATCAGGGTTGTTTGGCACGCGCGGGTGGCCAACCATGACCCCATGGTTTCAGGATCTATCCCCATAGCCAGGCGACCTCGACGGTACGCGTACTGGCGCGGTCATGATCGTCGACGACGCGCAACTGATACCGGCCTGATCGCCCGGGCGCCCAGAGCAGCACCTCGCCGGGTCGCGCGGTGCCGATGAAGGCGTTGTCGACGAACCAATACAGCACCGTCACATCGCCCGGCGCGTTGGCCTGTAGCGGAACGGTGCGCGGTTCGGGAGTACCCGGGGAGATCCCGGCGCGATCCATGCGCAGCGTATAGGTGGCGCCGGCGAGCGGCGAAACGATAGTTGGTGGCGTGGTACCGGCAGTGGCAAGACCTGAGCAATCTCCAGCCGCCGGGGGCGGTCGCCGCGGCATGCCGGCCTGGGCAAACAGGCGCTGCAGGTCGGATGGCCAGTACTCATGGACCTCTGTGCGGGTGGTGGTCGGGTCGATGCGCCCCAGGGCGTCTGGGCAGGCCTGGCGACCTGTGCGGATATCGACGCTGACCTGCCGATGCAGATCGCTGACCCGGATCGGCGATACGCCGGGGATGAACCAGGTCATGCTGCGCTGCGGACAGGCCGCATTGGGCAACTCGCCGCTGGCACTGCAAACTTCGACGCGGGTCAGGCCGGGTGGCCGCGGCGGTGTAAAGGCGGCCAGATCGGCATGACCTGCCAGCAAAGCGTCGGCGATTTCGAAAAACAAGGGAGCCGCGGCCTGCACTCCCACGAAGGCCGGATTGCCGCGGCCATCGAAATGGCCGACCCAGACTGCCAGCACGTAAGGACCGAAGCTTCCCGCCGTCCATGCATCACGAAAACCCCACGAGGTCCCGGTCTTCCAGGCGACGGGCACGGACGTCGGCGCGCGCGACGCGGCCTCGTCGGGACGGGGATTGTCTTTCAACATGTCCAGTGTCAGCCAACTCGCTTCAGCCGACAGCAGCCGCACGCCCTCGGCGGGGGGATCCTCCCGCCGGTAACGCAGCGGCCGCCAGATGCCCTCGTTGGCCAGCATGGCGTATAGGGTCAGCATTTCTTCCATGCTCACCTCCCCGCCGCCGAGCGCCAGCGCCAGACCGTAGTGCTGCTCGCTGCGCATTCGGCTGATGCCCGCCATGCGCAGAAACTGGTAAAAGCTCGGTCGGGCCAGTTGGGCCGATAGCCCGACGGCCGGAACATTGCGCGACCGGATCAGCGCTTCGTGGGCGCTGATCGGCCCCACGAAGCGGCCATCGAAATTTTCCGGATTGAACGCCCCGAACGCCGTCGGCGCGTCCTTGAGCACGCTCAGGGGATGGATCAAGCCCTGATCGAACGCCAGCGCATAGATGAAGGGTTTGAGCGCCGAACCTGGCGAGCGCTTGGCAAAGGCGCCATTGGTCTGACCCTCGATGCCGGCGTCGAAAAAATCGACCGAGCCGACCAGCGCCTTCACCGCCATGTCGCGGCGATCGACGAGCATCGCCACGGCGTTGTGGATCCCCAGGCGGCGCTTGCGTTCGACATAGCGGGCGAGATGGTGCTCGAGTCGTTTTTGCAACTGCGCGTCGAGCGTGGTGTGAATCTCGCGAGCGATGGGATCCCGCTGCAGCAGCGCGGTCGTCAGATGCGGCGCCAGAAAAGGCAGACGGCTCAGCGCGCGGTAGCGCAGCGGTTGGCCGATCGCCTGGGGGTTCGTATCGGTCGCGCCGTGGTGCCTGATCCACTCGACATACAGACGTGCGCGGGCCTGGCGCAGGTCATCGGGCTCTCCCGGATCCGGCGCACGTCGCCGTGGCGACTGAGGAATGACGACCAGAGACAGGGCTTCGGCCAGACTCAGCCGGTCGGCCGTCTTGCCGAAGTAGATCAGGCTCGCCGTCCCCACCCCCTGGATGTTGGCGCCGTAGGGCATCAGATTGAGATGCGCTTCCAGCAGTTCGCGCTTGGAATAGCGCAATTCCAGTTCCAGCGCGCGCAGGATCTGCAGGCACTTGCCCCGGGGTGTGCGCGTATTCATCTGCCAGAGCAGCCGCGCCAGTTGCATGCTGATCGTCGAACCGCCCTGCCTCGCCCCACCGGTGTAGCTCTGGAAGCCGGCGCGGAGCAGTGCGATCGGATTGACGCCCGGATGCCGGTAAAAATGGCGGTCCTCGTGCAGGAGCAAAGCCTCCACGAGCTCGGGAGCGATCCGCTCCAGCGGTGTCCAGAGCCGGTATTGCTGATCCGCGGCCAGGGTCAGTCGCAGCAGGCGACCCTCAGCGTCGAAGATCACGGTCGAACGCGCAATCTGTTCGGCCAAGGGTGGCCGCGGCCAGGCCCGCACTGCGAGTATCGCGAGGAGCGCCGCCAGCCCCAATGCGGCAATGAACAGCGCTCCAGCACGCATCCGGCGCCTCGTTCTGCCCACGATCCGCCCCGGCTAGCCGCCCGGAGTCTTTGTGTCGCCCGCGCCGGGCGCCGCCGGTTGAGGCTCGATGACGACCTGGCCGCCGCGGGAGCGGGCATGGATGTAGGGTGCATAGAGCGCCTCGCCATAGGCTGGCGGCAGATTGAAGCTGCCGGCGGCGATGGCCTTGATCCGGTAGATCAGTTCCTGCGACCCCTGCGTCAGCGTGGCATAGAACACCACCCGATCCTCGCGCACATCGGCATACTCGAGCGCTGTAACGCCCGACCCGGTGCAGATGGGGCAGACGTAAGCCTGGGCTGCAGGCGCCTGCTCCTCCGCCTCATCCTCTCCCTCCTCGGACGCTTCATCCCCTTCCTCGCCGGTAGCGGCTGAGCGATCGGAAGCGACGGGATCGGGCGTCGCCGATGAGGGGATCACCAGCTCGAAGCCACCCGGCAGCAGATCGACCAGCGCCACGCTGCGGATCGGGGCATCCTGAAGCGCGCGAAACCGCAGATGCACCGTCACCTCGTCTCCGAGCCGGATCGTCTCGATGGGTTTGCCGGCTGCGTCGGTGAAGGCACGCGCAATCTCGAAGCCCTGGCTGATCGGTTGATCGGGCACACCACGGTCGAACCCGGCCTGCAGGAGCTGGTAATAGGCACCGAGCGGGCCTTCGTGGCTGAAGCGTAGCTTCCTGGCCTGCGCACTGAACTCGGCTTTGGGGAAGAGCCCCTCGCTCAGACGCAGCGGACGTGCGGTCCCGCCGCCCTCACCCAGCTCGGCGATGGCCAACCGATCGTTGGGCACGGACTCATGCGCCATGGCCGATGCATAGGCATCCAGCGCCAGGATGATCCAGGCCGCCGAGAGCGACTGGTAGCGGTTGTCCCGGATGCCGTCGACCAGCGTTCCCAGTGCCTGCGGCGGCAGTTTTTCGAGGCGCTCCGGGAAGTGGCGGGCTTGCAGGTAGAGCAGTTGCGCGTTGCGGGTCAGGGGATCGACGCCGTAGCCCTCCTCGGCCGCCGCTTTCGGCGCGTCGAAGCCGAGGCGCCCGATGAGGCGCTGGGACGGCTGCTCCTGCTTCATGAGGCGGTAGGCCGCCGCCAGATAGGCGGCGCTCAGGTCCTGTTCCCACGCCTTGGCGTGCAGGTTCTCCAGCCGGGCCTGCAGGCCGGCCGCCTCGTGCGCCACCATGATCCCCTGGCGGGCCAGCAGATAGATGGCGTAGCTGGAGACGCGGGCCTCATCCAGGGTCTCGGCTGCGCGCCCCGCCAGTTCGCGCAGATAGCCGTTGCCGCTCTCGATCAGGTCCTGCGGCGGACGCTGCCCCCGATCGCGCGCCTCGAGCCAGAAATGCTGGGCATACACCGAGGCCCAATCATCCACCGTCGAGAACGCAGACCATCGTCCATAGCCACCGTCGCGCGTTTGCCGTGCGCGCAAGCGGCCTACGAGATCATCGAGGCTCGCCCCCTTCATCTGCCGCACATAGCCGAATTCGGGCCGCTGCCCCAGCACCATCGCGGGCACGGCCATGCTGATCAGCTGCTCCGTACAGGCATACTCGTAATGCCCCAGATACTGCACCAGGCCGTGCGACAGGCCGAGCGGCAACCGTGACACGCTCGCTTCCTGCACCTGCTGGTCCGGATACAGCGTGCGGGGGACGGTCACCTCAACCTGCTTGGCATCGAAGCGTCCCGCCACGATCTGCGTCCGAAACGGGGTCGGTGGACGGATACCGAGGCCGATGCCCTGGCTGGCCGTGTGATCGCCCAACCGGGCGCTGAACGTCAGCCGAGCGGCGCCCAGTTGGTCGCGGGCGCGCACCCGGAAGCGCGCGACGGATTCCTGTTGCTCGGCGATCGCCAGCCGCTGGCTGGACGGACCGATGATCTCGAAATGGGGAGAAGCCGCGAGGCTGACCGTCACCTGCGCGCCCGCTCCACTGCCGGCCAGGTTGTTGGCGACGCCCGTACTGACCTCGAAGGTATCGCCCGGCGTCACCGTCGTCGGCGCGTTGGGACTGAGCACGAAGTCGCCGCGCACCAAAGTGCTGGCCTCGGCCACGCCGATGGTGTCGGCGGCGACGGCGACCGCCATCACCCGCAGGCTGCCGTTGAAGGACTCCGGGACGGTATAGCGCACGCTGCGCTCACCTTCGTCCGCATCGAGGATGGCGGACCAGAACGCCACGGGCGGATCGCCACGGCGCTTGAAGGGGTTGAGGAAGCGTCCCAGCCCGCCGTCCTCGTCGCCGCCCGGCGCCGCAGCGATCATCTCGGCGCGGAATTCCGGCAGGATGAGATCCAGGATCTGGGTGGTGGCGACCCCCAGCGCCCGCTTCTGGAAGAAATACCCCAGGGGATCGGCGGTCTTGTACCGGGCCACCTGCAGGATGCCTTCGTCGACCGCAAACAGCACGATGCGCGCGGGTCGCGCGGTGCGGTAGTGCATGACGAGTTCCTCTCCCGGCTTGATGCGCTCGGGAAGGCGCAGCGTGACGGGATTGCGCCGCGCCGAACGATCCACCGCGAACGGCTGCACGCCATAGGAAAGCGGGCTGGTGTAGATCTCGGGCGAGCCCGGATCGCGCACGAAGCTGACCGATACATAGGCATTGCCTTCGAGCCCCTCCGGCACCCGGATCCGTTGCACCGAAGCGGTGGTGTCTGTCTTGAACCATTGGCTGGCATAGACCTTGTCCCGCTCGATGGTGATCAGGCCCGCGCCGGTGTAAGGCGCAGTGATCTGCATCTCGATCTCCTCGCCGGGCGCATAGTCTTGCTTGTTCAGCGCGATGAGCAACTCGGCGTTTTTCTCCAGTGAGCGGCTGAGGTTGGCGCTGCCGGCCACGGCATAGTCGACGCGCGCATAAGCCTGCCCGTCGCGATCGACGACCACATAGGAAAACTGACCCGGTACATCGGTCGCTAGGGAAAGCCTGAATCCGGCGGCGGGCAAGGTCAGCGGACGGGTGTCCAGCACGTTTTCCTTGAGCCGCGATACATAGCGATAACGCCCGTCATCGAGCCGCGTGAGCACCGAGACCACCTTGCGCTCGATACGTCGCAGTTCGAGACCCTCGACATCGGTTCGGCGCAGCTGCGGATCGATGGCCATCAGCTCGACCTGACGGGCCGTGCCGCGCGGGACGAAAGCGAGATCGCCGTCCGGCTTCTGCCCGATCAGAAAAGACAGGTTAGACACCAGTTGCTCGGTTTCGGCCGTGACCCCGCGCCCGCCATCGGCTTCGAAACCCTGCGTCACGAGATGGAGCCGGTAGGTCGCGCGCGCGAAGCGCTGGAGCCGCAGGTCGAGCTGGGCCGATCCTTCGGCGTCGGTCACGGTCTCGGCGAGGGCTTCGCTGAAGCCTTGCCTGGCCGCCTGCGGATCGGTGAAGCGGTAGTCGGCGTAGGCGGCAAAGACCGGCGCGGCCGGGGTGAGCGTCATCCTGGCCGTGACACGCCGGTTCTGCGCGGGGCTGCCGAACAGATTCTGCAGCGCCACCTGCGCCTGCAGATCTTCGGGCGAGACCCAGCCGGGCGCCGCGGACCGGGAGAGGTGCACACTCATCTTCAGCCGGTCGGGTTCGAATTCCTGCACCTTGACGGTGGTCGAGCCGATCAAGGCGGGCTCGCGTGTCTGCCTGCCGGGGTCCTCCGGGATGAACAGGCTGAAGGTATACACACCGGTCGGCGCCGCGGCCTGTGTCGTGTAGCGCAGATCCTCGAAACCGGTGGCCGACAGGATGATCGTCTCGCGCTTGACGACGATGCCGCGCGGATCGCTGACCTCCAGGGTGAGCGGGATGCCCGCCAAGGCCTGCTGCCAGTCCTGTGAGCGGACGATGCTGCCGATGCGAATCTCCTCGCCCGGCCGGTAGATGCCGCGATCGGAAAAGAGGTAGGCGTTGAGCCGATGGGGATCGGGCGCCTCTTCGACGCCGCCGACGTCGAAGCGGGTCAGGTCCAGCAAGGGGACGCGGCCAATCGGCAAAAAGGCGCTGTCGCCCATCTTGCGTGCCAGATACAGCGCAGGCGCCCGTTCGTCGCGAAAACCCGCCAGATCGGGGAAGTGCACGCGCCCCGCGGCATCCGTGGTCTGGCTCAGGAGCACCGTGCCGTTGCGCGCCATGACCTCGACGACGACACCGGCCATGGGCGCGCCGCTCAGGATCGACTGCACGAACACATCCTGCTCGCCGTTGACCGAGCGCTTGGCGACCAGGCCCAGATCGGTCACCACGATCAGCCGGGTGTCGGTCAACTCGTCATCGGTCTCGGCCGTGGCGACATCGGCATCGGGGTCCATGGCACCGACCTTGAGCAGAAAGGTGCCGCGCCGCTGCCCACCCTCCATTTGCAGCAGATCGCTGAAATCGATGACCTCATAATGCGCCGTGCCGGGTGGCAGCGCCGGCAGCCGGATCTTGCGCACCTGCCTGCTGGTCAGATTGCTGGCATCGAAACCCTCGTTCCAGAACTCCGGCTGACTGAAGGTTCCCTGGGACTGCGTCACCAGATGCTGCAACTGACCGGGCAGCAGTTGCGCCAACTCCACCCGCAGCGCACGGACATCGCGCGCCAGCACGGTCAGTTTTCGCTGTCCCGACAGCGCCAGCAGCGAACCCATCGAAGTGATCCGCACCTGCTGCGGAAAAGCCGGCACGGCCCGGATGGCGTCGACGCTCTGGCCCAGACGATAGCCGCCGAAAGAGCGCAAGCCCTTGTCCACGCGCACCAGCAGGAAGCGGCCCGGTTCGGCCTGATAGCGCAAGCCGTGCAGTTGGGCGTGTGCCTGCTCGTTGGCGACATAGCCGAGCGGCACTTGCTTGGCCCGTTCCAGGACGGCAGTGTCGATCGCGCAGTTGCAGGACGACCAGTCGAACGGCCGGTTGCGCTGATCCGCCGGCTGCCGTTCGCGCCACGCGCGCTGGCGCTCGGGATCGGGGTGCTCCGACGGCAACACCCAGGCATGGACATGCGCGCTCATGTCTTCCTCGGTCACCGTGTCGGTGGTGCGCAGCAGCAATACCTGCTCCGGCACGTCCCGCTCGTTGCGCGCGAAATCGAGATAAAGTTCCGCCACCTTGAGGCTGTCGAGGCCAGGCGCGTCGACCGCGGTGCTGAGCGGCTTGGCGATGGCGTTGCCGCCGGCCGACGGACGCAGCCCCGCGTCGAGCCGGAACTCCAGACGCTGGGCCTGCGTGAGGATCGGCAGGGGCGCCGAATGCACGAAGGCGTTGAGGTGCAATTTGTCGTAGAGGACCGTGTAGGCCGTAGTGGTGCGGATGGTCTTGCCTTCCGGCGTCTGGCCAACGAGTTGCAGACTGAGCTTCCGCTCGAAGTCCACCGGCGTGACCGGATGGGTGAACGAAACCGTGATGACTGCCTTGCGCTGGCCGCGTTGCGAGGGGTCATGGTGGAGATCGCGGGCCAGGATGCGCGCCTCGAACGGCGCGGCAGAGAACCGCGCGCCCGATTCCTTCAGGCGCGCCCCGGGCCGGAGCAGCGTCCGGGCATCGAACCGGACCCGATACGGCGCACCGGCCGGCCAGTCCGCTGCCGGCTCGAAACGCAGGCGGCGATCGCTGTCCCAGTGCCACTCCCCGGCCTGGCGGGGGCTCAGCTCGACGCCGCCGTGTATCGCCTGACCGATGGCTTCGAGCGGCGCCGCGGGTTGGGAAAACGTGACGATCAGAGGTTGCGGCTTGCCCGGCGGCTCACATTCGAGACAGGTGCGCGCAGGGGCCGTGACATCGAAAGCGATCAGGACCGGCTTGGGGCGCAGTTGCATCCAGCGCAACGCCAGCGCGCCGGAAGCCGTAAGTGCCACAAGCGCGGCGAGCAGCACCGCAGTCGCCACCGGTCGCGCCCGCGCGCGACGCATCGCCGCCGCCCCGCCGGCGCCCAGCGTGCGCGTCCATTGCGGCGGGTTCCAACGCAGTTCCCCGAACAGGATGCGCAGCACCCGCCCGAGCGCACGCGATGCGCGTGCCGCGCCTTGTTTCAGGCCCATCGATCGCCCCCTTTCACGCCTGCTCCCCAAGGCAAGCGCCGCATCGCCCCCATTATCGATCCGAAAAGGTTCGATTGCATGACGCACGCATGGCGCTGCGCCTCGATCGCCCGCCTACCGGATGGACGGCGCCGGGTATAATCCCCGCAGTTTTCTGCCCGTCGCCTGCATGGAGCGCCTGTGAACGATTCTTCTCCCCTCGCCGGCCGTGTGGTCTCCGGCATGCGCCCCTCCGGCGCCCTGCATCTGGGCCACTTTCACGGCGTCCTCAAGAACTGGCTGGCCCTGCAGCAGGATGCCGACTGCCTGTTCTTCGCAGCCGACTGGCACGCCCTGACCACCCATTACGAAAACCCGGGCCAGATCGGCGAGCTGACCCTGGAGATGGTCATCGACTGGCTGGCGGTGGGCATCGATCCCGAGCAGGCGACGATCTTCGTGCAGTCCCACGTGCCCGAGCACGCCGAGCTGCATCTGTTGCTGTCCATGATCACGCCGCTCGGCTGGCTGGAGCGGGTGCCCACCTATAAGGACCAGCAGGAAAAGCTGAAGGAACGCGATCTGGCCACCTACGGCTTTTTGGGCTATCCGGTGCTGCAGAGCGCCGACATCCTCATCTACCACGGCAGGCGTGTGCCGGTGGGCGAGGATCAGGTGGCGCACGTGGAGCTGACCCGCGAGATCGCCCGGCGCTTCAATCATCTGTTCGGCCGCGAGCCGGATCTCGCCGCGCATGTGGAACGCGTGTTGGGTCACCTGGACACCGAGGCCGTCCGGCACTATCAGACCCTGCGCCAGCGTCATCAGGAACAGGGCGATGCCGAGGCCTTGACGACGGCGCGCCAGTGGATCGACGGGCTGTCGGGGCTCACCGCCATCGACCGCGACCGGCTGCGCGCCCATCTCGAAGGCGGCGCACGCCAGATCCTCACCGAACCTGCGGCCCTGCTCACCCGCTCTTCCCGTCTGCCCGGCATGGACGGACAGAAAATGTCCAAGTCCTACGGCAACACCATCGCCCTGCGCGAGCCGCTGGATCAGGTGGCGCAGAAGCTGCGCACCATGCCGACCGACCCCGCCCGCGTGCGGCGCAGCGATCCGGGCGAGCCCGCCCGCTGCCCGGTCTGGTCGCTGCACCAGGTGTATTCCGACGCGGCAACCCAGACTTGGGTGCAAGACGGCTGTCGCAGCGCCGGCATCGGCTGCGTGGAATGCAAAAAGCCGGTCATCGAGGCCGTCACGGCCGAACTTGCACCCATCCAGGCGCGGGCACAGGAGCTCAGCGCAGACCGGGGTCAGGTCGAGGCCATCCTCGCCGCGGGCAGCGAGAAGGCCCGCGCGCTGGCCGGCGAGACGATGCATGAGGTGCGCCGCGTGATGGGGCTGCGCGGTCGTTGAGCACCCTCGCGGATCTGCCGGAGCCGACTCTCACCGGCACGGCCGAGGGTATCGAGGCGCGCATCCGGGTGCGCGGCGCGCCGCTCGAGCGCTTGCCGCGCGATCTCTACATTCCGCCCGATGCGCTCGAGGTGGTGCTGGAGAGCTTCGAGGGGCCGCTCGATCTGTTGCTCTACCTCATCCGGCGCCAGAATCTCGACATCCTCGACATCCCCGTCGCCGAGATCACCCACCAGTACATGGGTTACATCGACCTCTTGCAGTCGCTGCGTCTGGAACTCGCGGCCGAATACCTGCTCATGGCCGCCTGGCTCGCCGAGATCAAATCGCGCCTGCTCCTGCCCCGGCCGGCCACCGCGAGCGATGAGGAGCCCGAAGACCCGCGGGCCGAACTGGTGCGACGGCTGCAGGAGTACGCGCGCATCCGCGCCGCGGCCGACCGGCTGGACGCCCTGCCGCGCCTTGAGCGGGATCTCTACCCGGTGGCGGCGGCCGTGCCCGATGGCCCCGTGGCGCACCCGCTGCCGCAGGTGGTTGCGCGCGACCTGTCCCTGGCTTTTGCTGCGCTCCTGGCGCGCAGCGCGCTCTTCAGTCACCACACGATCAAGGGCGAGGCCTTGTCCATCCGCGCCCGCATGTCGGCGATCCTGATCCGGCTGGGCGCGGCGGTCTCCCCGCTCCCGCTGCACGCCGTGTGCGTCCCCGGGGAAGGCCGCCTCGGCATCGTGGTCAGTTTCATGGCCGTGCTGGAGCTGGCGCGTGAAGGCCGCGTGCAGATTCGGCAGGACGATCCGGGCGCCGCGTTGCTGCTGTCGATGAACGCCGTTCAGGAACAACCATGAGCCTGGAGGACGCCCGCGCCGAGCGGGTCCGCATCCTGGAGGCGGCACTCGCTGCGGCCGGCGAGCCCGTTGCCGCCGCGCGACTGGCCGGTCTGTTCCGGCCGGAGCCCCTCTGCGCCGCAGACCTCGAGGCTGCGCTGAACGACCTGGCGCAACGCTACGAAGGCAGCGCCCTGGAACTGGTCCAGGTCGCCGGTGGCTGGCGGCTGCAGGTGCGCGCCGCCTATGCGGCGTACGTGCAGCGCCTGCAGCCCGAGCGCCCGGCACGCTATTCTCGCGCTGTGATGGAAACCCTGGCCCTGATCGCCTATCGTCAGCCGATCACGCGTGCCGAGATCGAGGCCGTGCGCGGCGTCGCCGTCGGCACCAACGTCCTGCGCACCCTCATCGAGCGCGGCTGGGTCCGCGAGGTGGGCCGCCTCGAACGCCCCGGCCGGCCGGCGCTCTACGGCACCACGCCCACCTTTCTGGCCGACCTCAACCTGCGCGAGCTGGCCGAGCTGCCGCCGCTGCCAGGCGCAGCGGAGGTCGATTCGGCCGCCGCAACATCTTCCACGGAGAGCCCCCATGAGACCCACCCGCCCGCGGCGGACCCGCACTGCTGAATCCCTGCCTGTGGCCCAGCCGCCCGAACGCATCCAGAAATGGCTGGCCGGGGCGGGCCTGGGTTCGCGCCGCGCCATCGAGAGCTGGATCAGCGAAGGCCGCATCCGCGTCAATGGGACGACCGCCACGCTCGGCCAGCGGCTCACCGGCCGGGAACAGGTCACGCTCGACGGCCGGCCCGTCGCGCTGAAAGTGGCCGCGGCGCCGCGCGTGCTCATCTACCACAAGCCCGAAGGCGAGGTCACCACACGCCACGATCCGGAAGGACGCCCGACCGTGTTCCAAGGCCTGCCGCGCCTGAAGGGCGCGCGCTGGATCACCGTCGGCCGGCTCGACGTCAACACCAGCGGGCTGTTGCTCTTCACCACCGACGGCGCGCTGGCCAACCGCCTCATGCACCCGAGCCAGCAGATCCAGCGCAGCTACGCCGTGCGCGTGCTCGGCGAGGTCAGCGACGCCGTGCTCAAGCGGCTGCAGCAGGGCGTCCAACTGGAAGACGGCCCGGCCGCCTTCACCAGCCTCACCGACGAGGGCGGCGACGGCGCCAATCACTGGTATCGCGTGACCCTCGCCGAGGGACGCAACCGCGAGGTGCGGCGGCTGTGGGAATCCCAGGGCGTCATGGTGAGCCGGCTGATCCGCGTGGGCTATGGCCCCATCGCACTGCCGCCCGGCTTGCGGCGTGGCCAGAGCATGGAACTCACCGCGGCCCAGTTCGCGCCGCTGTATCAGGCCGCCGGCATCGACCTGCCCGTGGCGCCGCCGGAACCCGCACGCACCCGATCGGGCCGGCCGGGTGCCGGCAAGCCGGCGCGCACTGCCTTCGCACCGCGCCGGGGACCTGCGCCGCGCAAATGAATGATCTCTACGCGCGCCTTCTCGGGACTTACGGCGCGCAGGGCTGGTGGCCGGCCGAGACGCCGTTCGAGGTCATGGTCGGCGCCGTGCTCACCCAGAACACCACCTGGGTCCAGGTCGAGCGCGTGATCGACAGGCTGCGCGCAACCGACCTGCTCCGGCCGGCGCCCTTGCTGGATCTCCCGGTCGAGACGCTGGCCGAGCACATCCGCCCGGCAGGTTACCCGCGCGTCAAGGCGCGGCGGCTGCAGGCCCTGTGCGCCTGGCTCATCGCCAGCGGCGATCTCGCCGCGCTGGCCGATCGGCCCACCGAAGCGCTGCGCGCCGACTTGCTTGCCGTTCACGGCGTGGGGCCTGAGACCGCCGACAGCATCCTGCTCTATGCCTTGGGTCGGCCGGTGTTCGTCATCGACGCCTACACCCGCCGCATCCTGTCCCGCCTGTGCCTCATCACCGGCAAGGAACCCTACGAGGCGCTGCGCCGGCTCATCGAATCGCGTCTCCACACCGACAACCCCGCGCGCGACTACAACGAACTGCACGCTCTCCTCGTCCGGCACGCCAAGACCGCCTGTCGGGCGCGGCCGCTGTGCGCCGCCTGTTGCCTGCGCATGGATTGCAGCGTCAATCAGGCGCAAGGCGCATAAATAAAAAAACCGCGCAATGGCTGCCGTCCGCGAACGAGCGCAGGGCGCGCTAGAATCGCCCAACCATGCCCCGGCAAAGAGCATCATGACCGTTCCTACCTACGACCGGTTCATCGAACCCATATTGCGGTATCTGGCTCGGCACCCGGACGGCGTGCCGGCGAAGCAGGTGTATGAGATCGCCGCCGACGCGCTCGGCCTCGGCGAAGAGGACAAGCAACTATTGCTGCCGAGTACCCCGGTACCCATCTACAGGAACCGCGCCGGCTGGGCGCATGACCGGTTGAAACGTGCCGGTCTTTCCAGCAGCCCACGGCGCGGCGTGTGGCAGATCACGCCGGAAGGTATCCGCTTCGCGGCCGACCATCCGGCGCCCCTCGCGACCAATCAGGTACAGCGCCTCGCCATGGCGTTCAACGACGTGCGGTTGCGGCCGGTGAACGGCGAGTTGTCCGGCGAACCCACGACCGCAGCGCCGGCGTCGCCCGCGGCCGTGGCCAGCCCCGACGATCGGCTCGGGCAGGCGCTGCTCGAACTGCGTGAGGCCGCCGAGGCGGAGTTGCTGGATCTGCTGGCCCGCGTGTCGCCGTCGTTCTTCGAAACCATCGTGCTCGACCTGCTGCACCGCATGGGCTACGGCGCGAACCGGGCCGATTTGCAGCGCGTCGGCGGCGCGGGCGACGCCGGCATCGACGGCATCATCTCGCTCGACCGGCTGGGGCTTGAGAAGGTCTACGTGCAGGCCAAGCGGTGGCAGAACAGCATCGGCCGGCCGGAATTGCAGGCCTTCTACGGCGCGCTCGCCGGGCAGAAGGCACGCAAGGGCGTGTTCATCACCACGTCCGCCTTCACCACGCAGGCGCTCGACTTCGCCAGATCGGTGGAGGGCATCGTGCTGGTAGACGGCGTGCGTCTCGCGGGCCTGATGATCGACCACGAGGTCGGCATCACCTCGCGCACCGTGCGGATTCCGAAAATCGACAGCGATTACTTCGATGAAGAGATCGGCTGATTCGGCTCGCTTTCGCCGCGCCAAGCAAGCCACCGCTCCATGTGAAGGCGGCATGGCAATCGTGCCTTCGAGGCACCGGGTGTCCCAGCCCACGCTCGCATCGTTCATGTGATTTTGAGGCTGAGCAGCAGGGTAGGCGTTGCTTGGGGTGCGGGAAGTCCCAGCCACCGACTGCCGAACAAGGGACAGCGGGCGTAAACTGATCGCCCCGCCCTCGCTGGACGGCGACTGCCGACGGTAGACGGATGATGCCCCCCGACGACGAGCCGAACGACGATCCGACCGTGTTGCCCCGCCCCCTGACGGCGTTCAAGGGCCGCGGCGCCGTGCACAATCCCAAAGGCCGTTTCGAGGTCCAGAGCAGTACGCGCGAGCCCGAATTTGCCGAAACAGAGGCGCCCGACACCGTGCTCGCCGTCGATCACAGCCGCACGGTGCTGACCTTCAACCGCTCGCCTGATCTGCCCTTCGACCGCTCCATCAATCCCTACCGCGGCTGCGAGCACGGTTGCGTCTACTGCTACGCCCGGCCGAGCCACGCTTTTCTGGGCCTGTCGCCGGGACTCGATTTCGAAACTCGACTCTTCCACAAGCCCGATGCGCCCGAACAACTGCGACGCGAACTGGCGCGGCCGGGCTATCGGGCGGCGCCCATCGCTTTGGGCGTCAACACCGACGCCTACCAGCCGGTCGAGCGGCGGCTGAGACTCACGCGGCGACTGCTCGAGGTGCTGGCCGAGACGCGCCATCCGTTCATGCTCATCACCAAGGCGACGCTCATCGAGCGCGATATGGACATCCTGGCGCCGCTCGCCGCCGAGAGGCTCGTCCAGGTCGGCATCACGCTCACCACGCTGGATGAAGACCTCTCGCGGCGGCTGGAGCCGCGCGCCGCGGGGCCAAAGCGGCGCTTGCGCACCATCCGAGCCCTGCACGAGGCGGGCATTCCCGTCACGGTGTCCATCTCGCCCGTGATCCCCGCGCTCACCGACCACGAGCTGGAGAGCATCCTCGCCGCGGCCCGCGAGGCGGGGGCCATCGGCGCCCACTACGGCCTCTTGCGCCTGCCGCACGAGCTGACGGAGGTCTTCACCGCCTGGCTGGAAACCCATGCGCCGGGCCGCGCCGAGCATGTCCTGAGCCTGCTGCGGCAGATGCACGGTGGCGCGGTCTATCGCGCCGAGTTCGGTGTGCGTCGCCGCGGCACGGGCGCCTTTGCCGATCTCTTGGCCCAGCGTTTCAGGATCGCCACCCGCCGCCTCGGGATGGATGCGCCGCTGCCGCCACTCGACACCGCCCGGTTTCGCCCGCCCCGTCTCGATGCTCAGTTGGATCTGTTCGGCGCGCCATGACAACTGCCGGCAAGGGGTGCGACGTCAGTTGACCTCGATGCGGACGCGTTCGCGGCCGATCAGCACCGGCGCGGCGACGCCGGTCTGCGGTGCGGGCCGATCGGCTCGCGGGTAGACGCTGAACTGCGCGAGACGCAGGCGCAGCGTCGCGCCGGGCGTGAACGCCGGCACGTCGTGGTGCAGATGCGGCAGTTCCACCTGCAAGCGCTGGCCACCGGCGCCATGCTCGACCACCGCGCGCACGATGGGCCCGGTGCGTTGGACGGCAATGACCGTCACCTCGAGACCGGGCGCGTCGGCATCGCTGACGCGCAAATCGCCGGGGCGCACATAGACGTCGGCCGGGCCGTTCGGGTGCAGGCTGTCGCGCAGGGCGGCGATGTCGGTTTCCCCGATGCGCACCGTGCGGCCCTGGACGGTGGCGGCGATGACATTGGTTCCGCCCAGAAAATCGAACACGAAGGGGCTCGCCGGACGCTCGTAGACCTGTTCTACCGAGCCGACCTGCTCGATAGCGCCCTGATTCATCACCACCACCCGGTCGGCCAGTTCCAGCGCCTCTTCCTGATCGTGGGTGACGAAGATCGTGGTGTAGCCGGTCTTGCGGTGCAGGTCGCGCAGCCACTGGCGCAGATCCTTGCGCACCCGCGCGTCCAGCGCGCCAAACGGCTCGTCGAGCAGCAGCACGCGCGGCTCGATCGCCAGCGCCCGTGCCAGCGCCACGCGCTGGCGCTGGCCACCGGAAAGCTGCGCCGGGAAGCGCTTTTCCAGGCCGCCGAGCTGGACGAGTTCAAGCAGTTCGCGGGCGCGGGCCTGAATCAAGGCCTCGCCCGGCCGCTCGCGACGCGGCTTGACGCGCAGGCCGAAAGCCACGTTGTCCAGCACGCTCATGTGCTTGAAGAGGGCATAGTGCTGGAACACGAAGCCGATACGGCGCTCGCGCACCGGCCGGTGCGCCATGTCCTCGTCCCCGAACAGGATCTGGCCGTGATCGGGGAACTCGAGCCCGGCGATCACGCGCAGCAAGGTCGTCTTGCCCGAGCCGGAGGGGCCGAGCAGCGCGATCAGTTCCCCTGAGGCGATGTCGAGATCGACACCGGCGAGCGCGGCGAAGTTGCCGAAGTGCTTGTGCAGCTTGCGAACATGGATATCCATCAGTGTCTCCTCGTCGCCGACAGCGCATCGCCGTGACGCCATTCCAGCCAGGTCTTGATCCCCAAGGTCACCAGCGCGAGGCCGGCGAGCAGAGAGGCGACCGCGAAAGCGGCGGCGAACTGGTATTCGTTGTAGAGAATCTCGACGTGCAGCGGCAGCGTGTTGGTGAGGCCTCGGATGTGCCCCGACACCACGCTCACGGCGCCGAACTCGCCCATGGCGCGCGCGTTGCACAGCAGGACGCCGTAGAGCAGACCCCAGCGGATGTTGGGCAGCGTCACATGCCAGAACGCCTGCCAGCCGCTGGCGCCCAGCGTGATGGCCGCCTGTTCCTGCTCGCTGCCCTGCTCCTGCATCAGCGGGATCAGTTCGCGCGCGACGAAGGGAAAGGTGACGAAGATCGTCGCCAGCACGATGCCCGGCACGGCAAAGATGATCTCCACGCCGTGCGCGATGAGCCAGGGCCCGGCCCAGCCCTGGGCGCCGAACATCAGCACATAGATGAGACCCGCGATCACCGGCGACACCGAAAACGGCAGGTCGATCAGCGAGATCAACAGCGCCTTGCCGCGAAACTCGAACTTGGCGATCGCCCAGGCCGCCGCAACGCCGAACACCAGATTCAGCGGCACCGCGATGGCAGCCGCAATCACCGTCAGCCGCATGGCCGACAAGGTCTCGGGATCTCGCAGCGCCGCGAAATAGGCGCCCACGCCGTTACGCAGCGCTTCGGTGAAGACCAGCAGCAGTGGCAACAGCAGAAAGCTCGCGAGAAAGACGAGCGCGACGGCGATCAGCAGCCGGCGCAACCAGGGCGCTTCGGTGACGGCGGCGTTGTGGCGCGGAATCGTCAAAGAGGATGGGACCGCGCTCATGGTCGGCCGCCCTGACGCCGCCGCGTCCAGGCCTGCAGCCCATTGACCGCGAGCAGCACCGCAAAGGACAACACCAGCATGGCGGTCGCCACCGCCGTGGCGCCGGCGTAGTCGAATTCCTCGAGCTTGATGACGATGAGCAGCGGTGCGATCTCGCTCACCATCGGCAGATTGCCGGCGATGAAGATGACCGAGCCGTATTCACCGACCGCTCGGGCAAAAGCAAGCGCAAAGCCCGTCAGCAGCGCCGGCAGCACGCTGGGCAGGATGACGCGACTGATGATCTGCCAGCGGTTGGCCCCCAGCGAGGCCGCGGCTTCCTCCAACTCTTTCTCGGCGTCCTCCAGCACGGGCTGCAGCGTGCGCACCACGAAGGGCAGGCCGATGAAGGCGCACGCAACGACGATGCCGAGCGGCGTGTAGGCGACCTTGATACCGAGCGGTTCGAGGAAGCGACCAATCCAGCCGTTGCCGGCATAGAGCGCGGTCAGGGCGATGCCGGCCACGGCCGTCGGCAGGGCGAAGGGCAGGTCGATGATGGCGTCGAGCAGGCGCTTGCCGGGGAATTCATAGCGCACGAACACCCAGGCCACCAGCGGGCCGAAAACGGCGTTGATGGCGGCGCCGGCGAGCGCGGCGCCGAAACTGAGCTCGAGCGCCGCCCGCACGCGCGGCGATCCGATCACTGACCAGAATCCATCCCAGCCCAGTCCCGCCGACTTGACGAAGACCCCGGCCAGCGGAATCAGGACGAACAGACTCAGGTAGAAGATCGTGAACCCCAGCGTCAGGCCGAAACCGGGCAGGACCGCCCGGCTGCGGCCCCGCTGCGGTACCGGCCCCGCAGCGGCCAGGCTCACTTGCCCACCCCGTAGATCTGGTCGAACACACCGCCTTCGCTGAAGTGTGTGGCCTGCGCCTTTTTCCAGCCGCCGAAGGCGTCGATGCCGACCAGTTCGATGGACGGGAAAGTCGCCGCGTACTTGGCGGCCATCGCGGGCTGGGTGGGCCGGTAGTGGTGCTTGCCGGCGAGATCCTGACCTTCCTCACTGTAGAGATATTGCAGGTAGGCCTCGGCTACGGTCCGGGTGCCGCGGCGGTCAGCGACTCGATCGACCACCGCCACCGGCGGTTCGGCGCGGATCGACAGCGAGGGCGTGACGATCTCGAAGCGATTGGCACCGAACTCGGCCAGCGCAAGGTAAGCCTCGTTCTCCCAGGTGATGAGCACATCCCCAATGCCACGCTGGGCAAAGGTGGTGGTCGACCCGCGTGCGCCGGTATCAAGCACCGGTGCGTTCTTGTACACGGCGCCGACGAATGCCCGCGCCTTGGCGTCGTCGTTGGCGTTGTGCTTGAGCGCGTAGGCGTAGGCCGCGAGGTAATTCCAGCGCGCGCCGCCCGAGGTCTTGGGATTGGGCGTGATCACGGCGACACCGGGTTTGACCAGGTCGTTCCAGTCGCGGATGCCTTTGGGATTGCCCTTGCGCACCAGAAACACAATGGTCGAGGTGTAGGGCGCGCTGTTGTGCGCCATGCGCGTTTGCCAGTCGGCGGGCAACAGCTTGCCCTGTTCGGCGATGGCGTCGATGTCGACGGTGAGCGCCAGCGTCACGACATCGGCCTGCAGGCCGTCGATCACGCTCCTTGCCTGCTTGCCCGAACCGCCATGGGACTGCCGGATGGTGACCTGATCTCCGGTCTTCGCTTTCCAGTATTTCGCGAACGCGACGTTGTAGTCCTGATAGAACTCCCGCGTGGGGTCGTAGGAGACGTTGAGCAAGGTCGTGTCAGCGGCCGACGCCGTTGCGGCGACCCCCAGCAGCAGGCTCGACACCACGACGCGAACCATCCGCGAGCGAATGGCCGGCGCAACGGCCGCCTGGATCAGAGCATGAAAAAGGCGCACGTGTTTCCCCAAGTAATGATTGATCTGCTGACGTGTTATTCACAAAAGACGCCAACATCTGAATCTTTCTGTAAAGCACTGTTTTAAAATTGAAAGTGACCAAGGATGGACAAATCGAAATTCGTCAAATAACGCGTATCTTCAGCGTTCCTGCTGCATGTGACGTATGAAACTGTCATATATAGCGGATGCCCTTGCCTCGCCGCTTGTCATCTGGATCGAGGCCGGCCGCCACCAGCGCGTGGCAGGTTGGCATCGGTGCTTGTCGATGCCATGCGCAGAGGGGGTTAACCATGGCGTCGCTGCCGGCGACCAGCGCCAGCGTCACGCCATCGACCTGAA
>DAOKZK010000012.1:0-57722 GCA_035325645.1 Candidatus Macondimonas sp. | reverse complement strand
AGCCGCAGCCGCAGCCGCAGCCGCAGCCGCAGCCGCAGCCGCAGCCGCAGCCGCATGGTCGCCGGCATCCGGCGCGCACGAAGCCGCCGTCGGTGCGGACGATGTCCAGGTGGCCAGCATCGCCTCGATGTCTTCTGATGCGCCGTCTGCGCCACGTTCGGCTGTGTTGCCGACGACGCAGGGCAGCGTGGATCCCCGGACACGGCAAGACCCGGATCTGCTCGGAGTGCCGGTGGCGGATGCGGCTGTCCTGCAGATCGAAGGGCCGGACGCAGCGCTCGTTGCGCCGCGGTTATCGACCATTTCCAGCATCGACGCGACGTTGCAGATCGAAGGGCCGGACGCAGCGCTCGTTGCTTCGCTTCAGCCCCAGATCAGCGATCCAACCGGCGTCATCCGTTCGGGCGCCGAACCGGTTTTTTCCCTGCCCCGACCTCTGCACGATCCAGACTGGGCCTCCGACGTCGGAGAGCGGCTGATCTGGATGCAGCGGGCCGAAATCAAAACGGCCCACCTCCGCCTCGATCCGCCCGAGTTGGGCGAGGTCGAGATTCATATCACGCTGCGAGACGCGGGCGCCGAGGTCTGGTTCTCGACCCCATCGACCACCGTCCGGGACGCACTCGAAACGGCGCTGCCGCGGCTGCGCGACATGTTCGGTCAGCACGGCCTTCAACTCGACCAGGCGGGGGTGTTTTCGGGAGGCGGCAGCGCATCTCGCGGGTTTGAGCGGCCCATGCCGAAGTCCCCGCCCGGCCCGTCGGTCGGTGTATCCGAGCAGACCCCGCCCCAGGGCGGACCGCGGCCTCAGGGCCGCTTGTTCGAGGCTTACGCCTGAGGTTCGAGGCGTCAAAATCAGGTCGGCGCCTGCGGTGCAGCGGACGGTTCAGTCTCGGTTATTTGACGTTCTGACTTGGCTGCCGCGATGGCGATTCTGGAAGCCGTTGATTGAACTGAATACTGTTACTGGCCCGAACATTGCTTAAGCCCACGCAACCATTCTTTTCGAGCAGAAGAGGTCTACGTGGCGCAGTCAACCGACCCATCAATCCCGCCCCCCCCGCCGGTCGGGCGGATGAAAAGGTGGGTGCTGCTCGGGGTGGTGGCCGTGGCGCTTGCCGCCGGGGGCGCGGTGACAGCGTGGTTGCTTCTGACGCAGACCGGCGCCGAAACCGGCTCCTCGGACTCGCCCGCAGCGCACGGTGCTGCCCCGGCAGCGCCGGCCGGTACCGTGTTCTTCACGATCGATCCATCCTTCGTCGTCAACTTCGAGCTGCCCTCGCCCGTGCGCTTCCTGCAGGTGACCGTGGAACTGGAACTGCGTAGCGCCGCCGACCAGGAGGCGGTGCGCGCGCAACTGCCGGTCATCCGCAACAACCTGTTGCTGTTGTTCGGTAGCCAGGATTACGAGAACTTGCGCACCCGCGAGGGCAAAGAGCGGCTGCGCAGCGCCGTCTTGCAGGAGGTACAGGACATCCTGAAACAGCGTGCCGGCCGGGATGGGGTCGTGCAGGTTTACTTCACGCATTTTGTCATGCAGTAGGACAACTCATGGACGCGGACGGGGACATTCTGTCTCGGGAAGAGATCGAGGCCTTGATGCGCAACGCGGCGCCTGCCCCCTCCGGTCCGCGCGCGGCGCCGTTCGACTTTGCCGCGGATGATCCGCGGACCCGCATCGTGTTGCCCGCTTTGGAAACCCTTGCGCGGAATTTTGCCGAGCGGCTGGAGCGGACATTGACCCGTGCATTGCGTCATGAAGTGAGCGTCGCCGTGCGCCCGGCCGTTTCGCATGGCTCGGCGGCCGCGGCCCTCGCGACGCTCGGCGCCGTATCCACTGCCCCGCTCCGAAGTGTCGATCCAGCCGGGGTCATCTGGATCGCGATCGAGACCTCGTGGCTGACCAGGATGGTGGATACGTGGTACGGCGGTTCAGGCAAGCCGACTGCGGCGGACTATACCGCCTCGCTGGCGGCGATGAGGGCCTGGGGCCGTCTGGTGGACTGGGCCCGGTCTGACCTGTCGGCTGCCTGGTCGCCCCACCACGCCATCGAATTGTCCCTTGTCGATGCAGCGATTCCGGCGTCGACAGACGGTACTGACGAGCCTGCCGAGAGGGTCCTGTTGCAACCCTTCGTCCTGCGGTTGGCAGCGCACGAGGCGGAACTGGTTTTGGTATTTCCGCTGTCCGTATTGGCCCGGATGACCCCACCCAAAGCGCCGGGGGGCACATCGGAGCACCACGTGTGGCAGCGGTCCTTGGGGCGCGCCCTGGGCGAAGTGCCCGTGATGCTGTCGGCGAGGCTGGCCGAGGTCCAGCTGACGATGGGTGAACTGCTGGCGCTGCGCAACGGCGACGTTTTGCCGCTCGGAGAACCCGACCGGGTCCGGCTGTACCTCGAGGACCGGCTCTTGACGGGCGGTGAGCTTGGAGCGGCAGCCGGCCGCAAGGTGGTTCGGCTGCGGCGCCGTACGGATCCGCTGGACAACACAGGCAAGGGAGCAGCTTGATGGCCGAAACGATGGAGCGGAGCGAACCTGCGGGCCGGATGGCGACGGCGGATCCGTTACCACCCGAGCAGGACGCCGGGGCAGGGGAAGCGCTGGCCGGAGGGGAAGAGACGGCCCGCGGCGCAGTCAGTCTGGACCGCTTGCTGGATGTGCCGGTCACCCTGTCGATCGAGGTGGGGCGCAGCCGGCTGAGCATTCGGGAGGTGCTAGCCCTGCACGAGGGGGCGGTCGTCACCCTGGATCGCCATGCGGGTGAGCCGCTCGGCGTGTTCGTCAACGGCGCGCTGGTGGCGCGCGGCGAGGTGGTGATCGTCAATGACACCTTTGGGATCCGGCTCACCGAGGTGGTCAGTCCGACCGAGCGCATGGGGAAGGCCACATGACCGGCTCGCGGAGAAAGGTGCTGCTGGCTTGGCTATTGGGACTTCCCGGGTCGGCGGCAGCAGCGGGCGCTGTTTCCCCTTCCGCCATGTCTCTGCGGGTCGTGGCCAGCCTGCTGCTCGTGGTCGCGCTCATTGGCGTGCTGGCGCTGGTGCTGCGGCGACTGCCCGGGCTGGCGATGACGCGCGGCGGTGAGCTGCGGCTTCTGGGGACGGTAACGGTGGGTCATCGCGAGCGGGTGGTGCTCATCGAGGCGGATGGCAGCCGCGTGCTGGTGGGCGTGGCGCCGGGGCGGGTGCAGACACTGCACGTGATAATGCCGGCCGATGGGGGACGGATGCCGATGTCGACTGCCGCTTCCGAACGAACAGAGCCGGTATTGGCGGCACCGGGGAGCACCCTTTGATGCGCAGGGGAAAATGGGTATCCGCCCTGCTGCTCGTCTTGTTGGCGACCCCGGCGCTGGCTGCGCCCGGCCTGCCGGCCGTCACCGTCCAAGGCGCCGATGGCGCACAGACCTATTCGCTGAGCCTGCAGATCGTGGCGCTGATGACGGCGCTCACGCTGTTGCCGTCCCTGCTGCTGGCCATGACGGCGTTCACTCGCATCATCATCGTGCTCGCCGTGCTGCGTCAGGCACTGGGCATGCCGCAAACACCGCCCAATCAGGTCTTGCTCGGACTGGCCCTGTTTCTGACCCTGTTCATCATGGCCCCGGTGTTCCAGGAGGTCTATGTCCGCGGACTGGAACCCTATCTCAACGATCGCATGAGTCTTGAGCAGGCCGTCGAGACGGGAATCGAGCCGCTCAAGGGCTTCATGCTGGCCCAGACCCGCGAGCAGGACATCCAGCTTTTCCTGGAGATGCGGGGGGATCCGGCGCCCGAAACGCCGGCAGCGGTGCCCTTGCCGGTGCTGGTGGCTGCATTCATGACCAGCGAACTGAAGACTGCCTTCCAGATCGGCTTCGTGATTTTCATTCCCTTTCTGATCATCGATCTGGTCGTCGCGAGCGTGCTCATGGCCATGGGCATGATGATGCTCTCGCCCATGCTGGTGTCCCTGCCGTTCAAGCTCTTGCTGTTCGTGCTGGTGGACGGCTGGGTGCTGCTGCTGGGGACGCTGGCCTCGAGTTTCTCCATCTCGGGAGGACTGGTGGGATGACCCCCGAAACCGCCATGGAAGTGGCCCGCCACGGGCTCTGGATCACCATGCTCCTGGCCGGTCCTTTGCTCGCGGCCGCACTGGTGGTCGGCGTGGTCGTGGGGCTGTTCCAGGCGGCCACGCAGATCAACGAGGCCACCTTGAGCTTCGTCCCCAAGCTGGGGGCCATCGCCTTGGCGCTGCTCGTCGCCGGTGGCTGGATGCTGGGTGTGCTGGTGGATTACACCCGCGAGCTCTATCAGTCCATCCCGCTCTGGATCGGTTAGGGGGAAGGCGGAAATGGATGAACGCCTGCTCATGCAGACCCTGGAACAGGCCGGCGGCGTCTTCCTGCGGGTCGGCGGCTTTTTCATGGCCATGCCGCTCTTTTCGGGACCCGCGGTGCCGGTGCGGGTGCGGCTGATGCTGGCCCTGGCCGTGACCTGGATGATTCTGCCTGTCGCGCCGCCTGCCGGCATGGCCCTGCTGGGTCCCGAGGGCATGTTGGTGGCCGTCGAGCAGATTCTGCTCGGAGTGGCGATGGGGATGGTGTTGCAGGTCCTGTTTCAGGCCGTGTTGATGGCGGGCCAGATGATTGCAACCGCCATGGGGCTTGGTTTCGCGGTCACCGTCGATCCGGTGAACGGCGTCAGCGAGGTGGTGCTCGGTCAATATTTTCAGCTGGTCGCCAGTCTCCTGTTTCTCGCGCTGGACGGCCATCTGGCCGTCATCCGTCTGGTCGCGGAGAGTTTCCATCTGCTCCCGGTGGGGCTCGGCAACCTGCCGCCCACGGGTCTGGAAACGCTGTTGCGCTGGAGTGCGCATCTGTTCAGCGGTGCCATCCAGTTGGCGCTGCCGGCGCTGGCGGCGCTGATGATGGTCAACCTGATTCTGGGGGTCACCACGCGCGCAGCGCCGGCGCTCAACCTGTTCGCGGTCGGGTTCCCCGTTTCGCTGAGCGTCGGGCTGCTGGCCGTCATGTGGACCCTGCCCGTGATGGCGCGTCTGTTCGAGCCTTGGCTGGAATCGGCGCTGATGACGCTGCGCCGTCTCATCGGCTTGGAGGGCTGAGTCACCGTGGCCGATTCAGCGGCAGAAGATCGCACCGAAGAGGCCAGTGCCCGCCGCCTGGAACAGGCGCGGGAACGCGGGCAGGTGCCCCGCTCACGGGAACTGGTCAGCGCGGGGCTGGTGGGTTGTGGGGTCGTGGGAATGCTGCTGCTGGGGCCCACGTTGGTGGAATCCCTGGGTCAGACGATGCGCCAGGCGTTGCAGCGAGCGGCGCACCCGCTCGATGGCCGACTGCCCGGCTTGCTGGGGGAAGCGCTTGGCACCGGGGCTCTTGCCGTGCTGCCCATGGTTGCGTTGCTCGGCGTGATCGCGACCGGCGCCAGTATCGCGGTGGGCGGCTGGAATTTTACGCTGCAGGGCATCGAGTGGCGCGCGGAGCGAGTCGATCCGCTCAAGGGCCTCAGCCGACTGTTCTCCAGCCAGGGACTCATCGAGACGGGCAAAGGGTTACTCAAGGTGATCGTGATCGGTGCCCTCGGCGTCGCGGCCTTCCGGCAGGCAATCCCTCAACTGCCGGGGCTGGCGCTGGTGGCATTGCCGGTCGCCATGCCGGCCCTGGTCGGGTTGTGTCTGACGCTGTGGGCCGCGCTTGCGCTGGGTATGGGCCTGATCGCCTTGCTCGACGTTCCGCTGCAGCGCTGGCAATACGCCCGTCAGCTCCGCATGACCCGGCAGGAGCTGCGCGAGGAGCACAAGGAGATGGAAGGGCGGCCCGAGGTGCGGGGACGGATCCGCCAGCTGCAGCGCGAGCGTGGCCGGCGGCGCATGATGGAACAGGTGCCGCTCGCCGATGTGGTGCTGACCAACCCGACCCACTACGCCGTCGCGCTGCGTTACGACGCCGAGCGCATGCGTGCGCCGGTCGTGGTGGCCAAGGGCGCGGATCAGATCGCGCTGCGTATCCGTGCGGTTGCCGCTGAGCACGGCGTCCTGGTGCTGGAGTCCCCGCCACTGGCGCGCGCGTTGTATCGGCACGCGACGCTGGACGAGCCCATTCCCGTGGATCTCTACCTGGTGGTGGCCCAGGTGCTGGCCTATGTCTATCAGCTCAAGCATCAGCCTCGCCAGGCAGCGAATCCGCCCGAGTGGGAGGTGCCCGCTGGCTATCGGGTCGCGCCCGACGCGGAATCAGAGCCACCCGCGCCGTCCGCCGCCGATGAATGGCGCGGCGGGGCGCAGGAGTAGCCCTCGTGGCCAGTGAAACCCTTGCCGTACGCACGCGCATCCTTGAAGTCGGGATCGGCACGCCGCTGGTGGTCACGCTCATGCTGGCCATGGTGGTGTTGCCGTTGCCGGCGCCGCTGCTGGACCTCCTGTTCACCTTCAACATTGCCGTGTCGCTGGTGGTGCTGCTGGCCACGGTCTATGTGTTGCGGCCGCTGGACCTGGGCATCTTTCCGTCGGTGCTGCTGATCACGACCTTGCTGCGTCTGGCCATGAACGTGGCCTCGACGCGCGTCATCCTGCTGCACGGTCATGAAGGCGGAGATGCGGCCGGCAAGGTGATCGAGGCCTTCGGCCATTTCGTCATCGGCGGCAACTACGCGGTGGGCCTGGTGGTCTTTGCCATCTTAGTGATCGTCAATTTCGTCGTGGTCACGAAGGGGGCCGGGCGTATCTCGGAAGTCGCCGCGCGCTTCACCCTCGACGCCCTGCCGGGCAAGCAGATGGCCATCGACGCCGATGTCGGGGCCGGCCTGATTTCCCAGGAACAGGCGCGGCAGATGCGCCAGGAAGTGCGTCAGGAAGCGGATTTCTACGGCGCCATGGACGGCGCCGGGAAGTTTGTGCGGGGTGACGCCGTCGCCGGCATTCTGGTGCTGTTCATCAATCTGATCGGCGGCATGTTCATTGGCATGCTGCAGCATGGCCAGCCATTCATGGAGGCGGTGCAGAACTATACGCTCCTGACCATCGGTGACGGCCTGGTGGCCCAGATCCCGGCCTTGTTGCTCTCGGTTGCCACGGCCGTGATCCTCACCCGTGTCGCCGGCACGGTCGACATGGGCGGTCAAATGGTCGCGCAATTGCTCGGCCAGCCGCGTTCCCTGGTGGTTGCCGGCGGCATCCTGATGGCGCTGGGGGCGGTCCCGGGCATGCCCAGCCTGGTGTTTCTCGCGCTCGGCGGGGCTGGCCTCTGGGCGGGCTACCGGCTGTCCCGGCGAGCCACGCTGCACGATTCGCCGCCGCCCGCGGAGGGCGCAAAGGCACCCGCCGAATCCGCGCCGCGGGAACTGTCCTGGGACGAATTGGGGCCGATCGATCTTCTGGAACTCGAGGTGGGGTATCGGCTGATCCCGCTGGTGGACCCCCATCAGGGCGGGGAAGTCATGGACCGCATCAAGTCGGTCCGCAAGGCCCTGTCGCAGGAGATGGGCTTTCTCATCCCGCCCATGCACATTCGGGACAATCTCGAGCTGGCGCCGACCGCCTACCGCCTGTCGCTCAAGGGCGTGGTGATCGGCCAAGGCGAACTGCAGCCCGAGCGCGACATGGCCATCGACCCCGGCCAGGTGTTCGGTTCCGTGGACGGGATCCCCACGCTCGAGCCGGCCTTTGGCCTGGATGCCCTGTGGATCGAGAAAAGTCAGCGCGAGCAGGCTCAGACGCTGGGGTATACCGTGGTCGATACCGGCACCGTGCTGGCGACCCACCTGAGTCAGCTGTTGCGTCGGCACGCGCACGAATTGCTGGGGCACGACGAAATTCACCAGCTGCTGAGCCAGCTCGGCCGCGTCGCACCCAAGCTCGTCGAGGAACTCGTGCCCAAGGCGGTGAGCATGGCCGTACTGGTGCAAGTGCTGCAGGGGCTGCTGGAGGATGGCGTGTCCATCCGTGACATGCGCACGATCGCCGAGGTGTTGGTCAGCCATGCGGGTGCCAGCCAGGATCCGGCGGAGCTCCTGCGTATCGTCCGCGAGCGCCTGGGCCGATCGATCCTGCAGCAGCTGCGCTTCACAGGCGATGAGCTGCCGGTCATTGCGCTCGATCATGGGCTCGAACAGTTGTTGAACAGTGCACTGCAGGATGGCATGGGCATCGAACCCGCGCTCGCCGAGCGCCTGCTCAAGTCACTGGGTGAGGCCACGCAACGTCAGGAAGGGCGAGGAGAGCCTGCGGTTCTTCTCGTGTCACCGCGTTTGCGCCCCGTGCTGGCGCGCATGACCCGTCATGCCGTGCGTGGCCTGCACGTGCTTGCGTTTGGCGAGATACCGGACGACCGGCGCATTCGGCTGACAACCACCATCGGCGCGTGAGCCGGTTCGCGCAACGGATCAGGGGAAGGGATCGCAATGAAGATCAGACGTTTTCAGGGAGCGGACGTCCGCAGCGTTCTGCGACAGGTACGCGAAGCGCTGGGGCCGGAGGCGGTCATCCTTTCCAACCGCAGGGAAGGCGCCGGCGTGGAGATCGTGGCCGCAGCCGACTACGACGAAGCGAGCGTCTGGCAGGCGGCGGGGCGCGCTGAATCCCGTGGGAGCTTCAATCCTTCGGTCACGAAGGACGCTGCAGTGCACGCCCCTGAATCCGCGCCGGAACCACCGTCCGCGGGCTTGCAGGAGGTTCGCGAGGAGCTTGCCCGCCTCAAGACCTTGTTGGAGGAACGGCTCGACAGCTTGTCATGGGGCCAGTGGCTTCAACTCCACCCGCATCAGCGGGCGGCATTTCGGGAGCTTCAGAGTCTGGAACTGAGTCCGGGCGCCATCCGTGAGGTGCTTCAGGAGCTGCGGACCACGCCGGATGGGGATCAGTCCCGACGCGACGCGATGGTTGCCTTGGTGCAGCGGCTGTCGATTCCCGTCGAGGACCCCCTTTCCCAAGGCGGCATCATCGCGCTGGTGGGCACCACTGGTGTGGGCAAGACGACGACACTGGCGAAGCTGGCTGCAAGGCAGGTGATGGCGCGGGGACCCCAGTCCGTCCGTTTGGTGTCCAGCGACGGCCACCGGATTGGTGCCCATGATCAGATCATCACCTATGGCCGTCTTCTCGGCGTCGGCGTCCACGTGGCGGAGACGCCTGACGAGTTGCGGCATGTCCTGGGCGAGTTGAATCACGTGCCGCTAGTGCTGGTGGACAGTGCGGGCATGGGCCAACGGGATCAACGCCTGGCCGATCAACTGCAGCGTCTGCACGGTGTCACGGACAGGCTCCGCGCCTATGTCGTTCTTCCGGCTTCGGCGCGTCTGGAAGTCCTCGAGCAGACCCTTGCAGCGCTCGGTCCGGAGCTGCTCGCGGGCGCCTTGATCAGCAAACTGGACGAAGCCATCTCTCTGGGTCCGATCTTGTCCGTGCTGATCCGATATCGATTGGGCGCGATGTATCTCACCAATGGTCAGCGGGTGCCGGAGGATCTCTTGCGCGTACGGCCGGCCGACTTGGTCGTCCGTGCCCGTGACTGCGCGCGCCAAAGCGGTATCGGCGCGACGCACGGGTCAGAGCGTGTGGTTCGGGCCGGATGAACCAAGGGGATGGCGATGCAGGTGGCGAAACAGGCGGCGGGCCTTGAAAAAACGGCGGGAGCGCGGTTGCTCGCCGTCGCCAGCGGTAAGGGTGGGGTCGGGAAAACCACGGTCGCGTTGAACCTCGCCATTGGGCTTGGGCAGCTGGGACGCCGGGTGATTCTGGTCGACGCTGATCTGGGCTTGGCGAATGTCGACGTGCTGCTCGGGATTCAGCCGCCCGCGCACCTCGGACACTGGCTGGACGGACAGGTCCCACTTGCGCATCTGCTCGTCGATGTCGCCGACCGGGTGCAACTGGTGGCTGCCAGCTCGGGTGCGCGCCTCATGGCCGATCTGGATGCAAACGGACGGCGCCGTGTCTTCGACGCAATTGGCCAGTTGCGCTCGTCGGCGGATTGGGTGGTGCTGGATCTGGGCGCTGGGATCGCGCCCGCGGTCCGGGATTTCGCCACGCTCGCCGATGAGGTGCTGGTGGTCGTATGTGATGACCCGACCTCGCTCACGGATGCCTACGCCTTGATCAAGGTGCTCCACCAGGAAGAAGGCGTGCTGCACTTCGGGGTGATGGCCAACCAGACCGTCAGTCCAGAGGGGGCCGCGAGGCTGTTCGCGAAGCTGGCCGGTGTCGTCGAGCGCTTCCTGGCGATCCCGCTGACCTATCGGGGCGCTGTTCCGTTCGACGGATGCGTGCGCGATGCACTCGAACGGCAGTGTGCGCTGATGGCCTGTCATCCCCACGCGGCGGCAAGTCTGGCGTTCAAGCGCCTGGCCCGAGCGGTCGATAAGCTGGATGACCGCGCCATGCTCTGCCACGTCCTTCCCGATTCAGAGGATCGCCCCATCGCCTAGGGCGAATTGCTGCGGAAGGCCATCGTGGACGCTGGATCTGCAGATCCGGATTTGTTGCGCTGTCACCCCGCCGTATCGCGGCAGAGAACAAGAGCAAGAGATCGAACCTGTGGATATTTTCAGTCTGATCGGTCTGGTCCTCGCCATGGTTGCCGTGATCGGGGGCAGCATCCTCAAGGGCAGTGGGGTTGCAGCGCTGCTCAATCCGGCGGCCTTCGTGATCGTGGTGGTGGGCACTTTTGCGTCCATTTGCCTGCATACGCCCATGCCGGTGTTCGTGCATGCCGTGAAGATGCTGCGCCTGCTGTTCGCGCCTCCGCGCTCGGATCTGAACGAGATCATCGGGAAGGTGGTGGGGTGGAGCCAGATCGCGCGTAAGGATGGCCTGCTGGGTCTGGAGAAAGTCATCGAGCAGGAGAAGGGTGAATTCGAGCGCAAGGGTATCCAACTGCTCGTCGACGGCACGGGCCCCGAGACCATCCGGCAGATCCTCGAGGTCGAGGTATCGGTCAAGGAGCACCGTGACATGCAGGGGGCGAAAGTGTTCGAGTCCATGGGCATCTACTCGCCAACGCTCGGCATCATCGGCGCCGTGCTGGGCTTGATGTCGGTGATGCAGCATCTGGACGATCCGAGCCATCTGGGTACCGGAATTGCCGCGGCCTTCGTCGCCACCATCTATGGCATTGGCTTTGCCAATCTGCTGCTGCTCCCAGCATCGGCCAAACTCAAGGCGGCCGTGCAGGCCCAGACGCAGGTCAAGGAGGTCCTGATCGAGGGTTTTCTGGCCATCGCGCACGGCGAGAATCCGCGCAACATCGAGACCCGATTGAAGGGCTATCTCCACCATTGAAGGCGCTGTGATGCCGAAGAAGGGACACGAAGAACACGCCAATCACGAGGCCTGGGCCATCCCCTACGGCGACCTCGTGACGTTGCTCCTGGCCTTTTTCGTGGTCATGTATTCCTTGTCCTCCGTCAACGAGGGCAAATATCGCATCCTCTCCGACGCGCTCCAGGCCGCCTTCCGCGGGGATACCCGGACGCTCGAGCCAATACAGATCGGGGAGGTTCGCAAGGGCGCCCAACCGCGCGAGGAGCCCACGATGATCCAACTGCCACTGGCAGCGTCGCCGGTGGGACAGCCGATGCCCGATGCCGATCAGGCGTCGAGCGGCGAGACGCTGATGCAGATCGCGGGGCAGATCGAAGCGCTCATCGGTAAATCCTTGCCGGCCGAGTGGGTGGTGATTCGTCGCCATCGTCAATGGGTCGAAGTCGAAATCCAGACCGACCTGCTGTTCGAGAGCGGCTCCGCCGCGCTCGATACACGTGCGCTGCCCGTCATCGATCGGCTCGCCGAAGTGCTGGGGCCCTTTCCCAATCCGCTTCACATCGAAGGGCATACCGATAACCAGCCCATCAACACGGCACAGTTTCCATCCAACTGGGAGCTGTCGGCTGCCCGGGCAGCCACGGTGGTGCGGCGATTCGAGGCGCAGGGCGTCGAATCATCGCGCATGACGATCATCGGCTTGGGCCAGCATCGTCCGGCAGCATCCAACGATTCGGTGGATGGGCGCAACCGGAATCGGCGGGTCGTGGTCGTCGTTCTGGATCCGGTGCTCGGCGACGGTGCGCCGGCGGGAAGCTACTCGGCGATGCAGGACGACAAGCGTCAATGACGACCAGCAACTTCACGACGGGACAGTCCTCTGGGTCCGCAAGGGCGCGCCCATGAGTCTCGCCACGGCTCTGGGGGTCGCCTTGTTCGGCGGAACGTGGGGTGCCGCGCTGGCCTGGCTGCTGTTGCGCGTGGCCATGCATCGCCAAGCTCAAGTCGCCGAATCGCTACAGCGTGGCCTGGCCGACCTGCAGGGACAATATTGGGCGCTCCGGCAGGTTCTGAGCCAACCCGGCGCAGCGCCAGGCATTTCCGCCGTGTCGCCCGAGGCAAGTGCCGCAGCACCGGAGCAACGGTATGAGCGGGCGATCCGGATGGCCCGGCAAGGCGCGCATACCACGCATCTCATGGAAGCCTGCGCTCTCAATCAGGCCGAAGCCGAGTTGCTGGTCCGGTTGCACGCAACCGCCGAGACGGCGGAATGCGGGACGGGTGGTGCGGGATGAACGAGGAAGCGGTCCGGTGCTGAGGGTGTCCAGCGGGTTCGGCCGCGTGGGCGCGGCGCTGGCGATCCTCCTCGCGGTGACGGTCGCGGCGCGTGCGGGGGAGGAAGTGAATGACCAGATCCGTCAGGCCGTCCAGGCCGCCTTGCAGGCGCGGTGGCCGGACCAGGAACTCCGGATCGATCTCGTCGAACCGGACGCGCGCCTGAAGCTGTCGGTTTGTGACAAACCGGTCGCAGTGGAGCCGCTGCATGCCGGTGCATTGCGCTCGGCAATGACTATGGCGGTGTCCTGTTCGGGGGAGCACCGCTGGCGAGTCTATGTCACGGCGCGGGTCAGCGCCATGGGAGAGGTGGTGGTGGCGCGCCGTCCGCTGGCCCCGGGCGCCGTCCTGACGGCGCAGGATGTGGCGATCGATCGTCGTGCGCTGACCGATTTGGCCCTGGGCTATCTGAAGCAGGTCGATGCGGCGATCGGCAGCACCTTGCGCCAGCCGGTGGCCGAGGGCGCCGTGATTCTTCCCGGGCAGTTGGTGCAGCCGCGGGCCGTGCGCCGCGGTCAGCAGGTCGTGATCGAAGCGGTCCGCGGTCCCATGCAGGTGAATGGAAGTGGTGAGGCGCTGGCCGACGGGATGCCGGGTGAGCGGATCAAGGTCCGCAACTCGGGCAGCGGGCGAGTCGTGGAAGCGACGGTCAGGCCCGACGGGCGGGTGCGCGTGGATTTTTGAGACGGAGGAGAGTGCCATGGAAACATCCGATCGGCTCGGGAGCGACGGTCCGTCCCTCGACACCATCCTGGGGGCGCTGGGTCGTCTGCAGGATTGCCTCGAGCGGGAAACATGGAGTCTCGTCCAGCCGGGAACGCCGGATCTCGCTGCGATTGCTGCCGAAAAAATGCAGTGTCTGGACGCCTTGTTGCCGTTGGATCGCGCGCTGCGCGCCTTGGCCGATCAGGCGGAGACCAAGGACCCGAAAAGTCTGCTGCAGCGTTGGCTCATGAAACAGGCGGCGCCCGCAGATATCGTGAGTCGGGTGCAATCGATCCTGGAGACTTGCCAACGGCTGAATCAGCGCAATGGCATCATTTTGCTCGCCCGGCAACGTCACGTTGCGCTGGCCCTGCAGACGCTCGGCGTCGTGCCTGAAAATCCGCTGTATACCGCCCAGGGCGGCGTGAACGTGGGACGCCGTGGCATGACCAGCGTGCGCGTTTGAGGGAGTCGCTGCCGCTCGCCGTCGAAGTGGCGGGTCAGGACGGAACGAGTCACTGCCCAGGCGGGACGGGTCGGGAGCATGGCAAACAATTATCTGCTGATCGATTTCGAGAACGTGCAGCCGGAGAGTATCGCGCTGCTGGACGGATTCGACTTTACGATCCTTCTGTTCGTCGGCGCTCATCAGACCAAGATCCCCCTTGCGCTGGCCACGCAGTTGCAGCAACTGGGCGAGCGTGCGCGATACATCCGCATCGAGGGCAACGGTCCCAACGCGCTCGACTTCCACATCGCGTTCACGATCGGCGAGCTGGCGCGTGCTGATCCCGAGGGCTATTTCCACATCATTTCCAAAGATACCGGCTTTGACCCGCTCATCCGCTATGCGAGAGGACGGCGCATCGCGGTGCAGCGCAGCGTCGCGATCGCCGAGATTCCCTTGCTGAAGCGGCTGAGCGCGAAGAACGAACCGGAGCGGCTGCACTTGCTCGTTCAGAACCTCACCGCCCACGGAAATGCGCGTCCGCGGAAGGTCACCACGTTAGCCAATTCCATCAATCATCTGTTCCGCAAGTCGTTGTCGGAATTGGAAATCGCGGGCCTCATCGCCGCGCTACAGCAGGCCGGGCATATCAACATCGACGGCGAAAGCGTGCATTACTGCTTGTAGGGTGGCGCTGGCCGGCATTCTGGCCGATCAGACGGCGGTGGTGCTCACGCCGGCACTGTCGAACGTGGCCATCTCGCCATACAGCGCGCAGGCGGCCCGCAACAGCGGCACGGCCAGCGCCGCCCCGCTGCCTTCCCCGAGGCGCAGATCCAGATCGAGCAGGGCGCATTCGTCCAGCGCGTCCAGCAGCCGCGCATGTCCCGGCTCTGCCGAGCGGTGGGCGAAATGCAGCCAATCGGCCACGCCCGGATTGAGCCGCACGGCCACGAGCGCCGCAGCCGTGGCGATGAAGCCGTCGACCAGCGCGGGCAGGCGCGCCTGAGCGGCGGCAACGTAGGCGCCCGTGAGCGCCGCCAGTTCCAGACCGCCCAGACAGCGCAGGATCTCGAAGGGCGAGCGCGCTGCGCCATGGCGGGCGAGCGCGAGGGTGAGTGCTTCGCGCTTGCGCGCGAGGCCGGCGGGATCGAGTCCCGTGCCCGGACCGAGCAGCGCCTCGGGCGAGGCCGCCAGGAGCGCGCAGCCGAGCGCCGCTGCCGCCGTGGTGTTGCCGATGCCCATCTCGCCGCCGATGAACAGATCCGCACCGGCCGCGCGCGCCGCCGCCACGCACGCGGCGCCGACGGCCAGCGCGGCTTCGGTTTGTGCCTCGGTCATGGCGGGGGCTTGGGTGAAGTCGGCGGTACCGTAGGCCACGCGCCGATCGAGCACGCCGGGCAGCGGATGCACGGTGTGGACGCTGCCGACATCGACGATGGTGAGCGCGGCGCCGAGCTGGCGCGCCAGGACTGCGATCGCCGCGCCGCCGCCGGCGAAGTTGGCCAGCATCTGGCTGGTGACCACCTGTGGATAGGCCGACACGCCGCGCGGCGCCACGCCGTGGTCGCTGGCAAAGATAGCGATGTACACGCGCTCGAGCGAGGGCGTCAGCCGACCCTGCTGCGCGGCCAGTCGCGTCACCGCGTGTTCCAGCCGGCCGAGTGAGCCCCGCGGTTTGGTGAGGCGGTCCCAACGCCCTGCCGCAGCGGCACCTGTATCCGCATCGGGTCGCGGGGGTGGAACGGTCCACCACGCGGTCACGGCGTGTCCTTCAGCACCAGCGGCAGGCCGGCCGTCAGCAGCACCACCCGTCCGCAGCGCTGCGCCAGCGCCTGATTCAGCCAGCCCAGTTCGTCGGCGAAGCGTCGCGCCAGAGCGTTGGTCGGCACCAATCCCCAGCCGACCTCGTTGCTGACCAGCAACACCCGCCCCGGCAGCGCGGGCAACCGGTCGAGCAAAGCTGCCCGTTCGACGGCGAAAGCCGCATCTCCCGCATGCAGGAGGTTGGACACCCACAATCCCAGGCAATCGACGAGCAGGCAGCGATCCGGCGCAGCCGCCAGCTCCAGCGCCTGCGCCAGTGCTGTTTCAACCTCGTGCGTGACCCAATCGGCGGGCCGGCGCGCGCGATGCGCGGCGATGCGGGCGGTCATTTCCGCGTCTCCGGCCGCGGCCGTGGCGACGACGTGCACCGCGAGCCGGCTCGTCTGGGCCTGCGCTTCGGCATAGGCGCTCTTGCCCGAACGCACACCGCCGAGGATGAGTTCCGCGCCTTGCATCATGGCGATTCCTCAGGATGGGGCCGGCAGTATAGCCAAGATCCCCGTGCAATCCGTCGCTGAGTCCCCATCCCGCCGGTGATCCTGTCCACTGCTCCCTTCGAGCGATCCGGCATGCTCCAAGGCGACGGGCGCCACTTCCGCTGACCTGATGCGCTGGATGACGTCGATCGGGAAGGCCTGGCCATCGAAGTTGATTTCTCGTTGCCGGCTGAGCTCGTGATCCGCGCCTGGGACCCGATCAAGGAGTGGCGTGGCAAGCCCCGAATGATCCGCTGCGACAAGGGCCAGAGTACATCAGTACGGCGCTGGCGGCCTGGATCGAAGGTGCGGGGTACGGATTGAGCATATCCAGCCCGGCGAGCCGCATCAGAACGCGTCCACCGAACTTCAGGCGCACGGGTCGCGAGGACTGGCTGGGGCAATTGTTGCCCGACGCAATCGACGACGTTCAGGACCCCGCCGCGCCGGCGCTGGATCTCCGATCAGGAACGGTCCAACAGCACCCTTGGAGGCAATACCCCACGGCCGAAACTGCCGCACGCCACCGAAGCCCCACGTCTCTGCTTTCGGTGGCGGCTGAAACGGGAGGAGTATCGTTGGCTGGCGCCCGCAGGGGCGAGCGCACCTCCCCGGGCGTGACCCGCAGCGCATTTCTCCAGCCGGCGCTTGCCGTCCGCGATCCAGGACTCGATCTCCGAGGGCGGCAGATCAAAGGCATGACCCGCCTCGGCCACCGTCTGCCTGCCCTGGATGATTTCCACAACCAGCGCCGATTTCCTCCGCGCCGCCCACCGCTTGATCTCTTCGCCCATCGTCATGCTCATCGGGTATCTCCTCCCAAGGTCATACCTGAGCAGGATATCCATGGGTCATTACAAACCAGCCTTGCAGGGCTCGGCCAGGAGGCTGCGCCTCCATGGCCCCTCAGCGCGGGAAGATCACCAGGTGCTCGAAGTCGAGCTCCAGACCGATGCGTTCGCCCACGGGAAGGTCGTCTCGGCCGGGCGCAGAGCACAGCACCGTGCCGCCGCGGGCCAAGCGCAGCGTGTAGAGAAAATCGGCGCCGCGAAAAACCTTGTCCAGGATATCGGCGCTGACGGGGCCGGATCGCACGGGTCGAATGTCGTCCGGGCGTACCAGCACATCTACCGGGGCGCCTTGGTGAAAGCTCTCGGGGACCACCCCCGTGATGATGCCCAGTGCGGTGTCCACTTGGCGGTCGTTGAGCACGGTGCCGGGCAGCAGCCTGCCTTGGCCGATGAAGCCGGCCACGAAGCGCTCCGCCGGACGGCGGTAGAGGTTGCACGGGGTGTCCCACTGCAGAATCCGGCCGGCGTTCATCACGGCGATGTGATCGGCCATGGCAAAGGCCTCCATCTGGTCGTGGGTCACCAGGACGGTGGTGATGTCCTCCTGCTCGAGGATGCGGCGCACCTCCCGGGCCAGTTCATCGCGAAGTTCTGCGTCCATGCTGGAAAACGGCTCGTCCAGGAGCAGCAGCTGCGGACGTGGCGCAAGGGCCCGGGCCACGGCAATGCGCTGCTGCTGGCCGCCGGACAGGGCGTGTGGGTAGCTGTCCGCGTGGGTGGGCAGACCGACCAGTTCGAGCAGCTCGGCAACGCGCGCCCGACGCTCGCGCCTCGGCAGATGCTGGATGCCGAAGCCGATGTTCTCGGCAACGCTCAGGTGCGGGAACAGTGCGAAGTCCTGGAAGACCATGCCCACACGGCGCTTCTCGGGCGGCAGGGCCGAGCCGGGACGGCTCACTGCCCGACCGTCGAGGCAGATCTCTCCGCCGGCCACCGGCTCGAACCCGGCGATGGCGCGCAGCAGCGTCGTCTTGCCGCAGCCGCTGGGCCCCAGCAGGCAGCCGATCACGCCCTTGCGAAGTTCGAGCTGCGCGCCATGTACGACAGTGGTCGGGCCGTAGGCCACGTCCACATTGCGCAGTTCAAGGAGCGGCATCATGTCCTGGCCTGGAACGGCTGATCGCGCGGCTCAGCAATACCACGGGAACGATTCCCACCAGCACGATGGCCAGAGCCGCGCTGGACGAATCGGCCAGCCTTTCATCAGAGGCGAGTTCGAAGGCGCGCACCGCCAGCGTATTGAAATTGAAGGGCCGCAGGATCAGCGTCGCCGGTAGTTCTTTGAGCACGTCCACGAACACCAGCACCAAGGCGGTCAGCAGGCTGCCGCGCAGGATGGGCAGGTGGACACGGCGAAGGACCTGCAGGGGACCCATGCCCAGCGAGCGCGCCGCGTCATCCATGGAGGGCTTGATCTTGGCCAGCCCTGCTTCCACGGTCTGCAGGGAGACGGCAAGAAAGCGCACGCAGTAGGCAAACACCACTGCCGCGAGTGTGCCGGACAGGATGAGACCGGTGGACACGCCGAAGTATTGGCGCATGAGATCGTCCGTGGTGTTGTCCAGCCAGGCGAACGGCAGCATGACCCCGACGGCGATGACCGTACCCGGAATGGCGTAGCCCATGCCGGCGACGCGCACCGCGGCGCGAATCGGCATCGCCGGGCGCAGGCGCTTCCCGTAGGCCATGATCACGGCCAGCAGCACGGCCAATGCCGCGGCAATGCTCGCAAGAGACAGACTGTTTCCCATCAGGCGCAGGAATTCCCGGTGCATCCACACCTCCGGGGTCGCCAGTGCCCAGCAGCCCAGCTGTGCGCCGGGGATGACGAACCCGAAGGCCACCGGCAGCAGACAAAGGACGACCGCGCCGACCTTGCGCCAGCCCGTGAGCCGGTAGCGCGGCAAACGCGAGTAGCGACCGCTGGTGTGAAAGAAGCGCGCGCGGCGGCGCGAATGGCGTTCGAGCACGATCAGCACGAACACGAACGTCATCAGCACCGAGGCGAGCTGGGCGGCGGCCGCGGGGTCGGCCAAGCCGAACCAGGTGCGAAAGATCCCGGTGGTGAAGGTGGGGACGCCGAAGTACTCCACCGTGCCGTAGTCGGCCAGCGTCTCCATCAGGGCCAGGCTGAGCCCGGCGACGATGGCAGGCCTCGCCAGCGGCAGGGCGACCCGGCGAAAGCTGGTCCATGGACCCGCACCCAAGGTACGGGAAACTTCCAGGACGCACACGGATTGCTCCAGAAAGGCCGCCCGGCTGAGCAGATAGACATAGGGATAGAGCACCAGCGAGAGCATGACGATCGCGCCCGGCAGCGAACGGATTTGGGGGAACCAATAATCGCCCCAGCCCCAGCCGGTCCAGGCCCTGATCTGGGTTTGGATCGGCCCTGCGAAATCCAGCATGCCGGTATAGGTGTACGCGATGATGTAGGCCGGCATGGCCAGCGGCGCCAGCAGCGCCCATTCGAACCATCGCCGGCCCGGGAACTCGCAAAGGCTCACCAGCCATGCGCCCGGAATCCCCAGCAGCAGCACACCGGCCCCCACCCCGACCGTGAGGATCATGGAGTTGACGGCGTAGTCCCTGAGAACGGTTTCCCTCAGGTGCAGCCACACATCCCCGGCCGGTACGAAGACGTGCGCGAAGACCGCCAACACCGGTAGGGCCAGCACCGCGGCGATGACCAGAATGGTCCATGTCCATGCATCCGGCCGGAGCGCCGATGCGGTGCGCACCATACCGCCGAGCGAGCCGGATGCGGTGACGCTCACGTCAGGCTGCGCGACACGTGCGTTCACGTTGCATTAACCACCGGTGCCGACGCCGGTATCCGTCGGAGGGCACCGCAACCCATGCCCGCATCCCGATGGGTGCCGGGGTCCGAGTTCGGCGCTGCGCGGATCGAATACGGATGCGCGACGCGCGAATGCGCTCCCACGGCTCGACCGAGACGCCACGCCTTCACCACCTGTTTCAGCGCCAGTTGACCCGATCCATCAGGCGCACGGCTGCCGCATTGTGTGATCCCAGCAGAGCGAGATTGACGGTATCGGCACGGAAAGGGCCGAACTCCTGCAGCGTGTCGCTGACCGGCACGCCAGGTGTGACCGGGTATTCCTGATTGGCATCGGCGTACCATTGTTGAGCCGCCTGTCCGGCCAGAAATTCTAGAAAGCGTCGCGCGTTTTCGGCATTGCGCGCATGGGTGGTCATCCCGGCGCCGCTGACGTTCACGTGTACGCCCCGGTCCTCCTGATTGGGCCAGACGACCCCGATGGCACCCGCCGCCGAGCGGTCGGCCGCATCGCCGTTGAGCATCTGGCCGAGGTAATAGGTATTTGCGATGGCGATATCGCACTGCCCGGCGGCTGCAGCGCGGATCTGGTCACGGTCGCCTCCTTGGGGCGGGCGGGCCATATTGGCGACCAGGCCGCGTGCCCAGGACTCGGTCGACTCCTCACCGTTGGCGATGATCATCGAGGCGACCATGGACTGGTTGTAAACATTGCTGGAGGACCGTATGCAGATCCGCTTGCGCCATTTCGGGTCGGCCAGATCTTCATAGCTGCGCAGTTCAGCCGGATCCACCTTGCCCTTGACATACAGGATCGGGCGCGCACGCACGGACAGCCCGTACCAGTAGCCGTCCGGATCCCGATAGCTCTCCGGTACGGAGGCTTCCAGGGCGTCGGAGCGCACAGCTTGGAGGACCCCCGCTTCCTTGGCGCCGTGCAGGTTGCCTGCGTCCACGGTGAGGAGTACGTCGGCGGGCGTGTTGCGCCCCTCCCGGAGCAGCCGTTGCAAAAGGGCGTCCGCCTGGGCACTGACGATGTTGACCCGGATTCCCGTTTCTTCAGTGAAGCGCTCGACGAGCGGCTTGATCAGGGCCTCCTGCCGGGCGGAATAGACGTTGACGTTGCCTTGGGCCAGGAGCGTACCCGGCAAGAGTGCGAGCACCAGAATTCCGGCGAGGGATCGAGGACGGATCGCGATCATGGCTGTGTTCCGCGGTGAGTTCCGGATTGGGGAAGACGGGCTCGAGTGGGTGGCGTGATATTAATCTTATCGCTAACGATCATCATTTATAGAAACAAGGCTGTCAACAAGGCCGCTCAGCCCGCGGGGGTGCATCCCGGAAAGACCGCCTCCGACCTGAGCGGCGCATCGATAAGGCGCATCCGAAGCCTAAGGTTCATCTTTGTTTGTTTGAGGGCTCACGGCGAGGTCCCCCCCCCCGTGGGGCGGCCGGGTGAGGGCCGTTCGGGAAGGACGGATCATGTCGACGCGGCGCTGTGCATACTGGATCACCCTGTCGATGCGCCTCGAACAGCCCTCGGTTAGGCTCTAGATACAGGGCATCCGGTCGATGAGCAGCAAGAAGGGACTCGATTGCTCGGAATGGGTCGGCATGCACAGGCGAATAGCTGGCCAACGTTGATGGGCGAACTCTGCGGGCGTCCCGTACAATTCGAGTCGGCGTGGGCGGCCGAGCGCCCGAACGAATGTGGGTAGTGACCGACATGAAGTGGCTGACAGGGTGGGTGCTGGGTGTTTTTTTCTGGGTGGGGGCGGCCGGCTGTGCGTGGGGAAGCCCGTTCCAGAACCGGTGGCTGCTGATCGACACGGCGGCGCGCGAACTGGCGGTCATGGAAGGCGACGAACCGGTCCGGGTGTTCGAGCGCATCGCCATCGGGCGGGGCGGTGTGACCCAATCGAAAGTGACGAAGGACCACAAGACACCCTTGGGGGAATTCTACATCACGGAAATCCGCAAAAGCGGCACGTTTCAGACCTTCATGCAGCTCAGCTATCCCAACCTCAGCCATGCAAGGGCGGCCCATGACGCCGGCGCGATCAGCGACGAGGAGTTCTGGGCTGTCGAGTATGCAGGGTTGCACGGACTGGTGCCGCCGCAGAATACACGGCTGGGGGGACAGATCGGCATCCACGGTGTGGGTCGTGGTGATCTCCGCATCCATCGGCAATTCGACTGGACGCAGGGCTGCATCGCACTGACGAATGAACAGATCGCACAACTTCAGAGCCTGATTGCGGTGGGCGCGCGGGTTTCGATCCGGTAGCGATCCCGCGACTTTAATGTTTTGATCAAAATGTATCGCCTGGGCGCTTGAAAAATGACGGTGAAACCCGGACACTGTGCACGCGCCGAGCGCCGGTTCTGGGGGCGTGGCCGGCGGTGAGCGTTGAATGCCCCCGCGTTCGACGCCCTCGATCTGATTTCAACTGAAACCCGTTGATCGATTTATCAGGAGAATTTCTATGCTGGCTAAGAAGTTTGCAGCTCCCTTGATCGTGGCCGTGGCGCTGGGTGGTGGTCTGGTTGGCTGCTCCAGCACCAAGGAAAAAGACGCGATGAATGCCAAGCTGGACAGCATCGCTGCCGATGCCAAGGCGGCCGCCTCTGCTGCCGAGTCCGCCAAGCGTGATGCCGCTGCCGCTGCTCGCGCCGCTGCCGAAGCCAAGGCCATGGCTGCCGATGCCAAGAGCACCGCCGAGGCGACCGACGAGAAGCTGAACCGGATGTTCAAGAAGTCCATGTACAAGTGAGGTCGTTTCCCCGCTTGCGGGGAGAATGGACCTGCGAGACCGCCGGCTTTGTCGGCGGTTTTTTTATGTCCGGCCTTTGGATCGCCGCCCGCAAGAAGGTCTAATCGGCCCAGTGCATGGCATGCAAGGGCAGGGCAAGCGTGTCGGGAACCAGGATGGTATCTCTGGCGTTGGGGTCCGTTTCGGGATGGTCGAGGGTATAGTGCAGCCCGCGACTTTCGCGGCGCCCAATCGCGCTGCGCACGATCAGCTCCGCCACGGTCGCCAGATTGCGCAATTCCAACAGATCGGGGTCGCTGCCCTGCCGTTGCCATTGCGCTTCGGTTTCGCTGCGAATCAGCGCGATGCGCCGCTGCGCCCGTTGCAAGCGCTCGTCGCTGCGCACGATGCCGACGTAATCCCACATCGCCCGGCGCAACTCCATCCAGTTGTGGTGGACGGTCACGTTTTCCGTGGACGATTGCGCGGACGGCGGGGGTGGATCGTCCGGGACGTCGGCAATGGACAAGCGCGGCAGACGGGCACGAATGTCGTCTGCGGCGGCTTCGGCGAAGACGAAGCATTCCAGCAGTGAATTGCTGGCCATGCGATTGGCGCCGTGCAGGCCAGTGTGGGCGGTTTCCCCGATCGCATAGAGGTTTTTGAGATCGGTGCGTGCACGCAGATCGGTCACCACGCCGCCGCAGGTGTAGTGCGCGGCGGGCACCACGGGCAAGGGCTGCTCGGTCATGTCGAGCCCCAGGGTCAGGCATTGGGCGTGGATGGTGGGGAAATGCGTGCGGATGAACGCGGCGCCCCGGTGGCGGATATCCAGATAGACGCAAGGGATCCCTAGCCGTTTCATTTCATGGTCGATCGCGCGGGCCACGATGTCCCGTGGCGCCAGATCGCCGCGCGGATCGAGTCCTTCCATGAAGGCCGTGCCGTCGGGCAGCAGCAGGCGTCCCCCTTCGCCGCGCACGGCTTCGCTAACGAGGAACACGCGCGAGCCCTGGGCCGGCAGATAGAGGCAGGTGGGGTGAAATTGCATGAACTCGAGGTTGGCCACCCGGCAGCCGGCTCGCCAGGCCATGGCGATCCCGTCGCCGGTCGCGACCTCGGGATTGCTGGTATAGAGATAGACGCGACTGGCACCGCCGGTGGCGAGGACGGTGCTGCGAGCGTACCAGGCATGCACGGCGCCGGTGTCCCGATGCAGCAGATGGGCGCCTTGGCAGGTCCGTTCCCCGCGCAGCGTGCCCTCGCCGGTGATGAGGTCGACGGCCATGTGCCGCTCCAGCAGCCGGATGCGCGGATGCGCCCGGCAGGACGCGAGCAAGACATCCGAGACAGCTTTGCCCGTGGCGTCGGCGGCATGGACGACGCGCCGATGGCGATGGCCGCCCTCCCGGGTAAGATGCAGGCGGCTTTCCGAGCCTTCTGCATCATCCTGGCGGGTGAAGGCCACGCCCAGCGTGCTCAGCCAGGCAATGGCCGATGCACCGCGTTCCGCCGTGAAACGGACCGCGGCGGGGTCGCAGAGGCCGGCGCCGGCGATCAGGGTGTCTTCGACGTGCGCCTCGACCGAGTCTTCGATGTCCAGCACGGCCGAGATACCGCCCTGAGCGTAGGCGGTGCTGCCCTCATGGGGACTGGCCTTGCACACCACCGTCACGGCGCAGTGCGGCGCCAGGCGCAATGCAAGCGAGAGCCCGGCGGCGCCGCTGCCGATGATGAGAACGTCTGTCGTGTGGGTGGTCATCGCGGGAATGGAAAAGGCTGATAGAATCGCCCACCAGTACGGATAGCGGGCCCGCTAAGCTGAGGGCCTACTATAAACCGCTTTATTGATCGAAAGAACGAACTCTCCCGATTCGCGCTTGTCTAGTGGGCAAGCGATGAGCGGGGGCCGGAGTGATGCCCCCGATGGGCGATGCAGTTGCAGTTGACCAGGATCTGGTGAGGCGGGTCCAGCGGGGCGACAAGACGGCTTACGATCTGCTGGTGCGCAAGTACCAGCATAAGGTGATCAAGCTGGTGTCCCGCTATGTGTACGATCCGAGCGATGCGCACGATGTGGCCCAAGAGGCGTTCATCAAGGCGTACCGGGCCTTGCCGGGATTCCGCGGTGACAGCGCGTTCTATACGTGGCTGTACCGGATCGCGATCAATACTGCCAAGAATCATGTGGCAGCAAGGGGTCGGGCGCCGGTCAGTTCAGCGTCGGAGTTCGGTAGCGAGGATTCGGAGGTCGATTTCTCCTCCCGGCTGAGCGATATCGATACGCCAGAGGCGCTGTTGCTCACTGATGAGGTTCGTCGGACCATCCTGTCTGCGATCGACGCACTGCCGCAGGATCTGCGAACGGCACTGATCTTGCGGGAGATCGAAGGCATGAGTTACGAAGAGATTGCCAAAACGATGGAATGCCCGGTGGGTACTGTCCGGTCTAGGCTGTTTCGAGCGCGGGATACCATCGATGCCGAGCTCAAGAAGATCGAGGGATTGACCTGAATCATGAATGACAAGACCACGCAGTCGGGCTCTAAGAGTCAGCCACTTGGGCAGCCCGTCGACAGAGACGACGAATTCGCCGCGAACATGTCTGCCTGGATGGATGGTGAGTTGCGCGGCGGACGGGCGCGCCTCGTTGCCCAGGGGATGGCGGCAGATGCCGCCAGGCGATCGCAATGGGGGCGTTACCATCTGATCGGGGATGTGTTGCGGGACAATGTTCCGGCTTCCGGTATCGTCGACCTTTCCGCAGCCGTCAGGGCCGAAATCGACAAGGCCGAACCAGTCGTCCGGACGGGGCGCGTGCCGTTCGCGAATCACCCCCGGGCATGGGGCTTGGCGGCATCCCTTTTGCTGGCGTCCGTCATTCTCGTCAATTCATGGCAACGGCCGAGCTCATCCACCGCTGCTATCGCTGCCGGCCCCGATGCGGCGACTCCCGTGGTCGTCGCAACGGCCGTCGATGCGCAAGACGACCTTGCTGACACGGTCGAACTCGATCAGTATCTTCGCAACCATACGCTGGCCATGGTGGACACCGGAGAACCAGCGCGCATGTTGCCCTATCTCAGCATGGCCGAATCGGCGGTCGAGCCCGTTTCAGTCACCGCTCCGTGAGGCCCGCAATCCTTCGCACGCGAGCGGCCTTCCTGCTCGTTCTGTGCGCAGCACCCTTTTCCCATGCCGGCGAAGCGCCGTCGGAGTGGATCCTGCGTACGGTCAAAGCCTACAGCCAGTTGAGTTACGAGGGTACCTTCGTTTATCAGAAGAACGACTCGCTCGAAACGATGCAGGTGATTCACTCACCGGAAAAGCAAGGCCAGACGCGTCTGGTCGCCCTCAATGGCGAAATGAACGAGATCCATCGCATGGGTGGGCAGATGACGCGCTACCTACCCGAGCGTGGGCTGATGATCGAGGGGCTGCGCTGGAGCAACCCTTTTTTTTCGGCTCAGCCTGAGGACATGGGTCGATTGACCGCTCATTACGGTCTCGAGTTGGGTCCTGCGGACCGTGTGGCGGGGCGGACCTGCCAACGACTGCAGGTACGGCCCCGCGACCGCTACCGCTACGGCTATCGGCTCTGCATCGACCGGGAGACCGGGTTGATTCTGCACGCGCAAATGATCGGCGAGAACAACCACGTTCGCCAGGAGGTGATGTTCACGGCGTTGACTGTGAAGGATCACATCGACCCGCGACGTCTGGCGCCTGCGGTGGACGCGTCCAAGCTGAAGCGTGAAGTCGTGAAAACGAACGCAGACGCCGCACGGGCAATGGATGCGCGTCGCTGGGATGTGTCCGATCCGCCGCCCGGTTATCGGTTGGTTTTCGGGGCCGATCACGTCGTCGCCACCGGCGGCGGACAGGAACATCTCGTCTACAGCGATGGCTTGTCGGCCATCTCCGTCTTCATCGAGACCGAGCCGGTTCGAGGTAAACCCATCGTCGGGCAAACCAGTCGCGGGAGCATGAATGCCTACGGCGACGTCCGGGATGGGCATCAGGTCTTGGTCGTGGGAGAGGTTCCCTACGCGGCGCTGAAGGCCATGGCCGATTCGCTGCGCCGCCGTCACTGATGGATTGGGACATCGCCCATGGAGCCTGCCGAGCCGGGGTTGCAGAGACAGACGCGCCGGCACCTGCCGGGCGGCCCGGCGATGGCGTAGAATCGGCACTTTTGGCGTTTTGGCGGTTTTCCCCTCGATGAAGCTCCAATTGACCCTTTATACCCGGCCCTGCTGCGGGCTGTGCGACCTCCTGCACGAAGATCTTCTGGCGCTTTGTCGCCATCGGGCCGTCGAAATCACCCCTATCGATGTCGACGGCAATCCTGACCTCAAGGCTCGCTATGGCGCCCGTGTTCCGGTCGTGGTCGGTGACGGCGCTGTGCTGTGCGAAGGACAGCTGGACGCATCTGCCGTGCGCGCCTTTTTGGATCGGCACGCGCCGATGGCCGGGACCGCCTGACGATCATGCAGTCACGTACGCGCAATTTTTCCATCATCGCTCATATCGATCACGGCAAATCCACCCTGGCGGATCGCTTCATCCAGCTCTGCGGCGGCTTGAGCGACCGCGAAATGCAGGCGCAGGTGCTCGACTCCATGGATCTCGAGCGCGAGCGGGGTATCACCATCAAGGCGCAGTCCGTGACCCTGCCGTATCGCGCCCGCGATGGGCAGACCTATCAGCTCAATCTCATCGACACGCCCGGCCATGTCGATTTTTCCTACGAGGTGTCCCGGTCGCTCGCTGCCTGCGAGGGGGCGCTGCTCGTGGTGGATGCCGCGCAGGGTGTGGAAGCCCAGAGCGTGGCCAACTGTTACACGGCGCTGGATCAGGGGCTGGAGGTCGTGCCGGTCCTCAACAAGATCGATCTGCCGCAGGCCGACCCGGACCGGGTGGCGCAGGAAATCGAGGACGTCATCGGCATCGATGCGCATGATGCCCTGCAGGTGAGCGCCAAGACGGGTCAGGGTGTCGCGGATTTGCTCGAGGCCGTGCTGGCGCGCATCCCGCCGCCACAGGGCGACCCCGACGCGCCGCTGCAGGCGCTGATCATCGACTCCTGGTTCGACAATTTCGTCGGCGTGGTGTCACTCATCCGCGTCGTCAACGGTCGCGTCAGTGCCGGTGACAAGGTGATGATGATGTCGAGCGGGCGCAGCTATGCCGGCGCGCGGGTAGGGGTCTTCACGCCCAAGATGGTCGACCGCCCGCGCCTGGAGACAGGCGAGGTGGGATATTTGATCGCGGGCATCAAGGAGATCGATGGCGCCCCGGTCGGCGACACCGTGACCTTGGCCGATCGACCGTGTGCCGAGCGCCTGCCGGGGTTCAAGCAGGTGCAGCCGCGGGTGTTTGCCGGGCTGTACACCGTCAACAGCGACGACTACGAGCACTTGCGGGAGGCGCTGCAGAAGCTGCGCCTCAACGATGCCGCCCTGCACTTCGAGCCGGAGACCTCCACGGCACTGGGGTTCGGGTTCCGCTGCGGTTTCTTAGGGATGCTCCACATGGAGATCATCCAGGAGCGTCTGGAGCGCGAGTACGACCTCGATCTCATCACCACCGCGCCGACCGTGGTCTATGAGGTCCTGACGCACGCAGGCGAACTGCTGCACGTCGACAATCCGTCGAAGCTGCCGCCGGTCAACGAGATGGCCGAGATCCGCGAACCCATCATCCAGGCCAACATCCTCTGTCCGCAGGATTACGTGGGCGGTGTGCTGACTCTGTGTGAACAGCGCCGCGGGGTGCAGATGAAGCTGCAATATCTCGGCAGCCAGGTCTCGATCGTCTATGAATTGCCGCTGAGCGAGGTGGTGCTGGATTTCTTCGACCAGCTCAAGTCGGTCAGTCGGGGCTACGCCTCCTTCGATTATCATTTCGAGCGCTTCCAGCCCGCCGATCTGGTGCGGCTGGATCTGTTGATCAACGGCCAGCGGGTGGACGCCCTGTCGGTGATCGTGCACCGGGCACAGACTGCCTACCGCGGGCGCCAGCTCGCCGAGCGCATGCGCGATCTGATTCCCCGGCAGATGTTCGAGGTGGCGATTCAGGCTGCGATCGGCAGCCACGTCATCGCGCGCACCACCGTCAAGGCGATGCGCAAGAACGTCACGGCCAAGTGTTACGGCGGCGACATCACCCGAAAGAAAAAGCTCTTGGAAAAGCAGAAGGCGGGGAAGAAGCGCATGAAGCAGATCGGCAAGGTCGAGGTGCCGCAAGAGGCTTTCCTTGCCATTCTGGATGTGGGCAAGAAACCCGAGTGACAGCAGAAAAAACGTAATTAAGGAGTTCGCATGCGAGCCGATTTCTCCCTGTTGCTCGTCATCCTTACGGTGATCACCGGCGTGCTGTGGGCGCTGGATCGCTACCGCTGGGAGCCGGCGCGGCGTCGCAGTGGTGGCGGGGGTCCGTCCGGGCTGGTCGAGTTCGGCCGGAGTCTGTTTCCCGTCGTGCTGGCCGTGTTCCTGGTCCGATCCTTCCTCGTCGAGCCTTTTCGCATTCCCTCCGGCTCCATGGTGCCCACCCTGCTGACCGGGGATTTCATCTTGGTCAACAAATTCGCCTACGGCGTGCGGTTGCCGGTCTTCAACACACGCCTGGTGCCCTTTGGCTATCCCGAGCGCGGTGACGTAATGGTGTTCCGATTTCCCGAGGATCCGTCCAAGGACTTCATCAAGCGGGTCATCGGCCTGCCTGGTGACGAAATCGTCTATCGCGACAAGCAGGTCTACGTGAATGGCGAGCCCCTGCCGATAACTCCGAAGGGACGCTATACCGGTCCGGGCGTGCCGGCACGTTGGGAAACCTGGGAGTTCGAGGAACAGGTCGGCGATGTGACGCATCATGTGCTCAAGACCACCGGCAGGCCATCCTACAACATGCGTGCCGTCGTCCCGCCGGATCAGTATTTCGTCATGGGAGACAATCGGGACAACAGCGACGACAGCCGCCGGTGGGGGACCGTCCCGGACGCCAATCTGGTGGGGCGTGCGTTCAGAATATGGATGAATTGGGATTCCGACGCCGGGATGCCATTGTGGTCGAGAATAGGCAAGGCGATCGAATGAGCGGCCCCGTGCGCGCCGTGCCGGGGACGTCCCGGAGCGAGTGCGAAGGAGGGGGAACCATGCAGGTCAGACGCAAACAACGGGGCATCGGGTTGTTGAGCCTGATGATCTATATCGGCGCGGGGGGATTCGCCGTCTATACGGCGTTCGCGGTGTTGCCGGTCTACATGGAATACCTCGAGGTCCGTTCGTCGGTCGACTCCCTGAGTCAAGGGGTGAGCGAATCCGATCTCAACGCAAGGCGCCTGAAGGATCTCCTGCTGCGCCGTTTCCAGATCAACTCGATCCAGCATGCCAAGGCCGACGACATCGTGGTGGTTCCCGGGCAGCACGGCTTTGAGGTCGCTGTGGACTACGAGGTCCGAATCCCCTGGGTCGCCAACATCGACCTCGTGATGAAGTTTCAACATGCGACCCAGGTGAAGCGATCGTGAGGCCGCAGCTGGACCAACTCTCGGATCGACTGGGGTATCGCTTCCGGAATCCCGAGCTGCTCGACGCTGCGCTGACGCATCGCAGCGTCGGGCGCCGCAACAACGAGCGGCTGGAATTCCTCGGTGATGCGCTGCTCAATTTCGTGATTGGTCGTGCATTGTACGATCGCTGTCCGCAGGCGTCGGAGGGGGTTCTGAGCCGCCTGCGCGCCAGCCTGGTGAAAGGCGATACGCTGGCTGCCATCGCCCGTGATCTCGACCTCGGTCGCAGCTTGCGTTTGGGCGCCGGCGCGCGCAAGACTGGCGGGCATCGCAGCAAATCCATATTGGCAGACGCGCTGGAAGCCGTTCTTGGCGCGGTTTGCCTCGACGGAGGGACCGATGCGGGTACGGCCGTGGTGCAGCACCTGTTCGCGGACCGCCTGGCGAACCTCCCGGCCGAGGGCGAACTCAAGGATCCCAAGACCCGGCTGCAGGAGTACCTCCAGGCGCAAGCCGCGTCGCTGCCCATCTATCAGCTCGAAGCCGTGACAGGGCCGGAGCATGGGCAGCGCTTCGAGGTGCTCTGCCAGATCCCGGCCGCGGGTGTATCGTTCAGAGGCGTGGGCAGCAGTCGACGCGAGGCCGAGCAGCAAGCGGCCAGCCTGGCTCTGTTGAGCGTGACCGGTGGCTGAGCGCGGCATCCATCGCTGCGGCCGTGTTGCCTTGGTCGGTCGCCCGAACGTGGGCAAGTCGTCCCTGCTCAATCGCCTGCTCGGGCAGAAGATCAGCATCGTGACGCACAAGGCGCAGACGACGCGTCATCGCATTGTGGGCATCCACAACGTTCCGGGTGCACAGATGGTGTTCATCGACACGCCCGGCATTCATCGCGCCGGCAATGCACTGGGGCGGTATATGGTCCAGGTTGCGCGGGGCGCGGTGGAGGATGCCGATGTCGTGGTGCTGGTGTCCGATGCGGCGCGGTGGACCGATCAGGATCAGGCAGTACTGGATGCCATCCGCGGGTGCGGCCGCCCGCTGGGGTGGGTCCTCAACAAGATCGACCGGGTGCAGCCGCGCAGTCGACTGTTGGCGCTGATTGCCGAAGGACAGCGGCGTGCGGATTTCACGTTCGTGGTGCCGGTCTCCGCCATGAAAGGCGACAATGTTGCCGCCTTGGAGCAGGAACTGGTTCATCACCTGCCCCTCTCCCCGCCTGTGTTCGAAGAAGACATCCCCACCGATCGCAGCGAGCGCTTCCTGGCCGGCGAGCTGTTGCGCGAGCAACTCCTGCTGCAGCTGCACGAAGAACTGCCCTACGGAATGACCGTCGAAGTGGAGCGCTTTGCACGCACCGAGAACGGGCTGGAGTTGGGGGCGGTCATCTGGGTCATGAAGGATTCCCACAAGGGCATGGTGATCGGCCGACAGGGCGAACAGCTCAAGCGGATCGGCCGGGCCGCACGTCTGGAAATCAGTCGGCAATGGCAGGAACCCGTGTTCCTGAGCCTCTGGGTGAAGGTGCGCGAGAACTGGGCCGATGAACCCGCCGCACTGACCCGTTTCGGCTACGACTGATGGTGCCGCGCGCCGCTCAGGTGCCGGCCTACGTCCTGCATGTCCGAGCCCATGGCGAAACCAGCCAGATCGTGGAATTGCTCACGGCCGCCGCCGGACGGCTCGGCGTGCTCGCCAAGGGCGCGCGCGCGCGGCGCCGTCATGTGGCCCTGCAACCGTTTCAGCCCATGCTGGTGTCCTGGAGCGGGCGTGGCGAACTGCCGGTGCTCAGCGAATGGGAGGCGACCCGGCCGCCTTTTGCCCTGCGTGGCGAGGCCTTGCTGGGCGGTTTCTATGTCAATGAACTCCTGTTGCGGTTGTGTCGTCGCCACGACGCGGACCCTGAGCTGTTCGCAGCCTATGGGCAGGCGCTGCATGACCTTGTGACCGCTCGCTGCCTGAGCAGCACGCTGCGCCGTTTCGATAAGGCGCTGCTCGGCAGTCTGGGCGTCGAGCCGTCCTGGACGCACGACTGCCTTGGCGAGGCGATTCGTGCCGAGCAATGGTATCGTTGCGCGCCTCAAGCGCTGCCCCGGCCGATCACGGGGCCCGGGCGCGCGCCGTGGGAGGTGAGGGGCGCGGCCCTGCTGGCGCTTGCGGCCGAGCCCCTGGTGATTCCGTCCGCATGCCGCGCTGCGATCAATGGATTGTTCCGTGCGCTGATCGCCGAGCAGCTGGGCGGTGCGCCACTACGCACCCGCGCGCTGTGGCAGGCCATGCACGGCGCACCCGCACAGGCACTCCAGCAATCAGGAGATTGATTTCGTCATGCATGCACCGGCCTTCCTTCCCGCCCTGGGGGTGAACATCGATCACGTGGCGACCTTGCGTCAGGCGCGGCGCACGGCGTATCCCGATCCGCTGCAAGCGGCGCTGATCGCCGAACAGGCCGGCGCCGACAGCATCACCGTCCATCTGCGCGAGGACCGGCGCCATATCCAGGACCGTGACGTCCGGCTGCTGCGGGAACTGGTGCAGACCCGGCTGAATCTCGAAATGGCGGTCACGGGCGAGATGGTGGCGCTCGCGCTCGCGCTCGCCCCGCAGGCCTGCTGTCTCGTACCCGAGCGGCGCGAGGAGCTGACCACCGAAGGGGGGCTGGATGTGCGCAGCCGCGAGGCGGACATCGCCGAAGTCTGCCGTCGTCTGGAAATGGCCGGAATCGAAGTGGCCTTGTTCATCGATCCGGACCCTGAACAGATTGCCGCCAGCCTGCGGACCGGCGCCACGGCTGTGGAGTTGCACACCGGCGGCTACGCGGGTGCCACGAGCCCTGCCGAGCGTGCACGCGAACTGGCACGACTCGCGGCTGCGGCCGATTTGGCTGCGCAGGAGGGCCTCAAAGTGCATGCCGGACACGGGCTGAATTATCACAACGTCGGGCCCGTTGCCGCGCTGACGCCCATCGTCGAACTCAACATCGGTCACGCCATCGTGGCACGGGCGGTGCTGACCGGCCTGACCGGGGCGGTGCGCGAGATGAAACGGCTGATGGTCGAGGCGCGGCGCGGATGATTCTGGGCATCGGCACGGACATCGTCGCTGTGAGCCGGATACGCGCCGTTTGTGAACGACACGGCGAGCGGTTTGCCCGGCGCATCCTGCACGCGGGTGAATGGCTCGGCTACTGCGACGCTGCCGATCCGGCGCGGCTGCTGGCACGCCGCTTCGCGGCCAAGGAGGCCGTGGCCAAGGCGCTGGGAACCGGCTTTCGGAACGGTGTGGGTCCGTCGCAGATCGAGGTCGTGCATGATGCGCGGGGCGCGCCGGGCGTGCGATTGTATGGAGCCGCAGCAGATTGCGTCGCTGGGCGCGGCCAGACGCGCCTGTGGCTCACTATCAGCGACGAGCGCGACTACGCGGTGGCCTATGCCGTGATGGAGGAAGCGGCCCCTTGAGGCGATTCCAGCGTGTAAAGGACGCGGGTAATGGCTGCGGATAACTGTCGGATCAGTTCCGCTGTTTGCGTGTTGCTTCCGGTTTCGCGGAGGTGGTTTTCGAGCGCGGCGGCAGCGGCCTTGAGGGCCGGCAGACGGCAAAAGGCGGCTGATCCATGGATCTTGTGCGCCAAGGACTGCAGGGCGGGACGGTCGCCGCTTTGTGCGGCGGCGATGAGTTGGCGCTGCTGATCGGTGAGATCGGCCAAAAGCATGGCCCGCAAATCCGCATCGAGTATTGGTGAAGCATCGACCGGCACCGTATCGGGCGATTCGCCCCTGCCGATGCCGTACTGCCGCAACAGATCCAGCAACCGGCGTTCGTCGACCGGCTTGACCAGACAATCATCCATTCCCGCCGCACGGAACGTGGCCCATTCCTCGGGAACCGCGTTGGCCGTGACGGCAAGGATGGTGGTGCGCTGCCCGGGCACTTCCAGCCGGCGCATGGCGCGTACCGCGTCCAGCCCGCTCATCACCGGCATGTGCACGTCCAGCAGGACGGCGCCGTAGGCGCGCTGGGCGAAGGCTTCGACGGCCCCCTGACCATCGCTCGCCTCGTCTACTTCCGCCCCTTGGCGCCGCAACAGTGTCGCCAGCAGCCGCAGGTTGATCCGATTGTCGTCGGCAACGAGCAGGCGATACCCGCCGAGGGGGGCGGCTGCATGATCGCTGCTGCCAGCGGGCTTCTGGGCTGCGTCGTCCAGAATCAAGGACTGACAGAGGCGGGCCTTCAGTTCGCGCCGACTCAGCAGTTTGGGCAGGCACGCCGATGCGCCAGCCGATCGGATCTGTTCGTGCAGCGTCTGGTCGAGTGAATTGATCAGCGCGATGATCTCGCAGCCCTCGGCGCGCAGGGTATGGAACTGCGCTTTGACTTCGGGCAACGCCAGGCCCTGTGCGCCGAGCCCGATGACGACCGTTGTCGGTTGCTCGCGGGCGCGTTGCAGCAGATGTTGGAACGTTTCCGCCTCCTCGACCAGGAGACCCCAGTCTTCCAGACAATGGCGCAGGGCCCGTCGACCCAGGGCGAAACCGTCCCAGACCAGCACCCGACGGCCTCCGGGAGGTGCGGGTGCCGGCGCGCTGCTTGGCTGATGGTCGGCCGGGCGCAGCGGAACGGTGAACCAGAATGCCGAACCCTTTCCTGGTGTGCTGTCGAGCCCGATCTGCCCGCCCATCGCCCGGACCAGTCGCTCGGAGATGAACAGGCCGAGGCCGGTACCCCCGAATTGGCGGGTGGCACGGGCATCGACCTGTGTGAAGGGCTGGAAGATTTGCTGCTGCTGACGCGCATCGATTCCGATGCCCGTATCGGTGACCGTCAGGCGGATGACGGTCCCGGTATCGGTTTTGTCCTCGAGCATTGCGCGCACCGTGATTTGGCCGTGCAGCGTGAACTTGACCGCATTACCGATCAGGTTGGTCAGCACTTGGCGGACGCGGTGCACGTCGCCATGCACCCACTCCGGCACATCACGGTAAATGAGAGGCACCAGTTCCAGCCGTTTGTCAAAGGCCATGGGCGCAAGCAGTTCGGTCACTTCCTCCACCAGTCGGTGCAGGTTGAAATCGAGCGGTTGCAGACTCAGTTTGCCAGCCTCGATGCGCGAAAAGTCGAGGATGTCCTCGATGATTCCCAGGAGATTCTCTGCGGACTGGCGGATGATGTCGGCGTACTCCTGCGCGTCCTGGGGCAACCGTTTGTCCGCGAGGAGTCGGGCGAAGCCCAGGATGCCGTTGATGGGCGTGCGGATTTCATGGCTCATGTTGGCCAGAAATCGGGATTTGACGCGGCTGGCTTCCTCGGCGCGTTGGCGCGCGAGGTCCAGTTCCACGTTCTTGACTTCCAGTTCCTCCAGCGTGGTGCGCAGTTCGGCGTTCGATTGATAGATCTGACCCTGCAGCTCTTGCCGAATCGCCAGCAGGGCATCGGCCATGGCGTTGATGCCGCGTTCCAGAGTGCCCAGTTCCCCGCCTGACACCTCGGGGACGCGCCGCGTGAGCTGTCCGCGCCGGAAGCTGCGCACTGCACGGGTCAGGCGCAGGATCGGTACCACGATGTCGCGGCTGGTGCTGAGGGCCAGGAAGTAACTGATCAGTAGTCCGACCCCGATGATCAGTGTGCCGTTGAACAAGACTTCCATCTGGCGCATGCGCGTCAGGGTGCGCGAGAGGCGGATGGTCACCTCGCCGAGAATATCGTCCTCGTTGGCCGCCGCCGGGATGGCGCGAGTGAAGAGCGTCTCGTCGCGTTCGCTCACGCGGAGCCAGCGACTGAAGCGGGAGGCATCGGCGAGATCTTCCTGCGGCGGCCGGCTGCGACGCAGCACGATCTCTCCGCGCCGGTCGGTGATGACGACATCCACTACGCTGGGCGTGCCCAGCATCACGGCGACCTGATCGGCCAAGAGCGACCGGTTTCCGCTCGTGAGCGCGTCGCGGGCCACAGGAATCATCTGGCGCGTCAGGGCTTCACCCTTGTCCTGATGGATCTGGGCGAGTTCCTGGATGCGCAGGTTGATGACGTAAAAGCCCAGGATGAGCGCGATCAGCGTCGGTGGCACCAGCGCCATCAGCAGCATGCGATCGCGTATGCCCCAGCGCTTGAACACGGCTCTGCTCCTTCGCTTGCGGCCTTTCATCGCTCTGCCGATGATGCGTCATGCATGACGGCACCCCGGTGTGTCGTCCGCGTGGCGACACTGCTCATTGTAGAGAAACCCGGCCCATCGAGGGCATGGCTCAGGAATGCGCGGCGCGGCGCAAGAGCGACGCCAGTCGCGGCGCCGTCACTTGCAGACAGTACCGGTCGACAACCAGGGTGCGGCCCGCTGCGCCCAGATACGGGCCAAGCGCGCGGTCCGCCTGCAGTCGTTCCAGCGCCTGTAGCCACTCCACGGCTGTCGTGGCGAGATAACCGTTCACTCCGGGCGTCACCAGTTGCCGGTTGACGCCCACCGGCGAGGCCACCACCGGCTTGGCGCAGGCCATGTACTGGATCAGCTTGTAGCCACACTTGCCGCGCTCCCACGGGGCATCGGGCAGCGGCATGATGCCGACATCGAAGGTGGCGATGTCCGCCACCTCGCCCGCTTCCGACCACGGGCGGACCTCGGCCGGCAGGTCCGCCGGCGCGCCGCGGCCGGCGCCGATGAGCGCCAGGCGCGCCCCGCGCCGATCCAGCAGTCGGCGCAGGGGCTCCGCGACGGCAGCGAGGTAGTCTGCTGTCTGCGGAGAGCCGATCCAGCCGATGGTGAAAGGGCGGGCCGGATCGGGCGCCGTATCCGGCACGGCGGGATAGCGTTCGAGGTCGATCACCGTCGGCAGTTGCTCGATCCAGCGTGCGCCGGCCTGCCGGGCGCGCGCGGCGAGATAGTCGTTACCGGCGATGACCAGGCGCGCCCCGGCCATGACGCGATCGATCTTGTGCCCCAGCAGGCGACGCACGAGCGCGCTGCGGTGCAGGTCGTAGTTGTGGAACAGGGCATCGTCGTAATCGACGACATAGGGCGTGCCGGTTGCTGCCAGCAGGCGCTCGACCGTGGCCGGCAGCATGGGGAACAGCTCTTTTTCGATCCAGAGCAGATCGAAATCCCTCGCGCGCAGCAGTTGCATCAGACGCGCGAGATAGGCTCGCGCCACCTGCGGCCACGGCCGTCGTCCGGCGCCGTAGAGCGACTCGAGATAGGCATCATCGAGCAGCGGCGCCCACGCGACGTCAATGCCATCGCCTGCGAGATGCGGCAGATATTGCAAGGCCCGCAAACGCGTGCTGGCGCCCTGGCGGCCGTAGCGACTCAGCAACAGCACCTTCATCGGACAGATGGGCTCGGCAAACGCCAGCAGGCCGGCAGATCGCGCAGCAGCCAGCGGTAGGCCCGCAGCGTCTCGCCGGCCTGGGCGATGGAACCGCGCGCCAGCGCTTGGCCCAGCCTGAGCGGTGGCTCGAGCAGGAGGGTGCCGGCCCAGATCGCGACGGCGCCGGGGAGCGAAAAATGTTTGCGCGCGTAGCGCAGGCGGCTATTCAGGCTGTAATGGAGCCGGCGCGCCTTGACCTGCTCCGAGGTGCCGCCACCCTTGTGGAAGACGCGCACATCGGCGCGGTAATGCAGCGCGAAGCCCGCCTGCTGGACCCGCTCAGACAGATCCAGATCCTCCAGATAGACGAAGAAGCGCTCATCGAAGCCGCCTAGCGCCTCGAACAGCGGGCGCCGGATGAGGTAGAACGCGCCCATGACGTGATCGACCGGGCGACTGTCGGCGTGATCCCAGCGGCGCATCAGGTAGCCGCTGGTCCAGGGCGTCAGGCGATCGATGCCGCAGAGGTGCGCCAGCATGCGCAGGGGTGTGGCGCGGCGCGCGCAATGCCGATGGGTGCCGCCGCGCGCGTCCAGCAGATGGGCGCCGCACACCCCTGCTGGGTCACCGTCTGCGCTCTGCAGATGGGCGATGGCTCGATCGAGGGCTTCGGGTTCCACCCGCGTGTCGGGGTTCAGAAAGAGCAGCCAATCGGTGGTGCACCGCCGGGCGCCCTGGTTGCAGGCGGCACCGAAGCCGCGATTGTCCGGATTGCGGATGATCTGCAGCGGCAGGGCGTCGTCAGGCAGATCGAGCAACGAGTCATCGCTCGAGGCGTTGTCCACCACCACGACGTGCTGCAGGCAGAACTGCGTTCGTTTGGCGTCGGTCAAGGCCTGCAGGCAGGCGCGCAGCTGATCGCCGGCGTTCCAGTTGACGATGACGATGGCGAGGGTCGGGAGGGCCGGTGCAGTCATGCTTCGCGCCACTGTCCGCGCAGCCGCGTTGCCCGCGCGTAGCCCGCCGTGCCCAGGCCGGTCAGGGCCAACGCGGCCCAAGCTTTCAGAAACCGATGATCGACTGCCACGGCCCGGCGCAGCCAGTGCCGCGCCGCCGCGGTCTCGCCGGCCAGGGCGTGCAGATGACCGATGGCGTAGAGATGCTCGGCCAGTGTGCGCGGATGTGCCGCCAGCCACAGCGCATGGCGCTCGACGATGCGTGTCCGGGCGCGCAGGCGCGCGACGGCATCGGCCGTGATGGCATCGGGTAGGGTGTGCACGATCACCAGCGGTTCATCCACGCAGCCGATGGGATGCTGGCGACTGAGGCGCATCATCAGTTCCCAGTCCTGGAAACGCGGCAGCTCGGCGTCGAATCCGCCCACGGCGTCCAGCGCCGCGCGCCGCACCAGGAGCGTCTGCGTGCTGATGAAGCTGTCGCGCAGGATGTCGGCATGCAGCCAGCCGGCACGCCGCTTGTGCTTCGGAGCCGGCGTGCGTGTGGCATCCTCCCCGCTGATGCGCACGAAGGCGCAGTAGACTGCGCCCAGTGCTGAATTCTCTGCGGTCAAGGCGAGTTGGCGGGCGAGTTTGTCGAGCAGCCATTCATCGTCGCTGTCCTGAAAGGCGACCCAATCTGCGCGCGCCTCGGCAAGGCCGGTGTTGCGCGCGGCCGCGCCGCCGCGCCGGCTGTCGTGGCGCAACACATGCAGGCGTGGGTCGTCGAAACCGGCCAAGACGCGCGGCGTCTCGTCAGTGGAGGCATCATCCACCACGATGAGCTCGAGATCGGATTCGCTCTGGGCCAGCACGCTGCGCACCGCGCGGCCGAGTACGCCGGCGCGGTTGTAAGTGGGAAGCACGACGCTGACACGCGGGGGCACGGGCTCGTCCGGCAGGTCAAAACCGCTATCTTACCGCGTCGGCCCGGCCTGCGACTGAATTAGAATCCCCGGTTTGCCTGGGAGGGGATCATGCCCGGTCGGCGGCTCTTGTACGTGCACAACACGGTGCCTTATTTCCTGGCGCATCGTCTTGCCATGGCCCGCGCCGCGCGCGCGGCGGGCTGGACAGTGCATCTGGCGGCACCAGAACCCGAGGCGGCCGGCCGCGCCTTGCTCGCGGACGAGGAAATCATTTTTCATCCCCTGCCGCTCACCCGCCGCGGCATGGCGCCTTGGCGCGAGCTTCAAAGCCCGCTGGCTCTGGGACGGCTTTATCGGCAGGTGCAGCCCGATCTGGTGCATCTGTACACCATCAAGCCCGCGCTCTACGGCGGCCTCATGGCGCGTCTATTGGGCACGGCGCCGTATGTGGCGACCATTCCGGGACGGGGCTGGGTCTTCACCACGGCGCCCGGTTTGACTGGCCGGGTGCTGCGACGGGGGGTCGGGATGGCCTATCGACTGGCTTTGGGCGGAGCGCGCTGCCGGGCGATTTTCGAGAACCCGGATGACCGGAATTTCTTCGTTGATCAAGCTTTTGTCGCGGCCGATCAGGCGCAGGTCATCCTGGGTTGCGGGGTCGATCCTGCGCGCTATCGGCCGCTGCCGCGTCCCTCGGGCGGTTGCGCGCGCGTGGTATTCGCCTCGCGCATGCTGCGCGACAAAGGGGTGGCGGAATTCGTCGCGGCGGCCCGCCGGTTGCGGGCTGGCGGCGTGGCGGCGGAGTTCGTGCTGCTGGGTCTGCCGGATCCGGGCAATCCGGACAGCCTGACGGAACAGGAACTGGCCGCATGGAACGCCGCGGGTGCCGTGCAGTGGTGGGGTTATCGGCAGGACATGCCGGAGATTCTCGCGGCGACCGACATCGTCTGTTTGCCGACGGCTTATGGGGAGGGCGTGCCGCGCATCCTGATTGAGGCCGCGGCCTGCGGCTGCGCCCTCATTGCCGCCGATCGGCCCGGATGCCGCGAGATCGTCCGGGATGGCGTCAACGGACTGCTCGTGCCGCCGCGCGATGCCGATGCGCTCGCGCAAGCCCTGGAAACGTTGCTCGCCAATCCTGAACGCTGCCAACGGATGGGCCAGGCCGGGCGCACGCGGGTGATCGAGCAGTTCACCGAGGCGCACGTGGTGGCGCAAACCCTAGCCGTGTATGAGGAACTGACCGGATAGCGCCGGATGCCCGAGAGCGCCGGTGCTCAGGGCGCGATGACCTCGCCCGGTTTACTCGAATTTGAGCGTCGGCAGCGGGACGTAGCCCCATACCGTGGTCCCGATCGTTCCGTAAGGCGCCGGCGCTGCTCCAAGTGCCGCTTCGATGGCTCCGTAGGCGGTGGTATTGATCCCATTGAAACTGGCGACGAGCAAGTTTCGAGATATCGTGAAAAGGGGTTGCGCGCGGCTTTCGACGCCGAGCGCGAAGGCGCTGATACCGAGCGGGCCGATCTGGATGTGTCGTTCCGCAAGGGTTTTCAGGCCGAAGGGGATGGCGACCGAGCCCAGCGAGAGGTAATAGGCCTGCCCGCTGATGTTGGCCATCTCCTCGTAATCGAGAAGCGTCATGTCGGCATGAGCCAGGGCGGTCGAGCAACCCAGCACCGCTGCACCCCATATTTGATGGATTTTCATGTTAGGCACTCCCGTCAGATCGTCTTTTGAGCCACGCTGCAACAATCGAGCGAAATGTTGCGAACATGTCAGTCCGGATAACGGCAAGTGGCGCGTTTTCTTGACCCGCCGGGTGCACGAAAAAAGGCGCCGTGAGGCGCCTTCCGTTCGATCGATGCGGGTCGCTGATCAATAGTGCAGGTAATCGTGGATGCCGTGCCCGGTCTTTTTCGGCTTGCTCCCGTCAGAGCCGCCCTTCACAAGAGTTCCCTCCCGAGCCATCTCCTGTCCTTGTTCCGGGGTCCCGAAGCCCAGTGCGCGGGCACGTTCCTGCATCCGCGTCTGGTGTGCTTCGAGAAAGGACCGGCGCTCGTCATCCGATTGGATCGCTTCATAACGTTCGCGGTATTGCTTGCGCTCATCTTTCGTCATCAGATCGAACCCATAGATCTGGTCCCGGTCGGGCAGACTTGCGCCCTTCTCGTCCGCTACAGGGGCGGACGTCTGCTGGGCCAATGCCCAACCGGGCGCGCTGGATAGGAGGACCAGCATCAGGCCCGCGCTCAGCTTGTTCATCATGTCTCCTTGGAAATCTTCACTGGACGACACCCCAGACTCGCCGCGAGAATGGGTAGCGCAAGCTAGCTTAGCCTCCTGCGCCGGACTGAGCAAACCGCCGCGGGCGAGTCATTGACCTGGCGCACGGCGCGGCGATGCAGTCCCCCGCGCCTCAAGGCCCCTGCCGGGGCCGATGCCCACCTGGAGGAGATTGAGCACCTTGGATAAGCAACAAAAGGCAGGCACCGTTCGTCCCGTTGTCGTGTGGGATCTGCCGGTTCGGCTGTTTCACTGGATTCTCGTGGCATTGCTCGTCGTCGCCTGGTCGACTGCCCAAGGCGGCTTGGAGTGGATGCGCTATCACCTTCTTGCCGGCTACGCCATTTTGGCGCTGCTCGTGTTTCGTCTGATGTGGGGATTTTTCGGTAGCTTTCATGCGCGCTTCAGCAGTTTTCTGGCCTCCCCCCGCGCAGCATGGCGCTACGGGGTCGATCTTGCGCAGGGACGCCATCAGTCCTATCTGGGTCACAATCCGCTGGGCGGCTACATGGTGCTGCTCCTGCTGGCGCTGGTGCTGACGCAGGTGGTGACAGGGCTGTTTGCGAGCGACGATATTTTTTTCCGGGGGCCGCTGGCGAGTCATGTCTCGGCACGGTTCAGCCGCGCGGCCACCGCTGTTCACAAGCTAAACATCAACGTGCTGATCGCGGCGGTGGCGCTGCATGTGATCGCCATTGCCTATTATCGATGGCGACTGGGCGAGAACCTGGTCAAGGCGATGTTCACAGGAAAAAAAGAGGTCGAGTGCGGGCTTGGCCAGCCGCCCGCTCAAACGGAGGTTTCCATTTGGCGGGCATTGATCCTGGGGATGCTGAGCATCGCCTTGGCAGCCTGGATCGCCACCGGACTCTGAACGCTCAATTCTTGCGGTAATCGTCATGGCAGGCTTTGCAGGTCTGGGCAGTTTTCATGAACTGCTCCTTGACCTGGCCGGTTTCTCCTCCTTGCGCCACCTCAGCCAAACGCTGGGATTCTTCCTCGAATGCCTTCATTTTCTTTGAGAAGTCAGCGTAGTTCTTCCAGATGGCCGGTTTCGCGTCAGTCTTGCCCTTGTGCGGGCCATTTGCGAAGCCTTCGGCGAGGAGCGGGGCAATATGGGCCACCGCGGTGGCGTGCCTCGCGAAAGCCTTGGCGTCCATGGGTTTCTCGCCCTTGATCATGTCAGCCATGGGCTGGAAGTGCCAGCCAATCATGTAGAACCCCGCGTGGCGGTATACCACGGGGTCGGTGTGGTCACCGCTGTGGGCGCTGGCTAACATGGGCAGGGCGAGGGCGAGTCCTGACAAGAGGTGTGCTTTCCGAAATTTCATCGCGGGCTCCTGTTGCGGTGGCGGGAAGATCGATCCTGCGCCGATCCTGGTCTCAGTGTACCCGAGGCCAATCGCGAAGGATGAGCGCAAAAAAAACCCCCTGAGGATCAGGGGGTCAAGTGCGTGAAAGGACGAGGGGGTCCTTTCAGGAGGAGACACGGTGCCATGAACTTGCTCGATGACCGGCGATCGGATCGATCCGGTCGATGGGCGGGATCTTACGGAGTCCTCCTCGGTTTGTCAATCACCAAAGAATTTTTTACTTTTTCTGTTAATGATCGATATCAACGGCCGCAGGCCGGCCGGTGCGCGCCATGAGCCATTTGAACGCAGCGTCGCCCAAGCGCCCCCCGAGCCCGATGAGTCGACGCGCGGCGGGTTGAGGAAGACGATACCGAAGACGATAGAGCTGGGCCTGGTCGAGCTGGCGCAGCAGATAGTCGTCACTGGTGGCGATCTCGTCGACGAGGCGTAGCTCCAGTGCCTGGGTGCCATACCAGTGCTCCCCCGTAGCGACCCGGTCGATGTCCAGCCTGTTGCGATGCTGGCGAACGAACTGCTTGAACAGGGCATGGGTTTCATCCAGTTCCTGACGGAATTTCTCCCGCCCTTCGGGTGTGTTCTCACCCAGCACGGTGAGCGTGCGCTTGAATTCGCCTGCCGTGTGCAGTTCGATGTCGACGTCGCGCCGCTGCAGCAGGCGATGGAGATTGGGTAACTGGGCCACGACCCCGATGGAGCCAATGATGGCGAACGGCGCCGCGACGATGCGCTGGCCCACACAGGCCATCATGTAACCCCCGCTGGCGGCGATCTTGTCGACACAGATGGTGAGCGTGACGCCACGGTCGCGCAGCCGCTGCAACTGCGAGGCGGCGAGTCCATAGGCGTGGACGAGCCCGCCGCTGCTTTCCAGTCGTACCACGACTTCGTCACGGCTGTCGGCGACCTGCAACAGTGCGGAAATCTCCTCGCGCAGCGAGGCAGTCGCCGACGCCTGCAAGTCCCCGTGAAAGTTCAGGACGAAGATCCGCCGCCCGCTGTCGGTTGGTTTGACGGCCGGGGACCTGCTGCGCCACGGACGGTGTTCGCGCAGCCGCTGCCAACGGCTTTTCTTGTCGGGCTGCAGTTTGCGCCGCAGATCATCGCGCAGCCGTTCGTAATGCCGATTCAAGTGTTCGAGCTGCAACTGCCCCCGTTCGCGCGAGGGGTACCGCCGGCGCTGGCCGGCCGCAATCACGATCAAGGCAATGGCGCCCAGAAACACGGTGATCAGTTTGGCGGCGAACAGCGCATATTGACCCAGAAGTTCGGTCCACACGGCGATATTTCCTTTGAAGATAGGCGGAGGCGCATGCCAGAGGCGTGAGCGGAACTGGAAACGTTAGTATCGGTCCATGTCAGACGCAAGAAAGCGGTTTCAAGGAGGATGGAATGCGGGAGATGGGCCTCGGTTCGGGGGTGTTCCTGTTGGCGTTCGCAACGGCTGCGCCTGCGCAGGCTGCCTGGCGACCTGGGGTGGTGGAACTGGGTACTACAGGTGATTCAGGTTACCTCCTGCGCCTCACGCTGATCTCGCCGAAGAGCTACTGGCTGGCCCGAACCGGTGCATGGTCATGGGTTGTTACGCCTGAGGTGATGCTGGGCCGTTGGTGGGATCGGGAGAATAACAACGCCCTGTGGGACGTGGGCGCTACGCCCGTTCTGGCGGCGCGACGCGACTATGCGAGCGGTTCTTTGACACTGGATGCAGGAATCGGCGTCCATCTCCTGTCAGCCGTGCGTTTCGAGGACAATAATCTCGCCTCCGCTTTCCAATTCGGCGATCATGTCGGCATCGAATGGCGTCCTGCCTGGGGGAGGTGGCGAATCGGCTACCGGTTCCAGCATCTTTCCAACGCCAGCATCGCCCCACCTAACGACGGCGTCGAATTCCATATCCTGCGCTTGGGGTGGCGATTCTAGTTTTTTTTCGACATACGACAGGGAAATACATGCAAATGGAAAGGACTTCTGCCGGCCTGCCCGAGCTTTTGGCGGCGACCTACGCACAGGAGGGCTGGGTGCGCTTTCTCGGCATCGAGCTCGATCCGCGTGAGCCGGCGCAGAGGCTCAGGCTGGCCTACGATACGCGTTTGCTGAACGCCGACGGTGGCGTGATCCACGGCGGGATTCTGGCCACGCTGCTGCTGGACGCGGCACGGATCGAAACTGCGGCAGCCTGGGATCCTGGGGCAGACCTGAGGTCCATCCGGCCCCTCGATGGGCAGATCGTCTATCTGCGACCCGCGCGCGAGGGCGATGTCACCGCGTCTGCCCAGCTGATGCGGGCGGGGCGCACGCTCGCGTTCATCGCCTCCGAAGTTCGCGATGTACAGGGGCAGCTCGTCGCGCAGGGGCAATGGGTCTTCGCCCATGCTGGAGGAGAGGCGCCCGAGGCATTGCCGGAGGCACCGGATCTGGCCCAGGTCTGGAACGGGGAGACGGATACCGGGCGCATGGGCGCGCTGCTCGAGGCCAATATGAAGAAACGCTTGCCCGGTCTGTCGCTCCGGCAGATGGGGCCCGGCCGGTGCGTGATCGAAGCGTCGGACATCCCCGAAATGCGTGATTCCGGCGGCGCACTGGCTGCCGGTGCACAACTGCTCGCCTGCGACAATGTTGGGGTCTTTGCAGGTTTTGGGCTGAACGCACGCATCACGCGCATGTCGACGGCAGCCCTCAAGTTGAGTTTCATCGCCCCGCCGCAGGATGAACCGCTGATCGTCGTCGGACGCAGCCTGGGCAAGGCCGGACCGTTGATATCCAATCAGAGCTTGGTTTACGGGCGGCATTCAGGCCGCCTGTACGCCTTCGGTACGGTCACACTGGCAACATGAACGGCACGGACGAGGCCAAGCGGGGCGCGTTATCGGAGGATCCTGGATTCCTCGTCGGACCGGCCGGAAACCTGCAGGTGCACGTGGACCGGCCGGTGGCGGCCAGCGATCCGCCGCGGGTTGCCGTGATCTGCCATCCGCATCCCCGGTTCGGTGGCACGATGGACAACAAGGTCGTCACCACCATCGCTCGTGCGGCCACCGACGTGGGCTGGCACGCCGTCCGCTTCAATTTCCGTGGGGTCGGCGCCAGCGCGGGGACTTATGACGAGGGACGAGGCGAAGCCGAAGACGCGCGGGCGGTCTTCGAGTGGGCGGCAGAACAGTGGCCAGCCCGTAGGCCTGCGTTGGCCGGCTTCTCGTTCGGCGCCTGGGTGGCGATCCGACTCGCGTTCGCCGTGTCCCCGTCGCGCCTGCTCACGGTGGCGCCGCCTGTCGATCGGTTTACCGGTCTCCCGGCTCGGCCGTTGGGCTGTCCCTGGTGGCTGATCCAGGGCATGGCCGATGAAATTGTCGCGGCAGATCGGGTGATCGCGTGGGCGAAGACCCTCGTCGCGCCGCCGCATATCGTCTGCTTGCCGGGTGTGACCCACTTCTTTCATGGTCAGCTGGGCGCGTTACGCGGTCTTGCGCGCGAATTCTTTCAGGAGGACGGCTGACCATGCCTGCACAAGTCCAATTCCGGCCCCTGCGCTGCGCCGTGCTGACCCTGTCGGATACCCGTACGCCCGAGACCGATACATCCGGAGATCTACTCGTCGAGCGTTTGCAGTCAGCGGGCCATCGCCTGCAGGATCGGATACTCTTGCCCGATGATCTGTATCGGCTGCGGGCGCAGGTCAGCGTTTGGATCGCCGATCCCCGGGTCGAGGTGATCCTGACCACGGGCGGGACAGGACTGACCGGGCGAGATCGGACCCCGGAGGCCATCGGGCCGCTGCTGGACCGCCGCATCGATGGCTTCGGCGAGCTGTTTCGGCAGATTTCCTTCTCCGAAATCGGTGTATCGACGATGGAGTCCCGCGCATTCGCGGGCGTTGCGAACGCGACCGTGATCTTTTGCCTGCCCGGCTCCAGGAGTGCGTGCCAAACCGGTTGGGATCACATCATTCGCCACCAACTCGACGCGCGCCATCAGCCGTGCAATCTCGTCGCACTTTTACCGCGGCTCAACGAAACGTGACGCTCAAGGCGGCACCGGCGAAGCCGTTAGATTGAACGAGTCGCTACCGACGCTGTCGGAGGAAAAAGAGGAAGAAAATCCCCTTCTTCCCGTCATCCACCTAGAAGAATAGTAAAGGAGCATGTCATGGCGATCGTCTGTCAAGCGAAGTTCGCGCCCGGCCAGGTCGTGGAACACAGGGAACTCGGTTACCGGGGCGTGGTTCTCGACGTCGACCCCCGGTTCCTCGGCCGCGAAGAGTGGTATCCCCAACAAGCTCTTCCCGCACCCGACCGGGATCAGCCGTGGTATCGGTTGCTCGTCGATGGGCGCGAGTACCAGACCTACGCTCCTGAATCGGCACTCTCTTTCGATGCGCTCGAAAGCCCGGTACAACACCTGTCGCTGCGTGTCTTCTTCAAGGGATTTCAAAGCGGCCGGTATCAGCCGAGGTGGATTCCAAATTGAGGCGCGGGCCGGGTATCGCCGGCACGGTTGGGGCCGTTCCGGCGCATACCTCGTAGCGGGTCATGCGCGGTGACGGCCTTTTCTCGCGTCACGGATCTGTAAAGAACTGCTTTTCAAACTGCACCTTGAAAGGCTTTTTTGCGCCTTCCGGCAGCACGTTGACCTGGAATCGCAGCGTTTCCCGCCCGCTGATGGGAAAATCACTGATGTAGTAGATGGCGTCTCCGTCGCGCATCTCGCGGAGTGTTAATTCACGATATTGGTTGTTCAGATTCACCGCACTGGCCGAGATCTCCGCGGGGAGCGCGACGGTGCTGCCGTCTGCAGACTTCTGACGTAGCGCGAGATTGATCATGCCGCGGTTGCGGCTACGAACGATGCCTGCCTTCTGCGTGGACTCCACCGGTAACTCGTCGGTGCGCAGCGCATTGTAATGGAAGACATAGTTTTCATACTCGAAGCTGTTGGCCTGCACGACTGACGTGAATGCGGCCATCAGCCCGAATGCAGCAGCCCATGCGAATGCTCGGAACCTTGGTATTGTCATGAAAGCCTCCCTGAACATTCCGAACCTCGCTTCACTCTAACGCAAAATGGGCATTATTCAAGACTCGAGCCACGGCGATGCGCAGCCGTGAGGCTGTAGAGCGCAATCTCGCCGAGGAGATTCGGCAGATGGCTCATCAGACGGTTGCCGTGGTGGGCCGAGTCGACGACTTGACGGTGGAGCACGCGGTAACCCTGTTCGCGGCAAAGGGACTCAAAGTCCTTGACCGTGCAAAGATGGATGTTGGGCGTATCGTACCATGCATTCGGCAGCGTCTCGGACACCGGCATCCGGCCGCGCCAGGCAATTTGCATGCGGCTACGCCAGTAGCCGAAGTTGGGAAACGTGACGATTCCTTTGCGTCCGATGCGCAGCATCTCGGCCAGCAGCCGATCCGGGTGTCTTACCACCTGCAGCGCCTGCGTCAGAATGACGTAGTCGAAAGATTGATCGGCGAAGGCATCCAGTCCCTGGTCGATGTCCATCTGGATGACCTGAATCCCCGCTTCCACGGATTTCACGACATTGTCCGGGTCGATTTCCAGACCGTATCCGGTCACCTGCCGCGTTTCCTGGAGGTGACGCAACAGCGTGCCGTCGCCACACCCCAGATCGAGGACATGTGCACGAGGCTGCACCCAGTGGGAGATGAACTCGAGATCCGGACGCAGAGAGGTCATGCCGCGAACTCCGCCGCAACCCGCCGCATGTAGGCATCCAGAACGGCGAGGTACTCCGGGTTGGGCATCAGGAAGTCATCGTGGCCCTGGGTCGAGCGGATGTCGGCATAGCAAACCGGTTTCCGGACTTCCATCAAGGCATTGACGATTTCCCTCGAGCGAGCGGACGAGAAGCGCCAGTCACTGGTGAATGATGCGACCAGAAACCGGGAGCGGCTGGCCTTGAAAGCCTCGGCGAGACTGCCGTCGAAATCCTGTGCCGGATCGAAATAATCGAGTGCCTTGGTCATCAGCAGATAGGTGTTGGCGTCGAACCGGTCCACGAAGGAAGTTCCCTGGTGGCGCAAATAGCTTTCCACCTGGAATTCGACGTCAAATCCATATTGAATCCGCCCGGCCCGCAGCTCCCGACCGAAGCGTTCCCGCATCGCGTCCTCGGAGAGATAGGTGATATGCCCCAGCATGCGGGCCAGCATCAACCCGCGCCGCGGGATCACGCCCCGTTCCTGGTAGCGGCCTTCGTGAAAGTCGGGATCCGACAGGATCGCCTGGCGAGCGACTTCGTTGAAGGCGATGTTCTGCGCGGAGAGCTTGGGCGTCGCCGCGATGATGAGCGCGTGACGCACGGCCTCGCTGTGGTGGATGGCCCACTGCATGACCTGCATGCCACCCAGGCTGCCGCCGGCGACTGCTGCCCATTGCCGGATCCCCAGCCGTTCGCCAAGACGGCGCTGGCTGTTGACCCAGTCGCCGACCGTTACGATGGGAAAGTCCGGGCCGAAGCAGACGCCGGTTTCCGGGTTGATGCTGTTGGGGCCGGTGCTGCCTTTGCAGCCGCCAAGATTGTTGAGTGACACCACGAAGAACTTTCGCGTGTCGAAGGGCTTGCCCGGACCGATGCACACATCCCACCAGCCCGGCTTGCGATCCTCTGGCGTGTGATAGCCGGCGGCGTGATGATCACCGGACAGCGCGTGGCAGACCAGGATGGCGTTGCTGCGGTCGCTGTTGAGCGTTCCATAGGTCTCGTAGACCAGTTCGTACCGATCCAACTGCTTGCCCCCTTCCAATTTCAGAGGGGCATCGAAGACCATGCGCTGAGGCGTGACCAAGCCGACCGAATCGCGCGGGAAGCGGGCGCTCGCAGCGCCTGCGTCGGAAGGATCACTGGGTGACGACATTGCTCGGCGGTGCGGGGTGTAGGGTGGGCATGACCGACCGAGTTTAGTGGGGTGAGGGGGGGCGTGCAAGATCACGCAGGATTCAGGTCGGCACATCCCATAGCGCAAACAGCCGATCCACGTGTGCAGGCGCTTGGCGCATACGGATGCGCTTGGTGCGAGAGCCGGCGCCTTGGATGAGTTCGAGTCGGCTGACGGGTACGGCGCATTGTTGTGCCAGCCAGGCCAGTAATCGTGCGTTCGCACTTCCGTCTCGAGCGGGCGCCGACACGGCGATCTTGATGCGCCCTCCGTGGACCCCGATGGCTGCATTGCGACGCGCGCCGGGCTGGACATGCACCGCGAGGATGATATCGGCCCCCTCCCGATGCCAGAACGGGGCTACACAATCCGTCGTCACAAGCCGGTTCCCAGCGGCGCAATGAAGCGCTTCAGGAACTGGATCACGAACAGCACCAGGATGGGCGAAAAATCGATGGCGCCGGTATCGGGTAGCAGGCGGCGGGCACGGTCCAGGAGAGGCCCGGTGAGCCGGAACAGCAACAGCGCGGCCGGGGGGTAGGGCGCGGAGCCAAGCCAACTCAGCAGAACCTGGACCAGGATGGCGATCGAGTAGAGGTTCAGTACGAACACGGTCAGGTCGGCCGCGGCGTATCGCGGGAGCAGGGCAATCGGCAGTTGGGCCCCCGTTAGTGTCGCGAAAGCCAGGTAAAGGCCGATTTGCAGGGCGATCAGGACCAGAAGGGCGCCGAGATCGTGGCCCCGATAGTTGGGCACCACGCGGCGCAGGGGCGCAAGAACGGGTTCGGTCATGCGAACGATGGTGCGCAGCAAGGGATCAAACCGATCCCGGGCCGTGAGGACGACCATCAGGCGGACCCAGAACAGGACCGCTGCGAGTTTGAACAGACTCAACAGCAGGAACAGGACGGGGTCCTGCCAGTAAGCAGCGGGCATCAGAAGGGATCTCCCAATTCATGGGCCAGGCTCATGGCGCGTGCCTGTGCCGCCATGAGGGCCTCGCGCGCCATACGACGCACGCCCTCGCGTTCCATCACCGTCAGTCCTTGTTCGGTTGTGCCGCCCGGTGATGTGACCTGACGGCGGAGCTCGGCCAAATCCTGTCCGCTGTCCTGAGCCATATGCGCCGCCCCCACGGCTGTCTGGAGCGTCAAGGCCCGGGCGAGATCGGCGGGCATGCCCAGCTCCCGCGCGCCATCGACCAATGCCTCCATGAACAGGAAAAAATAGGCCGGCCCACTACCCGAGAGTGCGGTCACGAGATCCAGATCCGCTTCCGCTTCGAGCCAATGGACCTGTCCCACGCCGCGGAACAGTTGGTCCGCGATGCCGCGCTGGGAGGGCGCCACCTTCGCTGTGGCAAACAGGCCGGTCGCGCCCAGGCCCAGCATCGCAGGCGTGTTGGGCATCGCGCGCACCAGCGGCAGTTCGCGGCCGAGCCAGCGTGTCAGCGTGGTCGTGGTAATGCCGGCCGCGATGGAGATGACGACCGGTTCGCGGCCGGTCAGGGCATCGGTCAGACCGCGGCATACCGTTTCGAGAGTCTGCGGCTTGACCGCAAGCACCAGGACATCCGCTCGTCGCGCGATGGTCGCGTTGTCGGGCGTCGCCAGCAGGCCCTCGATGTGGCCGACTGACGCCCGTTTGTCGGGGTCGGGATCGGCTGCGCCCAGTTGTGCGCCCGGGATGCCCTGGTGCACGAGTCCGGTGAGCAGGCTCGAAGCCATGTTGCCCGCGCCGATGAATCCGATGAAGGGGGCCATGTCGACCGTCGCGCTCCGCATGTCAGTGTGCGCCTATGATCGGCATCAGCAACCGAGGGCGCAAGTCGTTTGCATCGACATTCAGCCGATCTTGCGGGCACCGAACAGCGCCCGGCCCACACGGATCAGCGTGCTGCCCTCCAGGATCGCGGCCTCCAGATCGTCGGACATGCCCATCGAAAGTGTGTCCAGGTCGTGGCCGGCAGCCCGAAGCGCGCAAAAGAGCGCCATGAGTCGCGCGTACGCCGCGCGTTGCACGGTGGGATCCTGTGATGCCTCCGGGATGGCCATGAGGCCACGCAGGCGCAGCCGTGGAAGCCGATCGACGTGTCGGGCCAAGGTCAAGAGTTGATCCGGGTCCACACCCGATTTTCGCGGTTCCAGGCTCAGCTTGACTTGCAGGCATACCTGCAGCGGCGGCAGGTGAGCAGGGCGTCGGCGGTCCAGTCGATCAGCATGAGCCGCGCGGTCCAGGCTGTGGATCCAATCGAAGTGTGCAGCAACGTCGCGGCATTTGCTGGTCTGCATGGGGCCGATGAAATGCCAGACCAATCCCTTGTCGCCGAAGCGGGCGATCTTGGGCAAGGCTTCCTGTAGATAGCTCTCGCCGAAGTCACGCTGTCCCAGTCGGCACAGTTCTTCGATGGCAGCGGCGTGCTGGCCCTTTGAGACCGCCAGGAGCCGTACGTCGGCACCCGACCGTCCAGCCTGTTTTGCAGCACGATCGATGCGAGCCATGACCGCACGATAGGCGCGCTCCTGGGTCGAGCACTCAAGCCTGCGGTCTGTTTGGCCGCTAGATCCAAGGTCAGTCATAGTCGTGTGGAGCAGGCGATGGATATCGCGCAGTTGCTGTCATTCTCGGTTAAAAACGGCGCATCGGACCTGCATCTTTCGGCAGGTCTGCCGCCCATGATTCGCGTCGACGGCGACATTCGTCGGATCAACCTGCCGCCCATGGAGTCCAAGCAGACCCACGACCTCATCTACGACATTATGAACGACCGCCAGCGCAAGGAGTACGAGGAACATTTCGAGACCGACTTTTCCTTCGCCATTGCCGGCCTCGCCCGCTTCCGCGTCAACGCTTTCAACCAGAACCGCGGGCCGGCCGCGGTGTTCCGCACCATTCCGGAAAAGATCCTGACCCTGGAGCAGCTCGCCTGCCCGGGCATCTTCAAGGATCTGGCGCTGAAGCCTCGCGGCATCGTGCTGGTCACCGGCCCGACCGGATCCGGAAAATCAACCACGTTGGCTGCGATGATCGATTATGTCAACGACAACGAAGCCGGGCACATTCTCACGATCGAGGATCCCATTGAGTTCGTGCATGCGAGCAAGCGTTGCCTCGTCAATCAGCGCGAACTCAAACGGGACACCCATGGTTTTGCCGAGGCCTTGCGGTCCGCGTTGCGTGAGGATCCGGACGTGATTCTGGTGGGGGAAATGCGGGATCTCGAAACCATTCGCCTGGCACTCACCGCCGCCGAGACGGGGCACATGGTGTTTGGAACCCTCCACACCAGTTCGGCGGCCAAGACCATCGACCGTATCGTCGATGTTTTTCCGGCCGCCGAAAAGGACATGGTACGCGCCATGCTCTCGGAGTCTTTGCAGGCGGTCATTTCGCAGACGTTGCTGAAGAAAAAGGCCGGCGGCCGTATTGCGGCGCACGAAATCATGATTGGAACGCCGGCCATCCGCAACCTGATTCGGGAAAACAAGATCGCCCAGATGTATTCGTCGATCCAGACCGGCCAGCAATTCGGCATGCAGACACTGGATCAATGCCTTCAGGATCTCGTGCGAAAAAACATGATCACCAAGGAAACCGCTCGGGCCAAGGCGGCGCACAAAGAGAATTTCTGAGGAGGGACGGCAATGGACCGTGATCAGGCTGTGCGCATCATGCATGACTTGCTGCGCGTGTTGGTTCGCCGTGGTGGTTCGGATCTGTTCATCACAGCCGGATTTCCGCCTGCCATCAAGATCGACGGCGCAATGAATCCGGTGGCCGAAAAGCCCTTCATGGCCGAGCACACGGCCACCATCGCGCGGGCGATCATGAACGACCGCCAAGCCCGCGAATTCGAGTCCACCAACGAATGCAATTTCGCCATTGCCCCGCGAGGAATCGGGCGATTCCGTGTCAGTGCATTCGTCCAGCAGGGGAGAGTGGCGCTCGTGCTACGCACGATCAAGACCGAAATCCCCGATTTCGATTCGATGGGATTGCCGGAGGTGCTGAAAGAAGTCGTGATGTCGAAGCGGGGACTGGCGATCATGGTGGGGGCGACGGGATCCGGCAAGTCCACGACCCTTGCAGCGCTGGTAGGTTATCGCAATGCGCACGCCCAGGGTCACATCATCACCATCGAGGATCCGGTCGAGTTCGTACATCCGCACATGAACAGCATCGTCACACAGCGCGAGGTTGGCGTGGATACGCAAAGCTGGGGGATTGCGCTCAAGAACACCTTGCGGCAGGCGCCGGACGTCATTCTGATCGGCGAAGTACGTGACCGGGAAACCATGGAGTACGCGGTGCAATTCGCCGAAACAGGCCATCTCTGTCTATGCACCCTGCACGCCAACAGCGCCAATCAGGCGCTCGATCGCATCATCAACCTTTTTCCGTTGGAGAAACGTGAACAGGTCTTGATGGACCTTTCACTCAATCTCCGAGCCATCATTTCCCAGCGACTGATTCCGCACGTAAGTGGTTCAGGGCGCGTCGCAGCCTTCGAAATCATGCTCGGTACGCCGTTGGTGGCTGATCTGATCTTCAAGGGCGCCGTTCATCAAATCAAGGAAGTGATGGCCAAGTCGACGGCCCAAGGCATGTGCACCTTCGATCAGTATCTCTATGAACTGTATGAGCAGGACCAGATCAGTTACGAGGAGGCATTGCGCAACGCGGATTCAAAAAACGAACTGCGCCTCAGGATCAAACTCGAAAGCGCCAAGGCCACCCGTCGGGACGACGAGCGCCTTTCGATCATGGAACCCTCGACGTAGACGATCTGGCGGGAAAACATTGCCATGCTGCTCAAGCCCTTTCTGGAAATGATGGTCGCCCAGCGGGCTTCGGATCTTTATCTGAGCCCCGGCTCATTGCCGCAGCTGCGCCTCGAAGGGCGCAACCGCGCAGTCGGCAAGATGCCGTTGTCGGTTGAACAGGTGACTCAGGCGGTCGATGAAACCTTTGACGACCGCGAACGGAGTCTCTTCCAGGCCCAGTTGCAGGTCGACTATTCCTATATCATGCCGGACGTCGGCCGGTTTCGTCTGACGGCCTTTCGCCAGCGCGGAAATGTTGCTCTGGTGGTGCGCTATGTACAGCCTGCGCTGCCGCGGATTCGCGACCTCGGTCTGCCGCTGATCCTGCAGGATCTGGCGCTTCATCGACAGGGCTTGGTGCTGGTCGTCGGATCGACCGGCTGTGGAAAGTCCACGACGATGGCGGCGATGCTGCAACATCGCAACGAACACGTCTCCGGGCATATCCTGACCATCGAGGATCCGGTCGAGTTCTATCTCGAGAGCCGGAAGTCCGTGGTGAATCAGCGCGAACTCGGCGTCGATGCGGTCTCCTATGCGGCGGCGTTGAAAAGTGCGCTGCGCGCGGCACCCGACGTCATCATGGTGGGGGAGATTCGCGACGGCGACACGCTGGCAGCGACCATGGAACTCGCTGGAACGGGACATCTTGTGCTGGCCACAATGCACGCCAACAATGCACCTCAGACGCTCGACCGCATCGCCAATCTCTATCCGCCGGCTCAGCATGCGCAATTGTTCCTGGATCTGTCCCTCTACTTGAAGGCGATCGTTTCGCAGCGGCTGGTAATGGGGCGCGACGACCGCCGCGTGCCCGCGGTGGAAATCATGATCAACACCCCATACATTGCAGAACTGATCGCCAAGGGGCAGTTCGACAAGATCAAACCGGCGATGGAGGATAGCAAGGTCCGCGGCATGGAGGACATGGACTCCGTGCTCTACCGTCTCTACCGGAGTGATGTGATCGACAAGGACGAGGCGTTGGCACACGCGGACTCTCAGCCCAACCTCGAGGCCAAGATTCATTTTTCCTCATGAGAAAGAGCGGGCCCGCCCAAGGCGAGCCCGCTCTGCATCATGATCGCGCCGATCCGTCGGATCAGATCAGATCAGACAGCTTCTCCACCGTAAACGGCAGGCTGACACCGAGGAACACATCCGGGGAGGCGTCCGTATTGCCAAATCCGACCGACACGTTCAAGACCCGGTCCGGACTCAGTCGAAAACCCGTCGTGAGGTTGAATACGCCAATCGTCTGGTCAAGACTGGAAGCAGTCAGTCCGTTGGCGAACTTCAGATCGGTTTCCTGGGCATAACCGAGCTGGTACTGGAACGTCATGGACACATCGTACGACAAAGCAAACGCCACCCCGAGGCCGAGCTGGGCTTGAAGACCGGGTTCGACTTCCGTCAGGATCAGCGGTTGACCATCGACGGTCTGGCGCACCTGATCGAGCCCATCTTCCTTGAAGCCTTGGATCAGGCTGAACGAACCAAAGGCCACCACCGGGTCGATTACTTTGGAGACGTTTACGCCCAGGCTCGCTGAGTAATAACCATCACCGGTGGCGAGTTCTTTGCCCAGCTTGGTTTCGAAGGGGCTGGAACCGGTCGGCGCCGTGACCTCGCCAAGCAGCGTCCACCGGGCGTCACCCGGCAACCCGCGAAACGGCTGCCAGCGCAGTCGCATGGACACGTCACCGACATCGAATTCGGTCACGTCGTCGACGTTGTCATACTTTCCGACGATGGGCAGCGCGAAACCCAAGCTCAGGTTGTCCAGGAGGCCGTAATCGACGGTCAGCCGGGGCGTGAGGGTGTGTTGCGCGTCCTGGACCACGTCGATGGGTCTGAAGTCGAGGATCTGGAACAAAGCCGGCTGATTCCGCCCACCGCGCGTTTGTTCAAGAATCAGTGCATCCTGAGAGCGGGAATCACCGAAATAGGTGTAGTCGACGTTGAGAAAGATGTCCCACCAGCCCTTCTTGACCAGCGAATAGTCCTGCTGAGTCTTGTTGAGAATCTGCTCGAGATTCTCCTCCTTGCTGGGATCGGATTCTTTTTGCCTCAGGGCTTCGCGAGCCTTTTCCTGCTCCGCGGGGGAGGCCTCTGGCGCGGTCTGTGCCCATACGGCAGGCATGGTGGTCGCGACGACGCTCAATGCCGTCAAGGACGCGAGAATGAATTGACCCAAAGGCTTTTTCGTGGATTTCGATGAGGATGCCGAGGTTGAGGTCATGGTATTTCCGTTAATGAGCTAACAAAATGGGTCTACCGAAAGCACAAAAGCAAGGCATCCGCTGTGCTTAGCGAATTCCGATCGATCTGAAATTCGTCGGTTGCAGCGCGGACCAGAAGCCCGGAATGTCGAGCAGGGCGGTGCGCCGGATGCGATCCTCGCCGATAAAGCTCAAGTCGTTGTCCGAAAGCGCAAACCCTGCATTGCGCTCCTCGCCGGCTCGGGGGTAGACGATGAAGATCACCTGCGGGTCCCAGAATTTCTTGAACTGGGACGTGGTCATCGTGAAATTTCCCAGAGCCGGATCGGCGATGAGCACATGGCCGGCATGGATGGATTTCAGCACCACGAAATGATCGAATCCGGCGTATTTGATGGGTACGATCCCGGGGTGTTCCAGCGCTTCGAGATCGGAAAATTCGGCCTTGAAACCGGCGCTGCGATAACCGATCTGCGCGGCGTAACGCTTCATGTCGAGCAAGGAAAAGCCGCGCCGCTCGATGATTTTCTGGGTTTCCCCATAGCGCAGCATGCCGTTCATGGCATCGGTCTCGGTGACGTTCAGGCCGATGTATTCCTGCAGCACTGTTGTCAGCGAGGCCGATCCGCAGCTGAAATCATATTGCTGCCGGACAACGCCCTCGTTCTTGGCTGCGCTCCACGAGACGACCCCGATGTGTTCGCGTGAGGGTCCGTTGGGTCCCAGAATCGGAACGTCGATTCGACCCGGTGCTGCATGGCCGGAAGAAGAGAAAATGAGGAGGCCCAACAGGGCGAGGCCGGACAATCGCGCAGGCATAGGCTTTTCCTTGCTTTTCATGACGGGTCCAGTCGTGCGTAGGCCCGGTTGGTGGCCGTCAATGCAGCCGACGTTCAATGCCCAGCGCATGGAGGCGCAGCCATTCTAGGCGAGCTTGTTTGCAGACTCAAGCCGGTGTATGCGTCCACCACCTTTGGCACTCGGGTTGATGCTGGAGGAGGG
>DAOKZK010000011.1:0-62921 GCA_035325645.1 Candidatus Macondimonas sp. | reverse complement strand
ACTTCATGGATGGCTCCCCGGGACGGGCTCGAACCGCCGACCCGGTGATTAACAGTCACCTGCTCTACCGACTGAGCTACCGGGGAACAACAAGCCGAAAATACTAGCGGACGGCCCTGTGAGCGTCAAGGAAAAGAGTGCTTCGAGCCTGCCGATTTCGTTTGCACAGACTCGCAGGGGCACTGCGATGGCGAGAGGCAGTGATCAGCGCAGAGCAGCATCGGCGCCCGGATGATCACTGTTTCATGCCCGACTGCCAACTTCGCCGACGACCGTCGCGCAGTCCGCTCACGACGGGTTGTCGAGGTAACGCTCGGCATCGAGGGCGGCCATGCAGCCGGTGCCGGCGGAGGTGATCGCCTGGCGATACACGTGGTCCATGACATCGCCGGCCGCGAACACGCCGGGGATGGAGGTGGCCGTCGCATTGCCCTCGAGACCGCTCCTGACCTTGATGTAGCCGCCCTGCATCTCGAGCTGTCCCTCGAAGAGCTGGCTGTTGGGGGTATGACCAATGGCGATGAACACGCCGGCGACGGCGATTTCCTGCGTCTCGCCGGTCGTGGCACGCACCCGGATGCCCGTCACGCCCGAATCGTCGCCCAGAACCTCGTCGAGCTCATGATTCCACAGCAAGGTGACCTTGCCTTCGCGCTCGCGCGCGAACAGCTTGTCCTGCAGAATCTTTTCGGCCCGGAAGCGGTCGCGTCGATGGACGACCGTGACGTGGGACGCGATGTTGGACAGGTAAAGCGCTTCCTCGACCGCCGTGTTGCCGCCGCCGATCACGGCGACGCGCTGGTTGCGATAGAAAAAGCCGTCACAGGTGGCGCAGGCCGAAACGCCTTTGCCCATGAAGGCCTGTTCGGAGGGCAAGCCGAGATAGCGGGCGCTGGCGCCCGTCGCGATGATCAGCGCATCACAGGTATAGACGCCGCTGTCGCCTTCCAGCCGGAAGGGACGCTGCCGGAGGTCAGCGGTGTGGATGTGGTCGAACACGATCTGAGTGTCGAAGCGTTCGGCGTGGGCTTTCAACTCCTCCATGAGGCCCGGACCCTGCAGTCCTTCGGGGCCGCCGGGCCAGTTGTCGACCTCGGTGGTGGTGGTCAACTGGCCGCCCATCTGGATGCCTGTGATCAGCACGGGCTTGAGATTGGCTCGCGCGGCATAAATGGCGGCCGTGTAGCCGGCCGGACCGGAACCGAGGATCAGCAAACGCGCGTGAGTGCTCTGGCCCATGGGGAATTCCTCAAACCTGGATGAAAACGGAAGAAAAGGCCGGTGTATCAAGGGGTGAAGACGCCGGCCGCGCGGGCCGGCATCTCCCGAAGTCGACTGGACCTTACAGCTCGCTGCTGTGGGACGCCAGATAGCTGGCCACGCCCTCGGCGGTCGGCTTCATGCCGGGCTTGCCCTTGCGCCAGCCCGCCGGGCAGACCTCGCCGTGCTCTTCGGTGAACTGCAGCGCTTCGACCAGGCGCAGCATTTCGTCCACTTCGCGCCCCAGCGGCAGGTTGTTGACCACCTGGTGCTGCACCACGCCGTTCTTGTCGATCAGGAAGGACGCGCGCAGCGCGACACCATCGGGATGCTCCACGCCGTAGGCGCGCACGATGTCATGGCGCACGTCGGCAACGATAGGGAACTGCACCGGGCCGATCCCGCCCTTTTCAACCGGGGTGTTGCGCCAGGCGTGATGGGTGAAGGGCGAGTCGATGGAGACGCCGATCACCTGCACGCCCAGTTCCTTGAACTTGGACACGCGGTGGTCATGGGCGATGATTTCGGAGGGGCAGACGAAGGTGAAATCGAGCGGCCAGAAGAACAGGACCACGTACTGGCCCTTGTAGTCGGACAGGCGGAAGTTTTCCTTGATGCTGCCATCGGGCATGACGGCGGCGGCGGTGAAGTCGGGGGCGGCTTGGCTGACCAGAACGCTCATCGCTGAACTCCTTGTGGGTAAAGTCGGTGAAGGTTGATGTTATGCAATCCGGGCGGATAAATGAAATGAAAAAAACATTAACGGACGATAGGTCGTGGTTATCGAGACGGGCCGGCATGGCCCATTCCTGCCCTCATCGACCCGCCCCGCTCATACAGGTTCCGGGTAATTCCGCACACGGTGATGGGGCCAATTGATCTCGTAACCGCGCAGCATGACTTCCCAATACAGGAAGGGCAGCAGGCTGGTCTTGAGCCACCACATGCTGCGCCGCTCCACGTAGGGATCGAGCGGGAAACTGGGCGTCACCACGCCGTCATAGACGAATTCGGCCAGCATGACCCGGCCGTTCGCGGTCGTCAGCGGGCAGGTGCCGTAGCCGTCGTAGCGCGCCGTGGCCGCCTTGCCGGCGATCTGGGCCAGCAGATTCTTGACCACCACTGGGGCTTGCTGGCGCACGGCGCCGGCCGTCTTGGAGTTCGGGGTCGAGGCGACATCCCCCAGGGCGTGAACGTTGGGGTATCGCACATGCCGCAGGCTGAACTTGTCGACGTCCACGTAACCCGCCGCGTTGGCGAGGGGGCTCATCCGGATGAAGTCGGCGGGTCGCTGGGGCGGCGTGACATGCAGCAGCTCGAACGGCTGCTCGATCCGGATCTTCTGGCCGTCCGCTCCGGTCCGTTCGAAGGTCGCCACGTGCCCGGGGCCGTCTACAGCGACCAGATTGTGCTGATAGCGCCGCTCGACGCCATAGCGGTCCGCCACCTTTTCCAGCGCGCGGGCGAAGGGTGGCACGCCGAAGATCGTCGGTGTGACGCAGTAGTAGTGCAGCGCGGCCGGGCGGCCATTGCGCTGGAAGTGATCGGCGGCCAGATACAGGATCTTCTGCGGCGCGCCGGGGCATTTGAACGGCATGGGCGCCGCGGTGAAGACGGCATTGCCGCCCGTGAAGTCCTGAATGCAGCGCCACGTATAGGGCGCCAGATCGTAGCGGTAATTGCTGCACACTCCGTTCTGGCCCAGCGCGTCGGCGAGACCCTCGATGGCATTCCAGTCGCAGACGATGCCGGAGCAGACGATCAGGTGTTCGTATCCGATGGTCTGGCCGCCGGCGAGGATCAGCTGATTCTGGTCAGGCTCGATGCTCGCGACCGCCTCACGGATCCAGGTGACGCCCATCGGCATCAGGCCGGCCATCGACCGGCGCGTGTGCGTGTCGGCGAACACGCCGGCCCCGACCAGCGTCCAACCCGGCTGATAGTAATGCCATTCGGCCGGTTCGATGACGGCCACGTCCAGCCGGTTGTTCAGCCGCATCAGGCGCGCGGCGACGGCCAGTCCGGCGGCGCCGCCACCGATGATGACGATCTGATGCGCCGTGAAGGAAAGCGGTGCTGTGGGCATGGCGATTCTCCGGAAGGGTTGCGCTCCATCAAAGATAGCCGGCATGGGCGCCGTGTTCAGCCGCGTTTCGTGTCATCACGGCGTCCCCGTCGCGACATCGGCCATCATCGCCTCAGGACGCATCCGCGAGCAGTTGCTGCATCAGGATGGCACCGGCGTAACGAGGCGCCCAGTAGCGCGCGTCGATGGTGTCGACTCGCACGGTCTTGCCCGAGGAGGGCGCGTGCACCATGCGGCCATCGCCCATGTAGATGCCGACGTGCGAGATCGTCCCGTCGATGCGGAAGAACAGCAGATCGCCCGGCTGCAGCGCCTTTGGCGGCAGCCTTCTGGCCCGTTCAGCCTGCTCGATGGCGCGGCGTGGCAGGCGGAAGCCGGCCTGGGCATAGGCATAGGTCACCAGACCGCTGCAATCAAAGCCGCCCGGAGCCGCGCCCCCCGCGCGGTAGGGGTGACCGGTCATGGCCAGGGCCTGGGAGACCACTTCCAGTCGCCGCGCCGGAAGATCGCCGGCGCGGCCGGCCACGGTGAGGGGTTCCGGGGGTGGCGCAGGCGGCGGCGCGCAGGCGGCGAGCAGGACACAGATCATCACCGCCGTCGCCCGCACCGCGAACCACGTCCCGACAGCGAGAGAACGCCGTTTCGCCTTCATTGCAGGAACACGCTCGCCAACCCGAGGAAAATGAAGAACCCACCGCTGTCGGTGGTGGCGGTGAGCAGCACGCTCGAGCCCAGCGCCGGATCGCGCCGCAGGCGGTGCATGGCGAGCGGGATCGACATCCCCGCCATGGCGGCCAGCAGCAGATTGAGCAGCATGGCGGCACTCATGACGACGCCGAGCTTGGCATTGCCGTAGAGCCCGAACGCCACGGTGCCGACAATGGCGCCCCAGACCAGGCCGTTGATGAGCGCGACGCGCAATTCCTTGGCGATCAGCCGACGGGTATTGCTTTCGTTCAGTTGATCGAGGGCGAGGGCGCGGATGATCAGGGCGGAGGTCTGGTTGCCGGTATTGCCGCCGATGCCGGCGACGATGGGCATCAGCGCCGCCAGTGCCACCAGCCGCTCGATGGTGCCCTCGAACAGCCCGATCACCCGCGATGCGATGAGCGCCGTAACCAGATTCACGGCCAGCCACGGCCAGCGATTGCGGACGCTGGGGCCGACGCCTGCGAAAAGATCCTCGTCTTCGCGCAGACCGGCCCGTCCCAGCATCTCGGCGTTGCGCAGCGCCTGCAGGTAATCGACCACCACATCGATGGTCAATCGCCCCACGACGCGGCGCCGCCCGTCGATCACCGGTGCCGAGACGAGGTCGTAGCGCTCGAACGCCTGCGCCGCCTCCTCCGCGTCGTCCCCTGGGGAAAAGGTCACGACATCACGCGCCATCACTTCCGACACCCGCCGCGCCGGATCCTCGGCCACCAGCCGGCGCAGCAGGAGCACGCCGCTGAGCTGTCCCTGCCGGTCGGTGACGAACAGCTTGTCGGTGTGGTCGGGCAACTCGCCCATGCGGCGCAGGTAGCGATAGACGACGTCGAGACTGATGTCCTCACGGATGATGACCGGCGCGTAGTCCATCAGTGCGCCGACGCTGTCGTCGGGGTAGGACAGGGCGGCTTGCAGGTGGGCGCGGTTCTGCGCGTCCATGGCATCGAGCACGCGCTGCAGCACGTCGCGCGGTAGGTCGGCCGCCAGATCCGCGAGTTCGTCGGCATCGAGCTGTGAAGCGGCCGCCTGCAGTTCGGCTTGGTCCATGCGGGCAATCAGGCTTTCGCGGACGGCGTCGGACACCTCGAGCAGGATCTCGCCGTCGAGATCCGCGCGGACCAGATCCCAGACGGTGAGCCGGTCCTCGAGCGGCAGGGCTTCGAGGATGTGGGCGATGTCGGCCGGATGCAGTTGCCCGAGCTTGCGCTCCAGCTCGGCCAGGTGCTGGCGGTGCAGGAGCTGCTGTTCCAGCGCCGCCCGCGGTGTGGTGGTGCGCTCGAGGAGTTGCTCGACCAGATGCTGCTTGCGCAGCAGGTCCGTCACCTCCCGCATCAGGGTTTGCATCCGCGTGCTGTCGGCGGGGCGCGGGATCGGAGCCGGTTCCATGCAGACCTCGCGGTGTGTGACGCTAGAGCCTTTTCAGGCAGTCCAGGTAACGGTTTTCGTCAGGCGGCTGCCCGGACCGCTGCGCTTCCCACAGCGCTTGGCCCAGGCAGTTCATCATCACATGCTCGGCCGCATGGGCCGAACCTTGACGGGCGCTGAGGCGCTTGTGGATGCGGCGGATGCCGGCGGGCCGATCGGTGGCGACCTGCTCGCGCAAGGCCATGTGCAGCCCGAGATGCAGAAAGGGATTCTCCTGCCCGGTATCCGGGGAAAACTCGCGCTCCAACGCGGCATCCCCGTGCTCGCCGAACAGGGGGTGGTACTCGGGATGATCCTCGACCAGCCGCGCCAGCGCCTGTTCCAGCGGGCTGAGCGGTTCACCGGCGCGCGCTTTGCGCCACGCGTTGCCATATTGGGCGCGCAGTGTGGCGCGATCATGACCGAACATTCAGTGGGCTCCGGATTCGGGCGCAGCGTTGGAGGGCGCAGCGCGGGATCGGTCAGGCCGACTTTCCGCCGCGGTTGAAAACATCGGGGCACTGGCGCACAGGTCGCGGATGACACAGCGGTCGCACAAGGGCCGGCGCGCCCGGCAGACATAGCGGCCATGCAGGATGAGCCAGTGATGCGCATGCTGGCGGTAGGCGGGCGGCACGCAGCGCATCAGCTGATCCTCGACTTCCCGCACCGTCTTGCCCGGCGCGAGCCCCGTGCGGTTGGCGACGCGGAAGATGTGGGTGTCCACGGCCATGGTCGGCTCGCCGAACACCACGTTGAGCACCACATTGGCGGTCTTGCGGCCCACCCCGGGCAGGGCTTCGAGCGCCTCACGGCTGCGTGGCACCTGACCGCCGTGGCGCTCGATCAGCATCCGGCTCATGGCCATGATGTGACGCGCCTTGGAGGGATACAGACCAATGCTGCGGATGGCCTGCCGCAGCCCTTCCTCACCCAGGGCCAACATGTCCTGCGGCGAGCGGACCTTCTCGAACAAGGGTCCGGTCGCCTTGTTCACGCCCGCATCGGTGGCTTGCGCCGAGAGGATGACCGCCACCAGCAATTGGAAGGGGTTGTGGTAGACCAGTTCGGTCCGGGGCTCGGGGTTGGCCGCCGCAAGCCGGGCGAAGAGTTCCTCGCAGCGCTCCGGGGTCATCTCGGCGCCGCTCCGCGCCGGGACTCGAGCGCGCGCCAGCCGGCGATCAGCAGGGCGAGCAGCATGAACGCGCCGGCCGGCCAGATCGCGACCGGAAAGATCGGAATCTCGGGTACGGGAATGGGGCCGCCGGCCGTGTGCGGCACGCGACCGATCGACAGCGTGGCCCATCCCTCGCGCAACGCGCCGATCAGCGGGGGCAGTGCCGCGAGAAAGCATCCGTCGCATCCGCGGGCGGTCTCTTTCTGGGGGCGCGGTACGTCCGGTGACGATGCTGCTTCCAGCAGCAGGACGGCCGCGACCGCAAGCGGCAGGGGGCCGGCCAGAACAGGGTGCAGGCCGTGTAGATAGCTGTCGAGCAGCCGGTCGATGATGGCGGCGAGCCCGCCCAGGATCAGGGCAGCCAGCGCCAGGCGCAACGGCGCATCGAGGCGGGCGTTGAGTGGCGCGCGCCCCACGCGCCACAGCCCGTACAGGGCTGCTGTCGTCAGCGCGAGGGCGAGCCCGCCGACCAGAGAGGTGCTGCCCACGGCCAAGGGGACGGCGGCCACCAGTGCAGCAGGGGTCGGAGGATCGGGAAGGCGTTTCATGGCGCCTCCAGCGGGGCGGGCGTGAACAACCGTTCGTGGTGGCGCGCGGTGTATTGCAGCGCTGCGGCGACGGCATGGATCACGGCCCGCGGCGTCAGGGTCGCCCCGGTGATCTGGTCGAAATCGCCGCCGTCTTTGCGCACGTTCCAGCGCTCCAGTGCAGGGTCGGTGAGGCTGCGGCCGTCGAACTGGGTGATCCAGGCCGAACGCGCCCGGTCGATGCGATCCCCGAGTCCGACCGTTTCACGATGGCGGGTGACGCGCACGCGCGTGACGCGACCCGCCTCGTCGATGCCGACCAGCAACTCGATGCGCCCGCTGTAGCCGTCGGGGGCCACCACGGGCAGGATGACGCTCGCCACGCGGCCGTCGATCAGCAGTTGATGGGCCGTGAAGGCGGTATTCTGGTGCAGTTCGCCCGCCGGCGGAAGCCTCAGGGCCCGCAACGCGCCGGGCGGATCTGCCTCGGGACCGGCGATCTCCCGCACCAGGGCCAGCGCGTCCCAGGCCCGGTTCTGCGCCATGCGCGGCTCGGTCCAGTACACGGTCGCCAACACCAGCGCAAACACCATGAGCGCCGCGCCGCCGAACAGCAGACCGGCCATGATCAACCCTCGGGCGGGGCGCTCCTCAGTCGTCTCGCGGACTGCCATAGGGCCTCGGAATGGTCAGGCGGTCGATGAGCGGGACGGCGAGGTTCATGAGCAGCACGGCAAACGCAAACCCGTCCGGATAGGCGCCGAAGGTCCGGATCAGGTAGGCCAGCGCGCCGACGCCGGCGCCATAGATCAGCCGCCCGCGCGGCGTCGTGCTGGCCGAGACCGGGTCGGTGGCGATGAAAAAGGCGCCCAGCATGGCGGCGCCCTGGCTCAGATGGAACAGCGCGGAAGGGTAGCGGTCGGCGTCCACGGCCTGAAACACGATGGCGCACAGGCCCAAGGCCGCGAGCACGGCGAGGGGGATGCGCCAGCCGATGATGCCGCGCGCCAGCAGGTACAGGCCGCCCAAGCCGTAGGCCCCGTTCATCATCCAACCGGTCGGGGCACCGACCGGGCCGCCATGGGCGGCGATTTCCGAGAGCGTATGCGTGAGCGTCAGGCGCGTGCGGACATCGCCGAGCGGCGTGGCGCTCGTCAGTCCATCGAGGATCGGCATTCCGCCGGTCCACGTCTGCCAGGCCGCGCCCCAATCCCAGGCGGCCGCGGCTGCCGGCCAGCGCGTCATGGCGACCGGGAAGCTCACCAGCAACAGGGCGTAGGCGGCCATGGCGGGATTGAACGGATTCTGGCCCAGTCCGCCGTAGGCATGCTTGACGATCAGAACCGCGAAGGCGGTGCCGACGACGGGCAGCAGCAGCGGCAACCAGGGCGGCAGCGAGAGCGCGATGAGCACTGCGGTCACCGCCACGCTGCCGTCGCCCAGAACAGGTCGCAGGGGACGCTTGCGCAGGCGCATCGCCGCGGCCTCGCAGGCATAAGCCGTCGCGAGACAGAGCGCAAGGTTCACGGCCACACCGGGCCCGCGGCACCAGAGCGTCACCGCCGCGCCGGGCAGGAGCGCCAGCAGAACCTGCGTCATGACCCAGCACACGGGGCGGGCGTGCGGCCAGTGGGGCGTTTCCAGGCGCGGCGGTGGCCTCATGAGCCTCTCCCATCGGCGTCCTTGTGCGTCCGATGGGCCCGCAGGCGGGCCAGCCGTGCACGCGGATCCTCGCGGCGCGCAGCCGGTTGCGCTTCGGCGTGAGCCTTGCGAGCGTCGAGACGGGTCTCGTGGGCGACAAAACGACCCTTCAGCCAGCGGGCCCGCGCATCGAGCGCCTGGACCTCGGCGAGCGCGACCTTGGCAGCACGGAAGCGCGCGACCAACGGAATCTGGCTGGGGCAGACCACGTCGCAACACCCGCACTCGATGCACACATCCAGCCCGTGATCGATCAGGGCATCATGGTCTGCGGCGCGGGCGTGCCAGTGCAGCTGCTGCGGCAACAGATTCACCGGGCAGGCGGTAACGCAGGCGCCGCAGCGGATGCAGGCATGTTCGGGACCGGGTGCGGGCAGATCGCCCGGTCCCGGGATCCACACCGCTTGGCTCGCCTTGGTGATGGGAATCTCGGCGTTCGGCAGTTCCACGCCCATCATCGGCCCGCCCAGGATGACGCGCTCATCCGGACCGGTGTCAGCGCCGCAGGCGGCGAGGATCGCTGATACCGGCGTGCCCAGGCGGCTGATCAGGTTGACGCTCTCGGGCAGGCCGCGCCCGTTGACGCTGACCACGCGCGCGGTGAGCGGTTCGCCGGCCAGCAAAGCGCGCCCGGCGGCCACGACGGTGGCCACGTTCAGGCACACGCAGCTGATGTCCATGGGCAGGGCGCCGCGCGGGACTTCGCGCCCCGTCAGCAGGCGGATCAGCACGTCCTCGGCACCGGCAGTGTAGCGGGCCGGCACGCGGATGATGCGCACGGCAGCGAGCCCTGCGGCGTCCAAGGCAGCGGCCAGCGGCCGAGGGTCGAGCGTCTCCTTGAGTCCGACCAGCACCTCGGGCTGGCCGAGAAAGACGCTGAGCGCCTGGATGCCCTGGGCAATGCCCTCGGGAGCGTGCGCCAGCAGGCCTTCATCGCAGCGGATATGCGGTTCGCATTCCGCCGCATTGACGATCAGCGTCGCGATCGGTGCCCCGGCGCGGGCCAGCTTGGCGGCGGTCGAGAACACCGCCCCGCCCAGCCCGACCACACCGCAATCGGCCAGTCGCCGCAGCACCGCCTCGCGCGACTCCCGCGCCGGATCGCAGGGCGGCAGCGGGGCAAGCGCGCTATCCGCACCGTCGGTCCGGATCAGGATGCAGGGCCTTGGTGCGACCGTGTGCAGCGCCACGGGGTAGGGCTCGATGGCAACGACCGTGCCGGAACTGCTGGCGTGAATGGCCGCGTCCCAGGGCCCGGGTGGACGGGCGATGCACTGGCCGCGTCGAACGTGGCCTCCGATGGCCACACAGGGGATCGCCGGGGCGCCGGCCTGTTGTTCCAGGGGCAGGGCCAGCAAAGGGGGAATCGGCGCTGCCCGCCAGACCGGCGGCGGCCCCGTGACGGGCGCCAGTGCCAGGCCGCCGCGCGGCGCGTAGCGGGCGGTTTCAATGCGGGCCATGCGCGCGCACCGAAGCAAGATCGTCTGCATGCAGCGGCTCGGGGATCCGCCACGCGTGCAGCGGAGGCGCCGGTTCCAGCACGATGCAATCGACCGGGCAGACCGGCAGGCACAGCGCGCAGCCCGTGCATTCCTCCGTGATGACCGTGTGGGCCCAACTGCGCGCGCCGACGATGGCGTCCACCGGACAGGCATCCAGACACAAGGTGCAGGCGACGCAGCGCATCTCGTCGATACGGGCCACAGTCGGCGCCGGCACGGGCGGGGCGGGAAAGCGCTCCGGGGCGTCACAGATCCCGAGCTGTTCGATCAGGCGGTTACGCGTCAGGCTGCCACCCGGAACGCAGCGGTTGGGCGGCGCGCTGCCCGCTGCCAGCGCCTCGGCATAGGGACGGCAGCCGGGATAGTCGCATTGCCCGCACTGGGTCTGCGGCAGCAGGGCGTCCAGCGCCGCGGCGAGCGTGCCAGTTTCCTCAGGACGGGGCCGTGCGAGCGCGGCCAACGCAGCCCCGAAGGCCGCGAAGAGTCCCGTCCAGACCGCCAGCATCACCCAGGTCATCGGCTAGACCTTCACCAGTCCGTTGAAGCCCAGGAAGGCCAGGGCCGCGAGCCCCAGCGTCACCAGCGCGATGGGCAGGCCCTGAAACGCTTCCGGCGTGTCGGCCCCGGCCAGATGCTGCCGCAGGGCGCTCAACGGGATGAGCACGAGCGCGGCGCCCGCAGCCGTGCCGAAACCGGCTGCGAGCGCTGCGCCGAAGAACGCCGCAGGCGGCATGAGGGTGAGTGCCAGGCTGAGCAGCGTTCCGTAGAGCCCCAGCCAGGGCGCGATGCGGGGCCCGTGCGCGTCCGGCGCGATGCGGCGGCGCAGGCCGAAGGCAACGGTCTGCGCCAGCAGCGCGCCGAGTCCCGCGAGCAGCGGCAGGCGCAACGCCTCCCACCCCTGCGGGCGCAGCCACAGCAGATGCGTCGCATGGTCCAGGGCGGCGATGAGCATCAGCAGGGGGATGCCGAGCAGCCCGGCCCTGACCACACGATCGAGTCGCACCGGGGCAAGGAGCAGGGCCGGCACGAGCGCGAGGCCAAGAGTGAGGACGGCGTTGTGCAGCAGGGCGGTGGCGATGAGCGTCGTCATGGCTCAGCCCCCCTGTGTCCGGGCCTGTCGGCGCCGGCAAGTCGTCATTTCACCCGCATGCCGGGTTGGGCGCCGGCATCGGGCGTGAGCAGGAAAATGCTCTTGCCGTCGCCGGCGGCCAGCACCATGCCCTCGGAGAGGCCGAATTTCATCTGGCGCGGGGCGAGATTGGCGACCATCACCGTGAGCCGGCCGGTCAGCTCCTCGGGGCGGTAGGCCGACTTGATGCCGGCGAACACCTGCCGCTGCTCGCCGCCCAGATCGAGCTGCAGGCGCAGCAGCTTGTCGGCGCCCGCGACCTGCTCGGCCGCGACGATGCGCGCGATGCGCAGGTCGATCCGGGCGAAGTCCTCGATGCCGATGGTGGGTGCGATGGGCGCAATGGCGGGCACTTCTGGCGCGGGCTGGGTGGGCGCGGCCTCTGTCGAGTCGGCGACGAGCCGGGCGAGCGCCTCGGGTTCGATGCGCCGCGCCAGATGCTGGTAGGTGCCGATGGCGTGACCGGCCGGCAGGAGATGCGCCGCGTCATCCCACATCAGCGGCGCCACGCCCAGAAAACGTTCGGCGGCCTCGACCAGGGTGGGCAGCACGGGCTTCAGGTAGACGATCAGCAGGCGGAAGGCATTGATGGCCACGCTCGCCACGTGATGCAGTTCGGCGGCCCGCGCGGGATCTTTCGCCAGTTCCCAGGGCTTGTTCTGATCGACGTAGGCGTTCACCGCATCGGCCAATGCCATGATCCGACGCACGGCGCGGGCGTAGTCTCGGCCCTCGTAATCGGCGGCGATGACATCCCTTGCGGCCATGAGTTCACCGAGCACGGGATCATCGGCGGCGTCGAGCCGCCCCTCGAAGCGCTTGGTGATGAAGCCGGCGCAGCGGCTGGCGATGTTGGCGAGCTTGCCGACCAGATCCGCATTCACCCGCGCGGCGAAGTCCTCCAGGTTGAGATCGATGTCCTCGACCTCGGGGCCCAGCTTGGCGGCGAAGTAATAGCGCAGGTACTCGGGTGCGATGTGGCGGGCGAAGGTCTCGGCGCGGATGAAGGTGCCGCGCGATTTCGACATCTTCTGGCCGTTGACGGTGAGAAAGCCGTGGGTGAAGACCGCGGTCGGCAGGCGGAAACCCGCGCCGTCCAGCATCGCGGGCCAGAACAGGGTGTGGAAATAGGCGATGTCCTTGCCGATGAAGTGGTACAGCTCGGTGTCCGCCCCCGGCGCCCAGAAGTCGTCGAAGGCGAGATCCTCGCGCCGCTTGCACAGCGCCTCAAAGCTCGCCATGTAGCCGATGGGTGCGTCCAGCCAGACATAGAAATACTTGCCCGGCGCATCGGGAATCTCGAAGCCGAAATAGGGCGCGTCGCGCGAGATGTCCCAATCGGCAAGGCCGGCCTCGAACCATTCGGCGAGCTTGTGGCGCACCGCGCCCTGCAGCGCGCCGGCCGCGATCCACTCGCGCAGCATGGGCTCGAAATCGGCCAGCCGGAAGAAGTAGTGCTCCGAATCGCGCTCCACCGGCGTGGCACCGGAAAGCACCGAGACGGGATTCTTGAGGTCGCCCGGGGTGTAGGTGGCGCCGCAGACCTCGCAGGAATCGCCGTACTGATCTGCCGCGCCGCAGCGTGGGCAGGTCCCCTTGATGAAGCGGTCGGGCAGAAACATCTGCTGCACCGGATCGAACGCCTGGCGGATGCTGCGGCGCGCGATGTGGCCGGCGTCGCGCAGGCGGGTGTAGATCAGTTCCGCAAAATGGCGATTCTCGGGGGAATGGGTCGTGTGGTAGTGGTCGAACCCGATGCCGAAGCGAGCGAAATCGGCCGTGTGCTCGGCCCACACGCGCTGGATCTGGACTTCAGGCTCGATGCCCTGCTCGCGCGCTTTCAGCATGATCGGCGTGCCGTGCGCATCGTCGGCGCAGACGTAGAGGCATTGATGCCCGCGCATGCGCTGGAAGCGTACCCAGATGTCGGTCTGGATGTATTCGACCAGGTGGCCCAGATGGATGGGTCCGTTGGCATAGGGCAGGGCGCTGGTGACGAGGATGCGGCGCGGCTGGATCATGGTGGCGGGCGGTCCGGATGCAAATGGGCCTTAGTATGCCACGCAGCATCCGGGATGCTGCGCCATTCTGGCGTAGAATCGGCCCTTTGCTTCTTCGGAGAATCCGCCATGGCCGAGCCTGCCGATCTGCGCGCGCGCATCGCGTCCCTGCTGGGCGAGGTGCAGGACGTTTACAGCGGGTGCGATCTGGTGAGCGCAGGCATGGTCGAGACCGTGGCGCCGGACGGATCCGGCTGGCGGGTGGACCTGCGCATCGGCTATCCCTGCGGGCCCTACGCCGAGACCTTGGCGCAGCAGGCCGAGGCCCATCTGGTCCGCGCCCTGCCCGGGACGGCCATTCGCGTCCACGCGCACGTGGCACTCAGTGCGCCCCCGGCCGACACGACCCGGCAGGCCGTGCCCGGCGTGGGTTGGATCCTCGCCGTCGCCTCCGGCAAGGGCGGGGTGGGCAAGTCCACCACGGCCGTGAATCTGGCGCTCGCGCTCGCCGCCGACGGCGCTCGGGTGGGCCTGCTCGATGCGGACATCTACGGCCCCAGCCAGCCGCGCATGCTGGGGCACGTGGGTCCCGGACCGCAGGCGGGCGCGGACGGCCGGTTGCCACCGGTCGTGCGCTACGGCCTCTCCACCATGTCGGTGGGCTATCTGGTGGACGAGGACCAGCCGGTGATCTGGCGCGGTCCGATGGTGACCCAGACCCTGAACCAGCTCCTGCGCCAAACCGACTGGGGCGGCGTGGACTATCTCATCATCGACCTGCCGCCCGGCACCGGGGACGTGCAGTTGTCATTGAGCCAGCAGGTGCCGCTCAGCGGCGCGCTCATCGTCACCACGCCGCAGGACATTGCCCTGCTCGATGCCCGCAAGGCGCTACGCATGTTCGAGCGCGTGTCGGTGCCGGTTTTGGGGGTGATCGAGAACATGAGCACCCATGTCTGCTCAAACTGCGGGCACGAGGAACCCATCTTCGGCGCGGGCGGCGGCGAGCGCATGGCGGCGCAGTATCAGGTGCCCTTCCTCGGCAGCCTGCCGCTCGATCTGCGCATCCGCGAACAGACCGACCGCGGCCGGCCAACGGTGGTGGCGGAGCCCGCCGGCGCGCTGGCGCGGGCCTATCACGACATCGCCCGCCGGGCGAGCGCGCGGCTGGTCGCGGGCGCAGCGCCGGCCAGCTTCCCCACGATCCGCATTCTCGACGATTGAGCACGGCGCCCGCTTTCAGCGGCGGGCGATGATCCAGACGGCGTGCACCAGCCCGGGCACATAGCCCAGCAGCGTGAGCACGATATTGAGCCAGAAGGCGCCGCCGAAGCCGACCTGCAGGAAAACCCCCAGCGGCGGCAGCAGGATGGCGATCAAGATGCGCAACAGGTCCATACAGACTCCCGGATAGCGACGGGCGAGCGCGCCCGTTCGTGCTCCGTTGAGACCCGCACGGCGGCGCCCGGTTCCGCGCGGCCGCCCCAAGGCTGCAGCGCATGGGGCTTCTCGGACGCCCCGATTCGTGCGACATTGCGCCGTTTGCACCCTGCGCCCTCTGGAATCCGCATGAGCATCAAATCCGACCGCTGGATCCGCCGCATGGCCGCCGAGCACGGCATGATCGAGCCCTTCGAGCCGGGTCAGGTGAAGCAGCGGGGCGGCCACAAGGCCATTTCCTACGGCACCTCGAGCTACGGCTACGACGTGCGCTGCGCCGATGAATTCAAGATCTTCACCAACATCAACTCGGCCGTCGTCGACCCCAAGGCATTCAGCGCCAGCAGCTTCGTCGACTTCACCGGCGAGGTGTGCATCATCCCGCCCAACAGCTTCGCGCTGGCGCGGACGGTGGAATACTTCCGCATTCCGCGCAACGTGCTCACCATCTGCCTCGGCAAGAGCACCTACGCGCGCTGCGGCATCATCGTCAACGTCACGCCGCTCGAGCCCGAGTGGGAGGGCTATGTGACGCTCGAGTTTTCCAACACCACGCCCTTGCCGGCCAAGATCTACGCCAACGAAGGCGTGGCGCAGATGCTGTTCTTCGAGTCCGACGAGGTCTGCGAGACCTCCTACAAGGACCGCGGCGGCAAGTATCAGGGGCAGAGCGGCGTGACCCTGCCGCGCGCCTAGCCGCGCCCGACGATTGCAGGGTCCAGACGCTCCAGTTCGAGCTTGAGGTGCAGCCGGCCGCGGTCCTGTTCGACCCGGACCGGCAGGTGGTTCGCCGTTGGGGCGAGCCAGAAGCGCATCGGCTTGTTGCTGTCCACCTGCCCCATGCGGATGGCGTCGAAGCGCCCGGCGGCGGTCTGGACGGTTTCCGGCGTGCCCTGCTCGAAGCGCACGGGCTTGATCTTGTTCTTTTCCAGCAGGTTCACCTGGACGGGCGAGATCCCGCGCGCGGCGGCCGCGCGGACCACCACCTGCAGGCTCAGTCGGTCGTAGGTGTGCTCGGTGAGCGGCAGATCGAAAGCTGCTTCGTTCACCCGGCCCCGGACCCGGCGCGCCGCCCAGTCGAAACTGGCGGTCTCGATCTTGGCGCCGTCCGGGCCGGTGTGATGCATCTCGTAGGCGAGCGGCAGCAGCCGGTCGGCTTCGACACGGAAGCGGCTGGTTTCGGTGATGCGATCGTTGCGCAGGGCGCCGAGCCAGCCGGTCGCCTCGGTGCGCGAGGTCAGTGTCCACACGTCCCCGTCGGCACGGCGCAGCGCGAAGGTGGCGCGCGCCAGGGTCAAGGGGCCCTGCTGCAGGCGGTAGCTGGCCTCGTAGGGCGTCAGCAGGCCGTTCAGGGTCGTCGCCGGCGGTGCAGCCCCGGCCAAGCCCAGCAGGCCCAGCATGAGTCCGAGCGCAAGCAGCGCGCGCAGCCTCACGACGCGCACGCCCATGCCGGGTCGGACTGCAGCGGCGCGCTGAGCGGCGCGCCGTCGAACCAGGGGCCGGCGTCCTGCCAGCGCAGGCGACCTTGCGCGATCCAGCCGACGACGCGCGCGTAGATCTGGTGTTCCAGGGCCTGCACGCGGGACTGCAGGCTCGCGGCCGTGTCCTCGGGCTGCACGGCGAGCCGCGCCTGGAGCACGACCGGCCCGCCGTCGAGTTCTGCGGTCACGTAGTGGATGCTGCAGCCGTGCCAGCGTTCGCCGGCGGCGAGCACCCGCGCGTGGGTGTCGAGGCCGCGATAGGCCGGCAGCAGGGAGGGATGCACGTTCAGCATGCGCCCCGCAAAGCGCGCCACGAAATCGGCGGTGAGCACGCGCATGAAGCCCGCGAGCACGATCAGGTCGGGGGCGAGGCGCTCGAGCGCGGTTCCGAGTGCGGCCTCGAACGCGGGCCGGTCGGCAAAGGCGGTGTGGTCGACCGCGAGCGCCGGGATGCCGGCCGCCCGGGCGCGATCGAGGCCGGCCGCTGTGGGGCGATTGCTGACGACACCGACGATGCAATAACCCTCGCGCTCCTGGGCGTCGATCAGGGCCGACAGGTTGCTGCCCGTGCCCGAGATCAGCACGACGACCCGCAAGGGCGCGCTCATGGGCCGGTGAGGACGACGGTCGGTCGCGGTTCGTCGCCGGCCTCGATATGGCCGATCACCGCGCCCGGGGCGCCGTGCGCGGCGAGCAGGGCGAGCGCCGCCGTGGCGGCCTCGGCCGGCAGGCAGACGGCCATGCCGATGCCGCAGTTGAAGGTACGCCACATCTCGGCCTCGGGCACCTCGCCCGCGGCCTGCAGCCAGTCGAAGACCGCCGGGCGGCGCCAGCGGCCGGGGTCGATCACGGCGCGCGTCCCGGCCGGCAATACCCGCGGCAGATTTTCGATGAGGCCGCCGCCGGTGATGTGGGCCAGCGCGTGGACCGGGTGCGCGGCGAGCAGCGCGAGCACCGGCTTGACGTAGAGCCGGGTGGGGGTGAGCAGGGTCGCCCCCAGGGTGGTGTCCTCGAAAGCGGCGTCCAGCGACTGGCCACTCCGGGCGAGAATGCGGCGGATCAGGGAATAGCCGTTGGAATGGGGGCCCGAGGAGAACAGCCCGAGAATGGCATCCCCGGGCGCCACGGCGCGGCCGTCCAGGATGCGCGCGCGTTCCACCACGCCGACGGCAAAGCCGGCGAGATCGAAATCGGCTGCAGCGTAAAGCCCGGGCATCTCGGCGGTCTCGCCGCCGACCAGGGCGCAACCCGATTCCGCGCAGCCGGCGGCGATGCCCTCGATCACCGTCGCTGCGCGATCCACATCCAGCCGCCCGGTGGCGTAGTAGTCCAGGAACAGCAGCGGCTCGGCGCCCTGCACGATCAGGTCATTGACGCACATGGCGACCAGATCGATGCCGATGGTGTCGAGCCGGTCCATGTCCAGCGCCAGCTTGAGCTTGGTGCCCACGCCGTCGGTGGTCGACACCAGCACCGGTTCGCGGTAGCGGTCGACCGGCAGCGCGAACAGCGCGCCGAAGCCGCCGAGGCCGCCGAGCACTTCAGGCCGCGTGGTGCGCGCCGCGGCGGGCTTGATGCGGTCCACCAGGCGATTGCCGGCATCGATGTCGACACCGGCGTCGCGGTAGGTCAGGGGCGTTTTGCCGCTCATGGGGTTCCTTGGCGCGGGGAGGTAAGAATCGGGCGATGGTGTATCTTACCTCAGCCGGACAGGGGGTCGAAAAAGGAGCACGGAGTGAACAGGTTGCTGGCGCGCACGGTGCGGCCCGCGGCGTTGCTGCTCGCGGTATTCGCAGGCAGCCCGCACGCCGAGACCGGCGCGCGAACGATGCGCATTGCGGTCGACGGCATCGTCACCTACGAGGACTATGCGGCCGTCGTGGCCGAGCTGCGGGCACAGGCCGGCCTCGGCCAGCTGTACCTGGAGGAAGTCGACCGCACGACCTTCCTCTGGCAGGCGACGACCACGCTGCCCCCCGAGTCGCTGATCGGCTTGATCGAGGCGAGTGGGCAGCTGCGGCGCGACCGCAACGGCGCAGCGGTGACCGAGTCGCGCCTCGACCTCGACTGGATCGGCCGGCCATGAGCGGCGCGATGGGCGAGAGAACGGGTCCGCAGCTGCCGCTGCCGGTGCAGCTGACCGACGAGGACGTCTTCGAGAACTTTCATCTGCCGGAGGGGTCTCCCAATCGCGTCGCGCGCGCCGCCGCACAGGCGCTGGCGCGACCGGGCGCCCGGGGCACGCTGTTTCTGGCCGGTCCCACGGGCAGCGGCAAGAGCCATCTGCTGAAAGCGCTGTGCCGGGAAAGCCAGGCGCACCGACCGATCCGCTACCTGTCTCTCGCCGACCATGCGCGCTGGGCGCCTGGGCTGCTGGACGGCTGGGTGCCGGACGGCGCCGTGGTCGCCTTCGACGCCATCGATCGCATCGCCGGGCGACGGGACTGGGAGCGCGCCATCCTGACCGTCTTTCACGGACTGCAGGAGACCGGCGGCGTGTTTGCCGCTGCGGCGGCCGCGGCCCCGTCCGGCTGCGCCTGGGCGCTGGCCGACCTGGGTTCCCGTCTCGGCTGGGGCGGGGTGTTCGCCCTGGCCCCGCTCGATGACGAGGGCAAGCTGCGCGCCCTGCAGATGCGCGCCGCCCGCCGCGGATTGACGCTTACCGAGCCGGTGGCGCGCTATCTCATGGCGCGGGAGGCGCGGCACCCGGCGCATCTGTTCGCCGTGCTGGACACGCTCGACCGCGAGGCTCTGGCGGCCCAGCGGCGCCTGACCATCCCGCTGCTGCGCGCCCTGCTGGACGACACCGACCGAACCCACTGAAACGCGGAGCGGGCATGCCGCATGACGTGAATCTGATCGCCACGATCGCGGCAGGCTTCGGCCTCGCCACGGTGTTCGGGCTGCTTGCCGCGCGGCTGCGCATGCCGCCGCTGGTGGGTTATCTCCTGGCGGGCATCCTCATCGGGCCGGCGACGCCCGGTTTCGTCGCCGACATGGGGCTGGCCGGCCAGCTCGCCGAAATCGGCGTGATGTTGCTCATGTTCGGCGTCGGGCTGCATTTCTCGCTGGACGACCTGATGGCCGTGCGGCGCGTCGCCGTGCCCGGCGCCATCGTGCAGATTGCGGCGGCCACCGCGCTCGGTGCCGGCGTGGCGCTGTGGTGGGGATGGAGTGCGGGCGCGGCACTGGTCTTCGGCCTGAGTCTTTCCGTCGCCAGCACGGTCGTGCTGCTGCGCGCGCTGGAGGCTCAGGGCCTGCTGCGTTCCATTCATGGCCAGATCGCCGTGGGCTGGCTCATCGTCGAGGATCTGGTGATGGTCCTGGTGCTGGTCCTGCTGCCTGCGGTGGCGGAAGTGCTGTCAGCTGGTCAGGGTGCGGCCGAGGCCAGCCGCGGCGACCTCGGCTCGGTGATCGGCATCACGCTCGCCAAGGTCGCCGCCTTCGTCGTGCTGATGCTGGTCGTCGGCCGGCGCGTCCTGCCCAAGATCCTGTGGTGGGTGACGCGCACCGGCTCGCGCGAGCTGTTCACGCTCGGGGTGGTCGCCACGGCGGTGGGCGTGGCCTTCGGCGCCGCCAAGCTGTTCGACGTGTCCTTCGCGCTCGGTGCCTTTTTCGCCGGCATGATGATGCGCGAATCGGAATTCAGCCACCGGGCGGCGGCCGAATCGCTGCCGCTGCGCGATGCCTTCGCCGTGCTGTTCTTCGTTTCGGTCGGCATGCTGTTCGACCCCGCGGTGGTCTGGCGCGAGCCGGGCAAGGTTGCGGCGGTGGTGGCCATCATCATGCTCGGCAAGTCCGTCGCCGCGGTCGGGCTGGTGCTGCTGTTGCGCTATCCCCTCAACACCGCCCTCATCGTCGCGGCCAGCCTGGCGCAGATCGGCGAGTTCTCCTTCATCCTGGCCGGGCTGGGCGTGGGTCTGGGGCTGCTGCCGGTCGAGGGCCAGAGCCTGATCCTGGCCGGCGCATTGCTGTCCATTGCCGGCAATGCCTCGATGTTCTCGCTCGTCGGTCTGTTCGGCCAGAGGATCCGGCGCTTCTTCCGGGCCGAGAGCGTGTCCAGCGAAGCCGATCCGCTGGCACGATTGCCCGAGGGCTTCGACCCCGCAGTCCTGAAGAACCACGCCGTCATCGTCGGCGGAGGGCGGGTCGGCCGGCAAATCGCCGATGCGCTGACCGAGGCGGGCGTGCCGCATGTGACGGTCGAGCACAACCGCGAGCTGGTCGAGCGCCTCCGGCGCGAGAAGCGCGTGGCGTTGAACGGCGATGCCACGCAGAGCGACGTCCTCAGCGAGGCGCGGGTCGGTGCCGCCCAGGTGCTGGTGATCGCCATGCCCGAAACCCTCCACGTGCGCCAGATGGTGCGCCAGGCGCGGCGGGTCAATCCGGCCATTGCGGTCGTCCTGCGCACACACAACGCCGAGGAGGCCGAGTTGCTGCGCGCCGAGGACTATGGCGCGGTGTTCTTCGCCGAACGCGAATTGGTGCGCGGCATGACCGATCACGTCCTCGCGCTGTTCCGGCTCGGCGCGCCGACTGCGGCTCTCCCGGCCGGATCGGCCTGAGGATCGGGCGTCCGTCCGTGCACGCATGCGAACGGCCGATGGGCTGCGATCCTGTCGACCGCCTTGCCGGTCGCCCGAGCGCTTCGTTCGGCTAAGCTTGCAGGCGGGCGCAGGGAGGCGCAGGCACATGGTTGAAGTCGAGACGCTGATCGTCGGCGCGGGCGCCGTGGGTGGCGTGCTGGCGGCCCTGCTGCACGCCAGCGGGCATGCGACCGGCCTGCTGGTGCGGGACACCGGCGGTGCGGCAGCGCCGGTGCCCGCGACGCTGCGCGTGGGCTTTGCCTCGCGCCGGGCGCCGGTGATCGCCACCGGCGTGCCGATGGGCGCGCGCCTCGCGGACTTTGCGCCGCGCCGGGTGCTCATCGCCGTGAAATATCCTGCCCTCGACACCGTGGCGGCCGCGCTGCGCGAGCTGCCGCCCGATGTGCCCATCGTCAGTTGCCTGAACGGCGTGCGCTCGACGGACCTCCTGCGCCGGGCACTGCCCGGCCGCCGCATTTCCCACCTGACCGTCCTGTTCAACAGCGCGGTCGAGGCGCCGCTCAGCTACCGGCTCACCACCCGCCCCATGCTGACCCTGGAACAGCGCGACGCTCCGTGGCGCGCAAGCCTGCGCCGCGCCGGATTTCTCGTGACCCAGGGCGACGCGTCTGCCGCCTGGGGCAAGTTGCTGTTCAATCTCAACAACGCCATCTGCACGCTCACGGACGCAGGCTTTCTCGATCTGATGCGCGATCGCCACCTGCGCCACGCCTTCCTGCGCACGCTGGACGAGGCGGTCGCCACGCTGGAAGCCGCGCAGGTGCACTTCCGGATGCCTTTCCCGGTGCCGTATCGCGCCTACCGCATGATGGGCTTGTATCTCGGGCCGCTGCCGGCGTACGTGGCCCGGATCGGCAACAGCCTGAGCGCGGCGGCGCGGCCGTCGATGGCGGCAGACATCGCGGCTGGCCGGCCCACCGAGGTCGATCAGATCAACGGCGAGATCAGCGCGCTGGGTCGCGTCGTCGGGCGGCCGACGCCGGTCAACGACGCGCTGGTGAGGCTGGTCCACGCCCTGGAGGCGCAGGACCCGCCGCAATTCCTGACACCGGCCGCCTTGCGGGCGGCGCTCGAGGCCGCGCGCCGGGCTGGCGGCGGGAGTGTTTCGTAGGGGCGTTTGCGAGGCGTCGCCGGCGCCGCAGATGGCATGGCGCAAGGAGCAGGATCGCCTTGCGAGCACGGGCGGTTGGGCGTCCGGGCCTCCGACCGGCCGCGGGTCGCGCGACCGGCCGGGTCCGGGGGGGGCTCAAGTCCTGGCTTCGGTCTTGGCGGCGGGTGTGGACGGCTGGCCGCCCTCGTTGATGATCTTCTCGTCGACCTTGATCGTGGCCTTCTTGCGCAGCTCCGCGAGGTAAGCCTCGATCTGCTTGTTGTTGGCGTGGTTGGTCACCGCGTCGCGGGCTTCCTCGAGCTTGGGCACCGGCGCATCACGGGTTTCTTCCAATTTCACCACGTGCCAGCCGAAGTCGGTCTGCACCGGCACATTGGCGGTCTCCCCGGGCTTGAGCGCGGTCACGGCGTCGGCAAAGGGCGCCACCATCTGCTCGGGGGTGAACCAGCCCAGATCGCCGCCGTCGCCCTTGGACGGATCCAGCGAATACTCGGCCGCCAGCTTGGCGAAATCCTCGCCTTGATCCAGCTTCTCCAGGATGGTCCGGGCCGTGGCTTCTTCCTTCACCAGGATGTGGCGGGCATGGTATTCGGTCTTCGGCAGGGTCGCGACCCAGTCCTCATAGGCCTTCTGGATGGCCTCCTCGTCCAGCGGATGCGCCCTGGTGTATTCCTGAACCGCGGCTCCGGCCAGAGTCGTGTAGTACTGCGCCAGCAGGGACGACACCATCTCCGGGTCCTGCATCAGCTTCTGCCGCACCGCGTCCTGCGCCAGGAGCTCCAGATCGGCGAGCTGCTCGGCGAGCTTGCGCCGGGCGTCGCGGTTCTCGGCCGTGGCCGGGCTGAGGCCCTGGGCGGCGGCGAAGGATTCGAAGATGGGGGTGCTGATCTCGACACCGGACACGGTGATCACCGCCTTGCCTGGGACGGCATGCTGGAAGCCCGGGCTTTGGGATGACGGCCGGTCGCAGGCCGCGAGCGTCAGCGCGAGGCCCAGCGCGAGAGGAAGCGAGGTTTTGCGCGTGATCATGAGCGATCCTTCAGGTGGGTTGGACTCGAATCATAGTGCGGGCCGCTCACCGGGGCCCTGGCGTTTCCTGCGGCGTTCGGGTGTCGAGGCTGAGTGCATGGATGGCGCTGCCCATGAGCGGTGCCAGCGCCGCGTAGACCGCTCGGTGGCGCGCCAGCATCGACTGGCCGGCAAAGCCGGCGGTGCAGATGGCGACGTGGTAGTGGCCGCCTCCCTCACGCGCGCCGGCATGACCGGCATGCAGCGCGCTGTCGTCGCGGATGCGGATCTCGGCAGGCCCGAAGGCCGCGACCAACAGCGCTTGGATGCGCGCCGGCGTGGTTTCGTTCACGGCAGCACCTGCCGGAACGGAAACACGCTGACGTCCGCCGTGACACCATTTGCGCGGTAAGGGTCGGCCTCAGCCCATTCCCGGGCGGCGTCGAGGTCGGTGAATTCGGCGACGATGGCCGAGCCGAGAAAACCGGCGGGTCCCGGATCGGCGTCGTCCACGGCCGGCAGGGGACCCGCCAGGACCAGGCGCCCGGCGTCCCGCAGGGCCTCCAGCCGCGCCAGATGCTCGGGGCGCGCCGCGGCGCGGTGGACCGACCCGCCCGGGGCCTCGTGGAGCAGGATGAGATACAGCACGTGTCGCCTCGACGGGGGCAAAGCGGGAATCATACAAGACCCAGGGCCTCTTGGCGCGAGGGGGAACTTGCGGCGCGGGCGCTGGCCGAACCGGAAGAGGCGCGCACCGCACCGCGCAGCGGCGCGCCACGATCGGCTTTTTCTTTCGGCGAGAGGTTCGAATGACACAGTCCCTGAGTATCCATCCCACCCACCCCCAGCCGCGCCTGCTCAAACAGGCCGCAGAGCGCATCCGCGAGGGGGCCGTCGTCGCCTATCCCACCGACTCCTGCTACGCGCTGGGCTGCCATCTGGGCGACAAGGACGCCATGGAGCGCATCCGCGCCCTGCGCGGCTTCGGCAAGGACCATCACTTCACCCTGGTCTGCCGTGACCTCTCCGAGATCGCCCAGTACGCCAAGGTCGACACGGCGGCCTACCGTCTGCTGCGCGCCGTGACCCCGGGCGCCTACACCTTCCTGTTGCCGGCCACGCGCGAGGTGCCGCGCCGGCTGCAACATCCCAAGCGCCGCACCATCGGCATCCGCGTGCCCGAGCACCCGGTGGCGCAGGGGCTGCTCGAGGCGCTGGGCGAGCCGCTGATGAGTTGCACGCTGCTCCTGCCCGGCGAGGCGGACCCGCCCACCGACGCCGAGCGCATCGCGGCCGCGCTCGGCCGGGGCGTGGATCTGATTCTGGACGGCGGCCCGTGCGGCTTCGAGCCCACCACCGTGGTGGATCTGTTCGGCGAGGCGCCGGTGGTGGTGCGGGCTGGCAAGGGGCCGTTGGCGCCCTTGGGCCTGGATGGCGTCGACTAGCCGTCGAGCGGGGTGAGGCAAAAAAAGGCCGCCCGCGGGCGGCCGAGCAGTGCACAAGAAGGGCTTCAGTAGCCGTTGCGGGTTTCCAGAGCGTCCAGCCGCATGGCCGTGCGGCCCGCCTGGGCCTGGGCAATGCGCCCGAACACGCGGCTGGTGAAGGGCAATCCGTTCGCGCCGGCCGCCTGCGAGACGCTCCCAAAGGCGTTGGCCACGAGCGGCCCGGTGACCTCGAGCAAAGCGTAGGCGATCCCGTCCACCGTCGCCTGGGCGCGGCCGGTCACGCCGTCCACCACGCGGTTGACCGGACCGAAGGCGGCGTTGATCGGCGCGGTGAGGATGGCCGTCGCGGTGCCGACCACGCCGTCTTCGAGCGAGGAGAAGACGTTGCCGGCCGTGTCCAGCGGCGCCGAGACGGGCAGGAACAGGAAGTCCAGCGCCGTGTCGACGGCCTGACCGGCCAGATTCAGCGGCCGGAACAGCGGCGCAAAGGCCACGTTGGCCGTTCCGGCGCCCAGCGCCCCGGCATTGGCGAGCGCGCCGGTGGTAAAGCCGTTGACCACCGCCAGGGGCACTGTGATGGGCAGCAGCAGCGGGTTGCCGCTGAGCAGCGCCGCGGAGCTCACCTCATTGGTCGTGGTCCTGCTGGCGTCGATGTTGAGCGTGAGCTGGCCGTGGACGGCGGATAGTCCCCCATCCTCGATGCGCTGCAGGCCGGCCTCGGCGCTGAGCGGGAGTGTGGCGGCGAGCGCAGCCGCGCTCAGGGTCTTCAAGGCGTTCATCTGCATGTCGGTCTCCTGACGTGTCGATCCATGTTCGGGGAAACGCAACCGGTCATCCTGACCTGGGGGTTCTTCCCTTGGCGATTGCGTCTGACGGGGCATCGGCCGGTCGCGCCCGGCCTTGAGCGCAGCGGATGCTTCCATGGCCCGAATCGAGATTAGGACAGATTTGCGCAGACCCAAAAGAAAAGGCCGCCCGAAGGCGGCCTCGACTCGAACCGGACGAAGACCGGATCAGGGTTTCAACAACGAGGTGGACACGGTGTACTTCGGCACCGTCACGGTCACGCCCATGGTGGTGCCGATCTTGTTCTGCTGCTGGACGCGGGCCTGGTCGGAGGCATAGGCCAGATTGGTGAGCAGGCGCGAGTTGGTCTGCGCCGCAGCACCGGCCAGGACGCGCGTGGTCGCGCCGCCGACGGCGCCGACCGCCGAGAAGCGGGCGCCGGACACCAGACCCTTGCCCAGCGCAGCGACATCATCCATGGCGCCGTTGATGGGGTTGATGACGGCGCGGACCGGGGTGGTCACCAGACGCACGGCGGTATCGGCAACGGACTGGCCGGTGGAGGTGAAGTTCGCAATCGCGCGCGTGTTGAAGCCGGCCACCATGGCGGTCGGGCCGGTCAGGGGCAGCAGCAGGGAGTCGACGCCCGTGCCGATGGCATTCAGGACCGCGAAGGGGCCCTTGAAGACGATGTCGGCGCTCTGGGTACCCAGGCCGCCGGCATTGGTGCCGGTGCGCGTGTTGAAGCTGGTGAGCGCGCTGGTGGGCGCGGTGATCGGCAGCAGGGCGGTGCCGATGGCAGCGTTGCCGGCGGCAGCGACGGCCGTGTTGGCGGCGGTGTAGGAGGTGTTGAAGATGTTGCCAGGGTTGAAGGCCAGGGTGAGGTTGATGCCATCGCCATCGACAAAGGTGGGCAGCACGTCAACGAAGTTGAAGGGAGCCCAGCGCTGGAAACTCACAATGCCCTGACCGGAGACGTCGGCCATTTCGACATCGGCCATCTCGACCATTTCGGCCTGCGCGGCCAGGGGGGCGGCGGCCAGGACGCCCAGGGAAGCCAGGGCGGTGAACTTTGCTTTCAACATGATTGAAAAACTCCTCGGAGATTTACACAACGATGGACACCTGCGGGCGGGCCCGCCCGCTCGGCTCTTTGCTCTCTTCCTCGCGCCATGAGCGCGTTCCATGCTGCCTGTGCCGGACAACCGCGGCGGCGCCGTTTGCATCGGCCCGGGGCGCAGGATAACCCCGGTTTTGCGATCGGCGGTGGGGGTGGCACTGCGCCGACCGATCCGATGATGCCGATCCGGAGCCGATTCTTCGGCTCGGTCTGGCGATCGGTTCTTCATGACCACCGCGGCGCTGCGCAGCCTAGCGCAGCATGGAGACTCCGACAAGTGTTGCCGGATGACAACGCCTCTCGTTTGCGCGGGGTCCCGGCCGGCATCGGCCGAGACCCAAGCACGAAGCACGCCAGCAATCGGCCGCCCGTCATGCGGCGCCCCGATCGGGCCCGTTCGAACTCCCGCGAACCATAGTGCAGGCGTGTTGCAGCATGATGACGCGCCGGCATGTCGTTTCGCGCCAAGGGCGGTCCGGGGTGAGCGCCGCGCCCGGCGCACGACGGCGCAGCGGATCGTGCGCCACACGGGTGCGCCCGTGGGGCAGGATGGTCGGCGATGGGGCGTCCGCCGTGCTGCAGGGAGCGTTCGGCGCCCGGGGGCGGCTCTGCTAGAATGGCCTTCCGCCCGTCCGCGCCCCCTTCGCACCGAGAGCCCGCGCCATGTCCGCCCCCGCCGATCCCCCGCGCCTCTACGACTGGCCGCGCCACTGGGCCGAGTGCTTCGGCGCCGCGCCCTTCCTGCCGACCAGCCGCGCCGAGATGGACGAGCTGGGCTGGGACGCCTGCGATGTGATCCTGATCACCGGGGACGCCTATGTCGATCACCCGAGCTTCGGCATGGCGGTGATCGGCCGGGTGCTGGAGGCGCAGGGCTTCCGCGTGGGCATCATCGACCAGCCGGACTGGCAGAGCGCGGCGCCCTTCCGCGCGCTCGGCGCGCCCGTCCTCTATTTCGGCGTCACCGCCGGCAACATGGATTCGATGATCAACCGCTACACGGCGGACCGGAAGATCCGCTCGGACGACGCCTACACGCCGGGCGGGCAGGGCGGGGCGCGGCCGGACCGGGCGAGCATCGTCTACGCCCAGCGTTGCCGCGAAGCCTATCCGGGCGTGCCCGTCGTGCTGGGCGGCATCGAGGGCTCGCTGCGCCGCATCGCGCACTACGACTACTGGCAGGACAAGGTGCGCCGCTCCATCCTGCTCGACGCCAAGGCGGACATGCTGCTCTACGGCAACGCCGAGCGGGCGCTGGTGGAACTGACCCATCGCCTCGCGCGCGGCGAGCCCATCGAGACCATCACGGACGTGCGCGGCACGGCGTTCGTCCGCCGCAGTCCGCCGGCCGGCTGGACCGAGATCGACTCGACGCGGCTCGACACGCCGGGCCGGACCGAGGCGCTCGTCAATCCCTACCTCGGCGGCGCGCCGGCGGACTGCGCGCAGGCGCCGGCCGCCGCGGCGCCTGCCGGGCTTGCTACGGCGCCCATGGTGGGCGGCGCGGCCTCGGTCCCGCTCGGCGCGCTGCGGGCCGGCGCCCGCAAGCACACCATGGCCCCGCGCGAGCGCACCGTGATTCGCCTGCCGAGCTTCGAGGCGGTGCGCGAGGACCCGGTGCTCTATGCCCACGCGAACCGCGTGCTGCATCTGGAGACCAACCCCGGCAACGCCCGCGCGCTGGTGCAGCGCCACGACACGCGCGAGGTGTGGATCAACCCGCCGCCCATCCCGCTCACCACCGAGGAGATGGACTACGTCTTCGACCGGCCCTACGCGCGGGCGCCGCATCCGCGCCACGGCGCGGCGCGCATCCCGGCCTGGGAGATGATCCGCTTTTCGGTGAACATCATGCGCGGCTGCTTCGGCGGCTGTACGTTCTGCTCGATCACCGAGCACGAGGGGCGCATCATCCAGAACCGCTCGGAGGACTCGATCATCCGCGAGATCGAGGCCATCCGCGACAAGGTGCCGGGCTTCACCGGCGTGATCTCGGACTTGGGTGGCCCCACCGCCAACATGTACCGCATCGCCTGCAAGAGCCGCGCGATCGAGGCCGCCTGCCGCAAGCCGTCGTGTGTGTATCCCGGCATCTGCGAGAACCTCGACACCGACCACTCGGCGCTCATCGGGCTGTACCGCCGCGCCCGGGCGCTGCCGGGCGTGAAGAAGATCCTCATCGGTTCGGGGCTGCGCTACGACCTCGCCGTGCGCTCGCCGGAATACGTGAAGGAGCTGGTGACGCACCACGTCGGCGGCTATCTCAAGATCGCGCCCGAGCACACCGAAGAGGGTCCGCTCTCCCGGATGATGAAGCCGGGCATCGGCAGCTACGAGCGCTTCCGGCAGTTATTTGAGAAGTACTCGAAAGAGGCCGGCAAGGAGCAGTACCTGATTCCCTATTTCATCGCCGCCCATCCCGGCACGACGGACGTGGACATGATGAACCTCGCGCTGTGGCTGAAAAAGAACGGCTTTCGCGCCGATCAGGTACAGACCTTCTATCCCAGCCCGATGGCGACCGCCACGGCGATGTACCACTCGGGCCGCAATCCGCTGCGTCGCATCGGGCGCGACAGCGAGCGGGTGGACGTCGTCAAGGGCGAGCGGCGGCGCCGGCTGCACAAGGCCTTTCTGCGCTACCACGATCCGGCCAACTGGCCACTCTTGCGCGAGGCACTGAAAGCCATGGGCCGGGCCGACCTCATCGGCAACGGCAAGCATCACCTGATCCCCACCTGGCAACCGGCGACCGACGGCGGGTATCACAGCCCGCGGCGCAAGAACGCCACCGCGGCGCGCGGCGCGGCGCTCACCCAGCACACCGGTCTGCCGCCGCGTGCGGGCGCGGAACGCCCGCCCGCGGGCCGGGTCAAAGCGCGGGCCGGGCGGCGTCGGCCCTGACGCCTTGCGGTCGATCCGCTATGCTCGGTGTGCCCCCAGGCCGCAGCGGCCCGGGGCCCCTCATTCCAACAAGGAGCAGACATGAGCCAGTCCACGAAACCCTCCCTGATCGCCGGCGGCGCGCTGAGCCTGGCTTTCGGGGCTGCCTTGACGCTGGCCGCCGCGCCGGCGATCGCCGGTTCCGAGCACGGCGACCACGGCGCTGCGGCCGACAAGGAAAAATGCTACGGCATCGCGCTCAAGGGCAAGAACGACTGCGCGAGCGGTCCCGGCACCTCGTGCGCGGGGTCCTCGAAGGTCGACTACCAGGGCGATGCCTGGAAGATGGTGCCCAAGGGCAGCTGCGAGAAGACCCCTTCCCCAACCTCGCCGACCGGCTTCGGTCAGCTCAAGCCCTTCACCGAAAAGAAGGGCTGAAGCCCATCCCGCCGCGGCGCGAGCTGCCCGCGGCGGGTTCTCCCCTCAGGGCCGGATGGCCCGCATCGTCTCGCGCAGGAAGGCCGGCAGGTCATCCGGGGTGCGCGAGGTGACGAGATGGGCATCCACCACCACCTCCCGATGATGTACGCCGCCCCTGCCGGTTCAGCGCCGGCGCGGCGGCATGAGGTCGGTGATGGTGCCGGCGTAGGATTCGGCCGCGAAGGCGAGGGTTTCCGACAGCGTGGGATGGGCGTGGATGGTGAGCCCGATGTCCTCGGCGTCGGCGCCCATTTCCACCGCCAGCGCCAGTTCGGCGATGAGGTCGCCGGCGTGAGGTCCGACGATGCCGCCGCCCAGCACGCGGCCGTTCTTCGCATCGAAGATCAGCTTGGTCGTGCCGTCCTCGCGCCCCATGCCCAGCGCCCGGCCGCTCGCGGCCCAGGGAAAGACGCCCTTGCCGACCTCGCGGCCCTGCGCCTTGGCCTCGGTTTCGGTGAGACCGCACCAGGCGAGTTCCGGGTCGCAGTAGGCGACCGAGGGAATCACGCGGGCCATGAAGGCCGACTTTTCGCCGGCCGCCACCTCGGCGGCGACCTTGGCCTCGTGCGTGGCCTTGTGCGCCAGCATGGGGCCGGGCACGCAGTCGCCGATGGCGAACAGATGCCCCTGCGTGGTGCGCATGCGGTCATCCACCGGGATGAAGCCGCGCGCGTCCAGCTCAAGACCCGCGGCCTCGACGTTCAGCAGCCGGCCGTTGGGGATGCGGCCGACGGCGACCAGGATGCGATCGAAGCGATCATGGGCCGGGGCGTCCTTGCCCTCGAAACGCACGTCGAGTCCTTCGGGACTGGCGCTCACGGCCGTGACCTTGGTGCCGAGATAGAGGGCTTCCAGCTTTTTGGCGAGCGTCTTTTGCAGCACGCGCACCAGATCGGCGTCCGCGCCGGCCACGAGCTGCGGCGCCATTTCCACCACCGTGATCCGGCTGCCGAGCGCGCTGTAGAAGGTCGCCATTTCGAGCCCGATGATGCCGCCGCCGATGATCAGCAGCCGCCCCGGAATCTCCGGCACGTTGAGCGCGGCGGTGGAGTCCATGATGCGCGCATCGGCCGGCAGGAAGGGCAGCACGACCGGACGCGAGCCGCAGGCGATGACCGCCTGTTCGAAGGCGAGCGTGCGCTCGCTGCCATCGCTGTTGAGCGCGACGGTGTGGGCATCGACGAAGCGCGCCTCGGCGCGGATGACCTCGACCTGGCGCTGCTTGGCGAGCTGGGCCAGTCCCCCGGTGAGCCGGCCGACGATGCCGTCTTTCCAGGCGCGCAGGGCGGCGAGGTCGATCGCGGGCGCGCCGAAGCGGATGCCGTGCGCCGCCATGGCCTGGGCCTCGGTTACGACCTCGGCAGCATGCAGCAGGGCCTTGGAGGGAATGCAGCCGACGTTCAGGCACACGCCGCCCAGGGTGGCGTCGCGTTCGATGAGCGTGACTTTCATGCCCAGATCCGCGGCGCGGAAGGCGGCCGTGTAGCCGCCCGGTCCGCCGCCGATGACGAGCAGCGGCCGGCCGGCGCCGCTGGCCGCGGCCCGTTTTGCGGGGTCCGCCTTGGCCGGAGATGGCGCTGCAGCCGCGTCCTGGCGGGTGGGGGGCTCCGCCCTGGCCTGCGCGGAGGCGTCCTCGCGGTCCGCCGGGCCAGACTGGGGCGGGGAGCCAGCGGAGCCGGCATCTGACGGACCCTGTCCGGCGGCGCTTTCCAGAATGACGATCGGCGTGCCCTCCGAGACCTTGTCGCCCACCTTGACCAGCACCTCGCGCACCGTCCCGGCGATCGGTGCCGGCACGTCCAGCGCGGCCTTTTCGCTCTCCAGCGTGATGAGCGGCTGCTCGGGGACGACGGCATCGCCCGGCCGGACCAGCACGTCGACCACATCGACGTTCTCGAAATCGCCGATGTCGGGCACCTTGATCTCGCGGTTCTGGCTCATGCATCACTCCACGGGGCGTGCCGCTCCGGGCGGCCTTGGTCGATCAGGGTCTTACAGCAGCAGACGGCGGATGTCGGAGAGCATGTCGCTCAGAAAGCGCGTGAAGCGCGCGGCCTCGACGCCGTCGATCACCCGGTGATCGTAGGAAAAGGACAGGGGCAGCATCAGGCGCGGGGCGAAGCTGCCATCAGCCTCCTGGTAGACCGGCTGCATGCGCGCGCGCGACACGCCGAGGATGGCGACCTCGGGGGCATTGATGATGGGCGTAAAGGCCGTGCCGCCGATGCCGCCCAGGCTGGAGATGGTAAAGCTCGCCCCCTGCAGCCGATCAGGTTTCAGCTTGCGGGTGCGCGTCTGTTCGGCCACCTCGGCCACCTCGGCGGCCAGTTCGAACACGCCTTTTTTGTCGACGTCGCGCACCACCGGCACCATCAGCCCGTCCGGGGTGTCCACGGCCACGCCGATGTGGATGTAGCGCTTGAGGATGAGGGTTTCGCCGTCGGGATCGAGCGAGGCGTTGACGGCGGGAAACTCTTGCAGCGCGTGCGCGCAGGCGTCGAGCAGGAAGGCCAGCAGGGTCAGCTTGACGCCGCGCTTCTCGGCGCGCGCCTGGTTCTCCTTGCGGAACGCTTCGAGTTCGGTGATGTCCGCCTCATCGAACTGGGTGACGTGCGGAATGTTGAGCCAGCTGCGGTGCAGGTTGGGGCCGGAGCGGCGCTTCACGCGCGACAGCGGCTGGCGCGCGATGGGGCCGAACTGGCTGAAATCCACGGCCGGAATGGGCGGGATCGCGCCGCGCTGCGCCGTTTCTGCCAATTGCTGACGCACGAAGGCGGCGACGTCCTCGCGCAGGATGCGCTGCTTGGGGCCGCTGCCGGGCACCCGGGCCAGATCGACCCCAAGCTCGCGGGCGAACTTGCGCACCGAGGGGCTGGCGTGGGGCAGAAACGCCTGGGACCGATCGGGCGCGGGATGGCCGGTGGCGGGCGCGGCGGAGGGCCCCGGTGGCGGCACGACCTTGTCCGATCCCGCGCTCTGCCGCGGCGCGTCCGCGCTGGGGTTCAAGGTGGAAGCCTGATCGATCTCGGCCGGCCGGGCTCCAGCCTGCTCCGCCCGGCGCTCGGCTTTACCCTGATCCGCCGGGGCGGCATCGGCATCGGCCGGCCCGGCGTCCTTCTCCGCAGGCGTCTCCGCCGTGTCCGGGTCCTCCGGTTCGGACTGCCTGGCCGCCTCGGCTGTGTCCGCGCCGGCCGCTTCCAGGCGTACGATGGGCGTGCCCTGCGAGACCTTGTCGCCGACCTTGACGAGCACCTCCTGCACCGTCCCCGAGGCCGGTGCCGGCACGTCCAGCGCGGCCTTTTCGCTCTCCAGCGTGATGAGGGGCTGTTCCGCCGTGACGACATCGCCGGGCTTGACCAGCACGTCCACGACATCGACGTTCTCGAAATCCCCGATGTCGGGAACGGTCACATCCTGGGTCTGGGCCACGGGGGTTCTCCTCGAGGGTGCGGGGGTCTAGACGGTCCAGGGGGCGGGTTTTTCCGGATCGATGCCGAGTTCCGTCACGGCCTGCGCCACCCGTTCCAAGGGAAAGGCGCCGTCGTCGGCCAGGGATTTGAGCGCCGCGAAGGCGACGTGTTCCGCCGTGACCTCGAAGAAGGCCCGCAGGGCCTCGCGCGTATCCGAGCGGCCATAGCCGTCGGTGCCGAGCACCCGGTAGCGCCGCGGGACATAGGGCCGGATCTGTTCGGCGTAGCTGCGCATGTAATCGGTGGCGGCGACGACCGGCCCCTCGGTGCTGCCCAGGCAGGTCGCGACGTAACTGCTGCGCGGTGTCTCGGCCGGATGCAGGGTATTCCAGCGCTCGACCGCCATGCCCTCGCGGGCCAGTTCGGTAAAGCTGGTGGCGCTCCACACATCCGCCGCGACGCCATAGCGCTCCTCGAGGATGGATGCCGCACGCTCGACTTCCCGCAGGATCGTCCCGGAGCCCAGCAGTTGCACCCGCGGACCCGCTTGCACGCTGGCGCGCAGGCGATAGAGGCCCTTGACGATGCCGTCGACCACGCCCTCCGGCAGCGGCGGATGGGCGTAGTTCTCGTTCATCACGGTGATGTAATAGAACACGTCCTCCTGGCCTTCGAGCATGCGCCGCATGCCCGCGTGCAGGATCACGGCCAGCTCATAGGCGTAGCAGGGATCGTAGGCCACGCAGTTGGGATGGGTGAGGGCGAGGATGTGGCTGTGGCCGTCCTGATGCTGCAGTCCCTCGCCGGCCAGCGTGGTGCGCCCGGCCGTCCCGCCGAGCAGAAAGCCCCGCGCCCGGCTGTCGCCGGCAGCCCAGATGAGGTCGCCGATGCGCTGGAAGCCGAACATGGAATAGAAGATGAAGAAGGGAATCATGCTGAGCGCATGGTTGCTGTAGGCGGTGGCCGCAGCGAGCCAGGAGGAAAAGGCGCCGGCCTCGGTGATACCTTCCTCCAGGATCTGACCCTTGACGTCCTCACGGTAATAGGCGAGCTGGTCGGCGTCCTGGGGCGCGTAGAGCTGGCCGACCGGGGAATAGATGCCGATCTGGCGGAACAGCCCTTCCATGCCGAAGGTGCGCGCCTCGTCAGGGACGATGGGGACCACGCGCGCGCCGATGGCCTTGTCGCGCGTGAGCGCGGTCAGCATGCGCACGAAGGCCGTCGTGGTCGACATCTCGCGGCCGTCGGTGCCCTTGGTCATGCTCTCGAAGATGCTCAATGGCGGCACGACGAGCGTTTCGCTTTCGCGTCGGCGAGCCGGCAGATAACCGCCGAGCGCGCGGCGCCGCTCCTGCAGATAGGTCACCTCGGGGCTGTCCGGCGGGGGGCGATAGAAGGGGGCATCGCCGATCTCGGCATCGGAGATGGGGATGTTGAAGCGGTCTCGGAAGGCTTTCAGGGCATCCTCGCCGACCTTTTTCTGCTGGTGGGTGATGTTCTGGCCTTCGCCGGCCTCGCCCATGCCGTAGCCCTTGACGGTCTTGGCCAGGATCACCGTGGGCTGGCCGGTGTGGGCAACCGCGGCGGCGTAGGCCGCGTAGATCTTGTGCGGATCATGGCCGCCGCGGTTGAGCCGCCAGATGTCCTGGTCGGTCATGCGGGAGACCATCTCCTTGAGCTCGGGGTACTTGCCGAAGAAGTGCTCGCGCGTGTAGGCGCCGCCCTTGGCCTTGTAGTTCTGGTACTCGCCATCCACGGCCTCTTCCATGCGCCGGCGCAGCAGGCCCTTGGTGTCGGCAGCAATGAGCGGGTCCCAGTAGGAGCCCCAGATGACCTTGATGACGTTCCAGCCCGCGCCGCGGAAATCGCCCTCGAGTTCCTGGATGATCTTACCGTTGCCGCGCACCGGGCCATCGAGCCGCTGCAGGTTGCAGTTGATGACGAAGATCAGGTTGTCGAGCTTCTCCCGGCCGGCGAGGCCGATGGCGCCCATGGATTCGGGTTCGTCCATTTCGCCGTCGCCGCAGAATACCCAGACCTTGCGGTTGTCGGTGTGCGCGAGCTCCCGGTGCTGGAGGTATTTCATGAAGCGCGCCTGGTAGATGCCCATGATCGGCCCCAGCCCCATGGAGACGGTGGGAAACTGCCAGAAGCCGGGCATCAGGCGCGGATGGGGATAGGACGACAGGCCGGGCGCCAGCGCTTCCTGGCGGAAGCGGTGCAGGTGTTCCTTGTGCAGGCGGTATTCCAGGTAGGCACGGGCATAGATGCCGGGCGCGCAGTGGCCCTGGATGTAGAGCAGATCCCCACCGTGATCGTCCGTTGGGGCGTGGAAGAAATGGTTGAAGCCCACGTCATAGAGCGTGGCGGCCGACGCGAAGCTGGCAATGTGACCGCCGATGCCGTGATGGAACCTGTTGGCCTTGATCACCATGGCCAGCGCATTCCAGCGCACCAGGGAGCGGATGCGCCACTCCATGTCGGCATCGCCGGGACTGCGTTGTTCCTGCGACGGCGGGATGGTGTTGAGGTAGGCCGTGTTGGGGTTGAACGGAATGTAGGCGCCCGAGCGCCGGGCGTGATCGATCAGGGTCTCGAGCAGGAAGTGGGCGCGTTCAGGGCCCTCCCGTTCGATGACGGCATGCAGGGCGTCCAGCCATTCCCGGGTTTCCTGGGCATCGGTATCGGCAGGGGCCATGACGTCTCCTTCACATCCATCGAACCGGCAGGGCGTGATTGCCCGGAAAGCGTGCCTTGGATAGTAGCCTTTGGCCCGTGACGATGGCCAGCGCGAACCGGACCTGCGCAGGCTCAGAAGCCCACCGCGCGCGCGATCCAGGGCAGGGCCAGGGCCGTCACGAGGCCGGTCAGGCCCAGACCCAGGGATGCGAACGCGCCGGCCAGCGGACTGATTTCAAAAGCCTTGGCGGTGCCGAAGCCATGCGCCGCAACCCCAAGGGCGAAGCCCTGCGCGGCGGGGTCTCGCACACGCAGCAGCCGAAAGGCCAAAGGCGCGGCGACGCATCCGATGACCCCGGTGACGAGCACGATGCCCGCGGCCAGGGAGGGCGAGCCGCCCAGGGTTTCGGCCAGTCCCATGGCGATCGGTGTGGTGACCGACTTGGGCAGCAGCGAGCGCAGCGTGAGGTCCGACAGCTGGAGCATGCGCCCCAGCAGCCAGGCGGCGACGACGGCCACCGTGGCCCCCATGACGAGCGCGAACGCCAAGGCCGATCCCAGGCGTCGGACGTGCGCCAGGTTGCGATAGAGCGGCACGGCCAGTGACACGGTGGCCGGCCCGAGCAGGAAGTGGATGAAGGCCGCACCCTCGAAATAGCGGGCGTAGTCGATGTCGCCCGCGATCAGCACGGCCATGATCGCCAGCATGGCGGTGATCGCCGGGTGGAGCAGGGCCGGGCGGCGCGCAAGCTGGTAGATCTGGAGCGCCAGCGCATAGCTGCCCAGGGTGAGCAGCAAGGCGGCAGGCATGGCCGTGGCGGGGGTCGCCCACAGCCAGGTCCACAGCGCCATCAGGTGGTCTGCCCGCGTCGCAGCCGCTGCAGGATGAAAGCAGTGGCCCCGAGGGCGAGCACGGTGCTGACGATGAGGGTGATGAGGAGTGAGGCGCCCTCGGCGCGCAGGGCGGCGGCGTGGGTCATCAGGCCGACGCCGGCCGGCACGAAGAGCAAGGACAGATGGCGCTGGGTGAGCGCGCTCACACGCTCCAGTTCCGCCGAAACCCGCCCGCGGATCATGAGTGCAGCGAGCAACAGGGCCATCCCCAGCACCGGGCCGGGGATCGGAAAACCGCTCACATGGGCGAGCACCTGCCCTGCCAGGGTGAAACTCAGCAGCGTGATCAGGGCAGTCAAGCCGTCCATCGCTCGGCTAGCGTTTGCTGGGCCGGACGAGGTGCGTCATGGTGCCGAAGGCCTTGAGCCGGAGACTGCCGGCGCCGAAGATCTGCACCAGATTGTGCGTCAGCCCGTCCTCGCGGCGCAGGCTGGCGGCATGGGCCAGCAAGTCCTCGCCCGCCGCTGGCTCGCAGAAGGCGGTCTGGATGCCGAGGGTGACGGCCATGCCCAGGTCGCTCGCCAGCGAGCAGCCGGCCCCGCCGCCGGTGTTGTCGAGCAGGGTGAGGATCTGGCCCGGCGCGATGTGGCCGGCCCAGTCCTGGTGCTCCGGGATGTCGGTCTGGCGCATCAGACACAGCCCGTCGCCCATCCATTCGGTGCTGCAGCCGGGATGCGCCCGGCCCATGGCCTGGTTGAACAGTTTCACCATCGGCGCGAAACGCGCCAGTGCCGCTTCCGACGGCTGGAGCAGCGCCGTGAAGGGGTCCTGCGGCTGATTGGGATGGGTGACGGCGGCGCCCGTGGGCGCGTTGCGCAGCAGCACCTGGGCGCGGGCGATGCCCTCGCCGGCCCCGTTGCGCGCCTCGACGAACACGAAGCTGAACTCCCGCGTGCGCCGGGACAACTCGGCCACGGCGGTGAGGGTTTCGCGACCGCCTGCGGCGAGATAGGCGATCTGGAAATCGAGCGTCTGAGGCAGCGCTGCGTTTGCGCTGTCGCACTGACCGAACACCAGCAGCTTGGCCGCATCGTGCAGGAAGCTCGCGAGGATGCCCCCATGCGTGCGGCCGGTCATGTTCATGTTGGTGGGGCGATAGGGCAACTCGACGCGCAGGTGCGTGCCGGGCGTTTCCCATGCCACCGGCTCGACGCCGAGGCGCTGTCCCCAGGCGTCTGCGCCGTAGCGCTGTTTGATCAGGTTGATTTCAAGCATTGTCCAATTTCATGGTGGAAAATATGGTTATAAAAATTATAAAAGCGTACCCCTTGCGAGGAAAGCGCGCGTCACGAAGCGGAGATGTTCCATGGCCGATGAATCCACGGCTTCCCTGATCGAAGGTCGATTCCTGCGGTTTGCGACCCGCCCCTTCGCTCTGCCCGACGGCCGCTCGGTATTGCTCGACTGGGTGGGCCACCCCGGCGCTGCCGCGGTGGTCGCGATCGACGGCGAGGGACGGGTCTGTCTGCTGCGTCAGTATCGGCCGGTGATCGGGACCTGGATGTGGGAGATTCCCGCGGGCAAACGCGATGGGGATGAAGCCCCCGAGAGGACGGCGCGGCGTGAATTGGCGGAGGAAACAGGATTGACCGCCCGGCTTTGGGACGTCCTCGGCCCGATCTGGCCGAGTCCGGCCTTCTGCGACGAGATCATTCATCTATTCTGCGCCCGCGATCTGGTCGGCGGCATGTCGCGTCTGGACGAGGACGAGCATCTGGAAGTGCATTGGCGCACGCCGGCGGAACTGGCGGCCATGATCCGGGCCGGTGAGATCCCCGACAGCAAGACGCTCGCCGCGCTCATGCGGGCGAGCGTCGCGGGGCTGATCGCCTTTCCGGTGCCCTGAGCCGGAAGCGGTCAGCTCTGGTAAACGCCCAGGCGGCGCGGCAGCCACCAGATGAAGCCGAAGATGAGCGTCTTGACGATCACGGTCACGGGCGAAACGCCCATGCCCTTGAGGGCCACGAAAGCGGGCAGCAGTTCTGCGACATGGATGACGAGCACGATCGCCCAGATCGTGACCAGGGTACCGGCGAGGCCCGTGGTCGTGCCCGTGAGCCAGAGGATCAAGGCGAGCAGGTGGAACAGCACGATGCCGGCGCCTTGGGCCAGCCAGAACGAACGCGATTGCAGCATGGGTCCCTTCCTTGAGACGGTCGATGAAAATCGGCCGTTAGCATAGCAGAGCGAGACGGGGGTGTTCACTCCCCGACGGCCATGCGCGCCTCCTTGCCCTGGCCGGTGATGGAATAGAGCACCACCGGCCGACGCCAGATGCCGTGGATGTATTCGAGCACCTTGCGCGCCGAGTCCATGTCGAGCCCGCGCCGGTCGAGGCCGTGATCCTGTTGCAGCACCAGCGTGCCGTCGCGGCGCATCTCCGTCACCTGCACGTGCGGCGCGCCGTAGTGGTACTTGGGCGCCAGCAGGGTCTCCTTGAGGGCGTCGAGATCCCAGTCGTGCACGACGGCTTCGCGGCCGCGCCGCCGGGTGGTGTAGCCGAACAGCCCCAGACGCCGCGCCAGCTCCTCGTCCAGATGGTTGCGGATGAAGCCGAAGTCGTCCTCGGTGGCCATGATGCGCCGGGCCGCGTCGAGCCCGTGGCGTTCGATGATGTGTTCCCACAGGCTGAAGCCAAGGTGGTAGGGGTTCACCTGCAGCGCGATCTGCGCCTCGCCGGCATAGGGACGCACCACATCCGAATGGGTCTTGATGGCATCGACGTACAACTCGTCGGGGAGAAAACGCGCTTCGCGCAGCAGCCGCGCATGCCAGTAGGAGGCCCAGCCTTCGTTCATGATCTGGCAGGCGAAGATGGGCTTGAAGTAAAAGGATTCCTCGCGCACGGCGAGCAGGATGTCGCGTTCCCAGCCCTCGAGATCCGGCGCGTAATGGGCGATGAACCACAGCAGATCGCTTTCCGGTTGCGGTGGCAGCGTGGCCGCCTTGGGGGCGGGCTCGGCCAGTGCGATGCTGCCCGGCAGATGGGCGAAGCGATCGCGGAAGCTGTCCTTGGGCGGTGCGGGGCGCTCGCCCGGCGTCGATTGCGCGGCGAGCTCGGCATAGAGCGGGCGGCGCAGATCCTGGTGGGTGTCGATGTGTTGTTCCAGGGCGAACGCCGCGTCCAGCACCCGCTCCACGGCGTCCATACCGTGCGCTTCGATGGCTTGGGTGATGCGCTGGGCATGATTCGCGGCTTGCTCGACGATGTGGTAGCCGGCCTGCTCCTGCACGCGCCGGAACAGGAGGTTGTTCTTGCTGAAATCGGCATGGCCCAGCACGTGCGCCGTGACCAGGATGTTTTCGGTCTCGCGGTTGGAATCGGCGAGGTAGGCGTGGCCGGGATTGCCGGGGATCACCACCTCGAAGATGTGCGAGTGCCCCATGCGATGCTGGATGAGCTGGTAGATGTAGCGCACGCCGAACGACCAGTGCGGCATGCGCACCGGCAGGCCATAGACCGCGATCTCCACCATGAAGCTGGGCGGCACCTGCTCGAACTGCACCGGGAAGTAATCGAGTCCGTAGGATTGGGCCAGGGCCTCGATTTCGTGCTGATAGCTCAAGGGACGGTAGCTCATGACATGCCTCCGCGCTCAGGCGGCTTGGGGCTGTGCGCCGAAGAAGGCGCGGATCGCTTCCCAGACGTCTTCCTGCTGGAACAGGGAGAAGCGGGCGCCGTGCCCCGCATCGGGGATGGCCTCGTCGAAAACGCGCGAGGTCTCGAGGCAACGCTGCATGGGGCTCGGGGTGGCGACTTCGACATAGCCGGAGAAATTCGCCAGCTCGGCGATGCGGCGCAGACTCTCGACGGCCCGGTCGTGATCATCCTGGAAATTCTCACCGTCGGAGGCATAGAAGAAATAGACGTTGTACTGGGCCGGCGGGTAGCGCTGCTCGATGATTTCGAGCGCCTTGTTGAAGCAGGTGGAGGCCACCGTGCCGCCTTGGCCGCTGACCTGGAAGAACTGCTCCTCGTTGAACTCCCAAGCCTCGACGGTGTGGCCGATGAACGCCGTTTCGAGCTGGCTGTAGCGCCGGCGGATCCCCTGCAGCGCCCAGAAAAAGAAGGTCTTGGCGAGCATGCGCTCGCGCTCGCCCATGGAACTGGAGGCGTCCAGACCGAACAGCACGACGGCCTGCGTGCTGGGACGCATGCGTTTGCGCAATTGACGGAAGCGCAGATCCTCGTTGCTGAACGGCGGGGCCGGTGCGGGTTGTACGGCGCGCCGCTTGATGGCTTCCTTCATCGTCCGGCGCCGGTCGAGCCGGGCGCGGGCGCCGCGCTTGTCCCATCCCTCGCGGCTCCAGTCCTCCCCCTGCAGCACGCTGCTGGCGCGCGGCTCGAGTTCGGGGAGTTTGAGTTCCTCCCAGATCCAGTCGACGATTTCATCGACCTTCATCTCGACCACGAACTCCACGCCGCCCTGGTCGTTGCCGCCGCCGGAATCGTCGCTCTTGCCCGGTTGCGGTGCAGGCGATCCCAGGGTGTCGCCGGGTGCGACCTTGCCCTGGCCGACGCCGGATTGTTCCTGATCCTGGCTGAGCTTGAAGCGGTAATGCTCCAGGAAGCGGACTGGCATGCGCACCTTGCGGTTGGCATCCGTCGACAGAATGTCGGCTTCGGCAACCAGGCGGGGCAATTGCTCGCGGACGGACGACCGGATCTTGGCGTTGTGGCGGAGCCAGTCCCGCGCACCGCGTGAAAACAGGTCATACCACAGGTGTTCGTGATGGTCGGACATCGATCTCCCTCACTGGCGCGGGCCGCCGGCCCGCGCGGATGGCAAGGTTTGGCGTGCTGGGTCCGTCCTGACCCCGGTGCTTCCTTCCTCTCTCATGCTTAACCATTCAAGAACCAAGCCAGCGAAGGCCTTTATTCTTGGGACAGCAGTGTGGTGACGTAGTTCAGGGCTTCCTCGGCACTGTACTCGTCGTATCCGTATTCCCGAATCAGCCGCTCCTGCACGGCGCTGATCTTCTTGCGCGCCTCCTCGTCGGGACGGCTGGTGGAGCTGACGAGCCGCAGCACATCGCGGCGCTCCTCGAACAGATACTGTTCGATGGCCTCGTGCAGCCGGGCATGGCTGTCGAGCGTGAACTTGTCGCCCTGCTTGTAGGCCACCATGGCCTTGCGCACGACCTCCTGGCGGAAAGACTCCTTGCCCGAATCGGAGATCTTGATCTTCTCCTCCACCTGCCGCAGGAAGCGCTCGTCGGGCTTGCGCTTTTCGCCCGTGACCGGATCGACCACTTCCCGGCGGTCGAGCGTGGCTTCGACCTCGTCGAGGTATTTGTCGAGCAGTCCCTGGGCTTCCTGTTCAAAGGAGGCGAACAGGGCCTTGTGCACGTCCTGCTTGACCCAGCGGTTGTAGAAATCCTTGCGGGCGAGGACCAGAAAATCGACCCAGCGCCGTTTCTGCTTGGGGTCCATGCGCGCGTCGGACTCGATGGCGTCCTTGATGGCCAGCAGCACTTCCATGGTCGTGAGGCTGGACACCTTGTTGCGCACGATGGCGTTGGACAGGGCATTGATGACGAAGCGCGGACTGACGCCCGAGAGTCCTTCCTCCGGATGCTCGGCGCGCAGCCGCTCCATCTCACCGCCGCCCATGCCCTCGACGTTTTCGCCGGCATAGAGCCGCGCCTTCTGCGGCAATTCCAGCTTCTCGGTCTCCTCCATGCGGGTCAGGACCGCGAACACGGCCGCCACCTGCAGCGCGTGCGGATCGACGTGCACGTTGTAGAAGGCGCTGGCACCGGCGATCAGCTTGCGGTAGATCTGCGCCTCGTCGCGATAGTCGAGCGTATAGGGCACCTGGACGATGACCATGCGGTCGAGCAGGGCCTCGTTTTCCTTCTCCTGGATGAACTTGTGGAATTCCGCGAGGTTGGTGTGGGCGATGATGGTCTCGTCCAGATAGATGAGCGGAAAACGGGAGACCTTGACGTTCTTCTCCTGGGTCAGGGTCAAGAGCAGGTAGAGAAACTCCCGCTTCACTTTCAGGATCTCGATCATTTCCAGCATGCCGCGGCTGGCGGCATAGACGGCGCCCGACCACGACCAGGCACGCGGATCGCCTTCATCGCCGATCTCGGCGACCTTGGACAGATCGACCGAGCCGACCAGATCGGCGATGTCGGCCGTGGTGGGGTCGTGCGGCGCGTAGGTGCCGACGCCCATCCGGTCGGCCTCGGCCAGAAAGATGCGCTCGACCGGAAACTGCATGAAATCGCCGGCAAATTCGCGCTCCAGGCGTTCGCGGGTGTAGGGCGACACCTCGCCGGTGATCTCGATGCCGAAGGTTTCCCGGAACGAGGGGCGCAGGCTGTGCGGAATGAGGTGCAGGGGATTGCCGTGCACTGGGCATCCCTCCAGGCCGTAGAGGGCACCTTCGTCGGTGTGGCTGTATTCCTCGAGTCCGCGCTTGATCAGGATCACCAGGCTGGATTTGCCACCCGAAGGTGGTCCCAGCAGCAGCAGCAGGCGGCGGCCGACCTCGGTGCCGGCGCTGGCTGCCTTGAAGTAGTCCACCACGCGGCCGAGCGCGGCGTCGACGCCGTAGAGCTCCTGTTGAAACAGGCCAGTGGGCGCCGAATCCGGATTGTCGTCCTGGGTCAGGCTGCGGTGCTTCCAGCGCAGCATGTCCCACATGTACTGGTGGCTGTTGCGGGCCAGCAGATGCGGAGCGGTGGGCAGGACCTCGGCCAGATACTGACGCAGGTTGCCACGCCAGCGAATCGCCTTGTGTTCACGGGAGTAGGCCTCGAGCGAGGCGATCAGAGCGCGGGGATCGGCTTCGGGCGTTTTGCTGGACATGATGGGTCTCCTGCACTACGGGAAGGCAACGGCGCTGGCCGGTTAGACGATTGATTCGCATCGGCGTTCCGGCGGTCGCCAAGCGTGCTGCACCGTGACGGTGCGGTCGGGTTCGTGCCCGGGGCCGATTCCCCCCTTTGCTTAATGCATCGACAGACGGGCTTTCGGGTTGAGCGGAGCTGCGCACGAGACGGATCACTTGAACGCGTTCAGGGCACGTCGCTGTTGATCATGATGCAAGGTTTGGACCAGGCGCCGGCGAATCCGGGCGCTGAACTGCTCAAGATCCCGCGTCATCGACCCGCTAACCTCATCGGTAACCGATGAGTGCAGCATGGACATGACGAACGCCGATCTCGACAGGAAACGACGCATTGCGCGCCGCGCCTCCCTGACCAGTGTACCCATCTGGCTGGCGATGGCGCTGCTTCAGGCGCTTACCAGCCATTTCGGGTTGAGCAACATTGGCTGGCGGCAGAGCGTGCCGATCTTTGGCGGCGTGCTCCTGCTCGTGGTGTCGCACGACCTTTATTTCCGCACCACGTTGTGCCTCAAGACCGGACTCAAGTTCAGCACCGTCGGTGCGGTCAGCATCGGCATCCACGTGGCGTTGGTCATTACCTATCTGATTCTGGACCGCTTCAGCTATCAGTTCGCGCTGCTCATGGCAATGGCCATGTCGGCTGGCCCCGCCTATCTCGGACTCAACTTCGGCTTTTTGCCAACCCTCAGCTACGGTGTCGGCCTGGCTGGCGTGTTGTCGCTTGCGTATGCGCTGCTGCCGCCGCTGGACAAGACCCTGCCGGCGCCGGTGTTCTTCCTGTTCGTCGGCATCGTCCTGATCGGGTGGGGCGTCGGGGCTGCGGTCAACGGGATCCACCGCCGCAAGAAATACCGGGTGGTCGAACTCCTGCGCGAGCAGCAGCTCGCCAATGACATCATCCGCGATCAGAAGAAGCGATTGGACGAGCGCACGGCTGAACTGAGTCGGACGCATTCCTCGCTGCATCACATGTCGCTGATGGACGGCTTGACGCAAGTGGCCAACCGGCGGCGGTTCGACGAGGCCATGGGGGAGGAGTGGCGTCGCAAGAATCGCGTGATCCAGGGCCGTGAACCGTCGCACCAGCCGGCCGATCTGGAGGATCTTGCGCTCATCCTGATCGATGTCGATCACTTCAAGCCCTATAACGACCACTACGGCCATCCGGTGGGCGACGATTGCCTGCGCCGCGTGGCGCAAGCCATCAATGGGGCCATCAGCCGGGCCAGCGACCTGGTTGCCCGATACGGCGGTGAGGAATTCGTGGTGCTGTTGCCGGGGACGCCCTGTGCCGGCGCGGAAAGGGTCGCGGAACGCATCCGGCAGGTGGTCGAAGCGCTGGCGATTCCGCACGAAGTGTCTCCGGTCAGCGACCACGTCACGATCAGCCTCGGTGTGGCTGCCACCGATCAGGCGCCGGGTACATCCCCGGAAGCGCTGATCCAGGCTGCAGACGCAGCTCTGTATCAGGCCAAGCAAGCGGGGCGAAACCGGAGCGTAGTCGCCCGGTCCACCGTGGGGAAGGGGGCCGGCCATGAACGCTGATGAACGGGCCCAAACCCCGGTGGTGCGTGATGGAGCGGCCGATCCCGAGCCGCCGGCGCGGATGGATGTTGCAGAAGATTCCCCGCCCCTGGTGCCTGCGATGACCCGGCAACAGCGTGAGGCGATGCGGGGGATCCCGCTGGCCGCGACCATCTGGGCTCTCCTTTTCGCACTGTTGAGCGTCGCCCGTTGGTACGACATGCTGAGGCTCTCGCCAGCGGCACAGGACGTGCTGATCGGTCTCGCCGTTGCCTGGACCAGCCTCCAGTTCCTCTACTTCCGGACGCGGTTGTGTCAGTGGATGCCTTGGCCCATCCCCGTCGCAGACGTCGGTTTCGTGGCGGGACACGGTTTGCTGGCGCTGTCCATGGTTTGGCTGGACGGATTCTCGCTGTTCGGCGTCATGGTGTTGACGCTGGTCGTGCCGATCACCACCGCTTTCATCGGGCTGGGGGTCGGTTTCGGGGCGACGATGACGATGGGGGCGATCGTGCAATCCATCGCGCTGCTGGGCTACTGGCTGTCGCCGGCCGACGGCAGGGTGGACAGCTTGCTGTTCGGCATGTTCTGGGGCGCCTGGACCATCAGCTGGATCATCGGCGCGATCACCAACGGCAATGCGCAGGCCAAAAAGCGCCTGATCGCGACCATGCTGCGGAACCAGCGCGACGCGCATGCGCTGATCGAGCGACAGACGCGCGCGCTCGATGAAAAAAGCCGCGAGCTGGAAGCCGCCAATGCGCGCCTGCACCAGTTGTCCATGGTCGACGGGTTGACGGCGGTGTCGAACCGGCGTCGCTTCGACGAGGCGCTGCACGAGGAATGGCGGCGTGCCAGAAGGGCACAGTCCGGACTGCGCACGGCGCCGCTCGCGGCCACCGATGCCGCGGCGAGCTACGAGTCGATGGCCTTGCTGCTGCTCGACATCGATCATTTCAAGCAATACAACGACCGCTACGGCCACCTCGCCGGTGACGCGTGCCTGAAGCAGGTTGCCGCGACCGTTGCCGGCGCCATCCGCCGCAGCGGCGACATGGTGGCCCGCTACGGCGGAGAAGAATTCGCGATCATCCTGCCGGCCACGCCCCTCGCCGGTGCCTTTGGCGTGGCTGAGCGGATCCGGGGCATGATCTGGGACCTGGGCCTTCCGCACGAGGGATCACCGTTCGGGCGCGTCACCGTCAGCATTGGTGTGGCGGACAGCCAGGGAAAGACCTGTCAGGGAGAAAACGAGCTGCTTCGTCTCGCCGACGGCGCGCTCTACGCGGCCAAGCGGGCAGGGCGCAACCGCGTGGCTCAGGCATTGTTCGAGGTCGGCGAGCCGGTTTCGCGATGATGCCCCTCACTCCGGAGGTCGCCCGGCGGACAGAGGATCGACAGGATGCGGCAGCGCAAGAGGCGGGCCTCCCGCGTCCTGCCCATCCCGTTCCCAGGCACGGAAGCGAGTGAGATCGTGGCGGATCTGACCGATCACCAGGGTGAGCACCGCCAGGTCGTCGATGAACCCGAGGGTGACCAAGAGATCCGGGATGGCATCCAGCGGCGAGACCAGATAGACCAGTCCGGCGGCGAGCGCGAGCATGGACCGGTAGGGAACCTCGCGGTACCGGCCCCGCCCGTAAGCTGTCACCAGCCGAAACGATGTCTCCAGATCGTCCGCAATGCCGGCAAAGGCAGGATGGCGCTCCAGCGCCCGGTTCGCGATCGTGCGCGCGGAGTGGGCGAGTTCGGCGACCTTCCGGCCCTGGGCCAATATCCTGGCCGCCGCGGGGCGGACGCGTGCGAGCAATTCATCGGGACGCATCAGGTGGCTTCCTCTGTCGCAGGCAATCGGTGGCGCTGAAAGAACTGCCAGATTTCCCGACTGGCATCGATGACGTCAAATTCGCCGCCGGCAAAGGCGCGCAGATGAGCGGGCTGATACCCCCCCGGCCACACATGACCGGCGCCGGCGAGCTTCCAGAGGATGATCTCGGTCTCGGCATCGCAGGGTGCCCAGCGCGTCCGGGTCGCCTGCCAGGCAGCGGGTTCACCTCGCGACGCATGGCGCACCGTCTCGCTGACAGGTTCCGCCGGGCAGTGTGCGTAATCCAGCCAGCGGCGAAGCGTCTTCTCGCCGCTGGGCAAGGGCAGCGGGGGCATCCTTCGTCCTGCAAAGGGGAGGATGGGGTCGTCGACACTCTGGATGTGCATGATCGATATCGGTGCGCGCGGTTCGAAATGACGCAGTGCCATGGGGCCCGCCACAGTGGCCACCGCGGCGAAGCGCTCCGGCGCCTCAGTCGCGAGCCGATAGGTCATCATGGCCCCGTTGGACATGCCCACGGCGTACACGCGCCGCGGATCGACCGCAAAGCGGCGCTCGACGTCGTCCAGCACATGCAGGAGGAAGTCGACATCATCGGGTGGGCGCGGCCCGAGGAGGCAGCAGGCGCCGGCGTTCCAGAGCAATACATTGCCAACGCGGGTGCCTTCCGGATAGACGACGAGGATCCCTTCCCGGCGCGCCAAGGCCTCGAGGTTGGCCACCTTGCGATAGGTCTCGAGCGATCCCGTGGCGCCATGGATGGCCATGATCACGGGAAGGTGGGTTGCCCGCCCGGGGCCCGGCAGCACGACTTCGTAGTGCCGGTCGCGCTGGTCATGGGGCAGGGCATACCGGTGATGCAGATCCTCCGCGGCAATGTGGAGCGCGGCGTCATGCTGTGCACTGAAGGCCTGCGGGCAGATCGCGCCCGTAGTGAAAAGCAGCGCGATCATTCGCAACAGTAATCGATGCTTCATCGGTGATACCCATCCGGTGGGCTAAAGTGATGAGGGTCTGCTTTAGAGCTTGATGGGGACAGACAATTCCACTCCTCGGGGAGGACAGGGCGATGAACCGTCGACAGGTGCTCGGTTTGCTTGGCTTGGGGCTGGTTGCGCCATATACCATCAGTTTCCATCGGCGTCTCGATGCCGCGACCGGACCTTCGCGACCGAGCCGGGAAACGCCAAACCGCCAGGTGTTCTCCCTGTCCGTCGCCTCCGGTGATCCCTCGCCGACCGGCGTCGTGCTCTGGACGCGCATCGATCCGGCCTTTTACCTATCCAGCGAGCCGCTGCGCTTCCAGATCGCCGAGGATCGCTTCTTCCGGCGCATGGTCCTGGAAGGGGCCGTGGCGGGGAACGACTTCGGTCCGCTGGACGACTACACCGTCAAGGTCGATCTCGACGGCCAGCTCGGGAGCGATCGGCGTTACTACTACCGCTTCCTCTACGGCAACGCCGTCAGTCCCACCGGCCGCTGCCGCACCGCGCCGGCTCCTGGCGCGACGCCCGATCGCCTGAAGCTCGCGCTGCTGACCTGCCAAGACTACACCAACGGCTACTACACCGCCCTGGGCCGCCTCGCGGTGCGGGATGATGTCGATTTCGTCGTGCACGTGGGCGATTTCATCTACGAAACCGCCGGAGATCCGCGCTTCCAGTCGCTGCCCTTTGCGGATCGAACCATTATCTTACCCAGCAACGGCATCGTCGCCTTGGATCTGGCCGACTACCGGCACCTGCATCGGACCTATCGCAGCGATGCGAACCTGCAGCGCTGCATGGAAAGCCACACCTTCATCGCGGTCTGGGACGATCACGAGACGGCCAACGACTGCTACTGGGACGCCGCGCGCGACACCCTGGGCGCGCCGGATCACCCCTACACCGTCGATCCGACCTACGGCAATGATCCGGCACTGTTGCGCGCGCTGGCCATGGATGCCCGCAAGGCTTGGCTGGAGTACATCCCGGCCCGGGTCAGCGTCAACCCGAGCGCCACGCATCCGCATCAGTTCTATCAGATCTATCGGCGCTTCACCCTCGGGACGCTGGTCGATCTGTTCATGCTCGACGGCCGCAGCTATCGCTCGCCGCATGCCTGCGGCGAGGGCGACGTGCGCGAGCGCTACGTGCCGATCGGTTGTCGCGCCTACACGGCGGCGGACCAGACCATGCTGGGCACCGCTCAGCGGGATTGGCTCACGGCGGGTACGCTGGCGTCGAACACGCGCTGGCGGGTGTGGGGCAACCAGACGCTCATGGCCGAACTCAGTGTGGGGCGCACCGATCGGCGCATCCCGCTCAATCTCGATGCCTGGGACGGCTATCAGGCCGAGCGGCGCCACCTCGCCGAGGCCATGCGGGACGGCGGCCGGCCGAATCTGGTGGTGCTGAGCGGGGATTTTCATTCTCACATCGTGGCCCACCTCAAGGTCGACTACCGGCAGGCGAACAACGAAGATCCGCGCAACGTGATCGGGGTGGAGTTCATGACCACTTCGGTCACCTCGGCCGGCGGACTCGACGCCATCACCGCGGCGCTCGAGCGCGATCCGCGCAACCCCAAGCTCGACATCCCCATCGGTAATCAGCTGGTGGGCGCGCTCAACCCGCACATCCGCTTCGCCGATCTCGGCAGCCATGGCTACTCGGTGATGACCTTCACCGACGCCTATGCGGATTGGACGGCCTATGTCGTCGACAAGAACCAGCCCGATGGCTTGGTGCGCGAGCGGGTGTTTCGGCGCCTGCGCGCCGAAGCCGGCAGTGTGCGCTTGCGGGAGCTACCGCCGCTGGACGGATGGGATCGTCTGCAGCGCCTCGGTTGAGCGGTGCGCATCGGACGGGCGGGGAACGACGGCCAGCGTGACGCGGGTCGGATCCTTCCCCGCGGACTGCGCGTTTTCCTGCAGTCGCCGCTCGGTACGGGCGATGACGTCACGGACCAGACGCCGGCGCTCGGCCTGCAGGCCCGTGGCCGCAAGATAGGCGGTGATCACCCGCATGCGATCGGTGCGTGTCAGGTGGGGATGATCCATGTTCAGCTGCGCCAGATTCTTGACGCGCCGCCGCCAGGGCAGGCGGGTAAATCGGCGCGTTCCCTCATTGTCGAGGAAGGTGAATCGCGCCGTCCCATCCGGGCGCAGATGGACGTAGACATTGCTGGTCCGTAACTCCGTGTGGAAAAAGCCGGCGTGATGCAGCCGGCCGACCTCGGCGCCCAAGGACGTCAAGGTGTCGCGCTGCTGCCGGACGACCCTGGGGGACGCCGGGCCAGACCTCACCCCATTCAGATACGCCGCCAGCGAGATGCCCGGCGCGGCCTCTGTGACGCTGAACGGCAGGTGGTTGACGCGTCCGCGCAGCACGACGGCAGGCGCGGAAAAACCCGCGGCGTGCAGGGCCTGTGTCCGGCGATCGCTGCGATAGGCACGGTCGCCGCGCAGGGCGGTCTTGATGCCCTCATACCACCGCCTCGGAAAAAAAATCTTGACGAAGAAGGCGGGTCCGCTGGTGGTCTGGGCAACCAGCGCGGATTTCGAACTGCGCACGCGCCGCCATCCTGGCGCGTGGCCGGATTCCAGCAGGAGCTTGAGGGCCTCCTGGATGGCGAAGTGATAGCGACCTTGCGCCTGCGCGGCGAGGGCCGCTTCGCTGGACAGGTCGACGACTGCGCGGCCGGATGGCCGGTTGCCTTGGTTCATCATGCTTCCCCTTGGGACCTCTGCCATCGGACAGGTCCTCATTCTTAACGTTTCCTTAAGAGTACATGCGAACGGCGGGCAGGGGATAGCCGCGCCGGTTCAGATGGGTCGCGCGATGAGGGTCTGAAAGAGCGCAGCGGTTGCGGGGTCGGCGCGCCAGTTGTGCATGAGCTGACGCCAGTCCTTGCGCTGCAGCGTCTCCCGGCGCAGCCGCGGCTGGGCCGTCTCATCGAAATCGACGAGCGCCACGCGATTGCCGTCGACCAGGAAATTGGCGTCCTTGGCATCGCCGTGGACGAAGCCCGCGGCGTGCAGGCGCCGGAGGATGTCGACCATCCGTCCGGCCACGGCGCGGCGTGCGGCGGGACTGGCGGCCGAATCGGCGAAGAACTGCCGGGCCGTCACGCCGGGCAGCGCCTCGGTGATGAGGAAGGCGCCGCGGCGCAGGCCGCCGCAGAACGGTTCGGTGATGACCGCCGCCGGACGGCAGGTGTCGATCCCCAGGGCGGTGACGGCCAGCGCCATCTCGTAGCTGTGCAGCGCCTTGGGACGGCGCAGCGCCCGGCCCAGTTCACGGCGGAAGGGTTGCAGGCGGTAGCGCTTCACCAGATAGGAATCGGCGCTCAGCCGCACGGTGGCGACCCAACTGGCCGGATCGTCCTTGTGGATCACGGTTCCCGGATGGTGCGCGACATCCTCGCGCGCCGCGATCAGATCGAGCAGGCCCGGGCGATCGGGCCAGTCGGGATTGATCCAGGCGATGACGCCTTGGGGGAGCGCGCGTCGTTCAAGGTGCATCGATCGACAGGAGTTCGCGGTAGAGTGCCATGAGTTCTCCAGCCATCCGGTCCAGGCTCAACGGCAGGACGGTTTCGCGCCCCGCATCGCCGATGCGCTCACGCACGCGGGGGTCGCACAGGCGCTCCATGTGTGCAGCCAGGGCGGTGTCATCGAGCGCGTCGCAGAGCAGCCCGTTGCGGCCGATTTCGATTAGATCGACCGCGCCGCACTTCAGGCTCGTCACCACGGGCAGGCCGCTGGCCATGGCCTCGAGTACGACATTGGCGAAGGGATCGTACAGCGTCGGCAGGACCAAGGCATCGGCCGCGCCATACCAAGGTCGCACATCGGTCTGTCGGCCCACCAGGTGCACCCTGCTGCCTACGCCCAGTCGCCGGGCAAGCGCACGATAGCGACTGGCCTGTCTGTCCTGGCCGACGGCAATGAGCCGGGCATCGGACCGGCTCATCTGCGCCAGTGCGCGGATGGCCCCGGCCAGATTCTTGCGCTCGAAGCCCGAGCCGACGAACAGAAACACCGGTGTCTCGGGCGCAATGCCGAGCCGGGCGCGGATCTGCAGACTCTCCGCCCGCAACATACCGGGACGGAAGTGGTCGCTGTCGACGCCGTTGTAGATGACCCGCAGCCGCGCGGGATCGATGCCGTATTCCTCACGGATTTCCTCGGCGACCATGCGCGAGTTGCAGATCACCGCCCGCAGCTTGGGACTGGCGTAGAGCCGTGCTTCCTCGGCCAGCTTGTGGCGGTGGTACAGGCTCAGCGACTGGCCGAGCGTGCCGCGCCAGCCGCGCGCTCGATTGCGCTCACGCAGCCAGACCCGGTGCACCCCGCCGCCGGCACGGTAGAGATGACAGCAGGGGATGCGTGTCTGGGACTGGATGAGATCGGCTTCGAGCGGCGTCAGCGCGCGGCAGGCAGCGCGCGCAAAGCTGATCTCACGCCACAGCCGCCCGATGCTAAACGGATCGCAGCGCACCACCGTGATGTTGGGATCCGCGCCGGCCCCATCCCAGCGGCGTGTGACCACGGTGAGGCACACGGCGTGTTCGCCCAGGGCCGCGAGCATGCGCGCCAGGATGCGCTCGGCGCCACCGTCCGGCCGGTAGGCGGGATGGACGAACGCAATGTGCAGCGGCGCGGTCATGCCGACGGGTCCTGGTTACGCAGGCGGCGCTCGAGCACGAAGGCCTGTTTCGCAAACGCCGCCAAGGCGGACGAGGCGGCGATCAGGATGCCGCGCCAGCCGTCGCGCCAGGACTGCTGAATGATGAGGCTGCGTATCAGCCGGCCCAGGGGCGAGAGCAGCAGTTTATGGGCGCGGAAGGGCTGGCCGCGGGCGATGAGGTCCTCGGCGCCGAGCCGGGCGTAGTCCAGGGTGCGATGCAGGTGATCGTCCAGCCGCTGGTAGGACTCGTGCAACAGATCTCCGGCCAGACGTCCGGTCGGCCCTGCGACGGTGAGTTGCTCGTGCACGCGGCCGCCGACCCAGCGCGCCTGCGCGCGCGCCACCAGCCGCAACCGCCACTCCGGGGTCCAGGCATGGCGCAGCCAGGCGCCGAGATAGCGGTTGCGGCGATTGAGAAGATAGCCCTGCAACGGCGGTGTTCCTCGCGCGAAGAGCGCGCGGATCGCCGCCGCCAGTTCCGGGGAGAGCGCCTCGTCGGCATCCAGACTCAGGACCCAGGGCTGGCTGCAGGCGGCGAGGGCGCGGTTCTTCTGGGCCGTGAAGCCCGGCCAGTCGGTCACCTCGACCCGTGCCCCGAAGCGCTCGGCAACGGCGACGGTGGCGTCGGTGGAGCCGGAATCGAGCACGACGATCTCGGCGGCCAGATCGGCCGCGCTTGCCAGGCAGCGCGCGAGATTCGCTTCCTCATTGCGGGCGATGATGGCGACCGAGAGCGGCAGCGGCGCTGCGGCAGTCATGTGCTCCAACCCCGTGCCCAGCTGCGCAGGTAGCGGAATAGCGCGCCTGAACGCAGCGCCGCAGCGGGTGCGGCTCGCAAGGCGGCATGAAAGTGCCTGCGCGCCTCCGGCTCGCGACCGCTGCGGCTGAGCATACGGAAGCACGCCAGTTGCCGATCGGCCTCGAAGGCGTCGCGCTCGGCGAGAAAGGCGGGCGGCAGACGGGTCGGATCGAACAGGAGCGCCGCAACGCGCTCGCTGGCCCGGCACAGGGCATCGACATCGTGGCGCAGGCTCGCCGGCTGCCGATGTTTCACCGCGAGCAGATCTGGCAGGGCGCGGGTGCGGCCCAAGGCCAGCATCTGGGCGAACAGCACCACATCCTCGTTGTTGCGGATGGATTCGGGATAGCCCAGCCGGAGCGCGAGCGCCCGGCGCATGAGCACGGCGCCGTGGGTGGGGCCCACCCCCTCGCCACGCAGAAAGCGTCGAAAATCGGCTTGGGGCGTACCCCATCGCGCGTCCGGTCGATGTATCTTGCGGCTGCCGTCCAGCCGCACCACGGCGTGACCGCCGAACAGGAGGTCGGCCGGCCCACGGGCACCGAGGTCGGCGCGCAGGATGGCCAGTGCCTCGGGCATCAGGGCGTCGTCGGCGTCCAGAAAGAGCACATACTCGCCCGCTGCCGCCGCCATGCCGCGATTGCGGGCGGCGCCCGGACCGGCATTGGCCTGGGTCAGCACCTGGATGCGTGCCGGGTCGCGGGCCGCATACCGGCGCGCCAAGCCCAGGGTGTCGTCCGTGGAACCGTCGTCGACGATCACCAGCGTCCAGCCCGGATCGCTCTGCGCCAGCACCGAATCGAGGGCGCGCTCGAGGAAGCCCTCGGCCTGATAGGCCGGAACGATGACCGCGATGGAGGCCGGATCGAGCCCGGTCATGTGCGCGCCTGCGCCCGGAACCAGAAGGCCGGGGAATACAGGCCGCCCCAGAACAGCGCCAGGTAGGGCCAGAAGATCCACTTGGTGATGTGCGCTTCGGTGAAATTCGCCACCAGGAACATCACCAGTATCGACCATTGCATGAGCAGGAAGCGCCCGGGCAAATGGCCCTGTCGATAGGCCCACAGCCCGCCGCGGGCTGTGAGTACCGCGAAGGCGATGAACAGCGCCATGCCGATCAGGCCAGTCGAGACCAACAGTTCCAGCCAGCTGTTGTGCAGATGGGGAATCTCGAAATCGTCGAGCTGCGCTGCCAGGTCCCCGGACATGGCCAAGGGCCGAATGCTGTCGATGCCGACGCCCAGCCAAGGGCTGTCCTGCCAGGTCGTCCAGCCCCAGTGCCAGAGATGGATGCGCCGGCCCAGGGACGTATTCGGGACCGATTGCCACTGGCCGGCCTCGATCGCTTGGAAAACGGCTGTTTCCTCACCGAAACGTCCGGTGATGTGGCTCCATTGGCCTGCCCCGACGAGCAACACCAGCGCAAGCCCGATGGCGCCTCCTGCGAACGTCCAGCTCCGCCCAGTGCGGCTCACCAAAAGCAGTGGCAGGGTTGCCACCAGGCCGGCGCCGACGGCGATCCATGCGCCGCGGGTCTGGGTGAACAGCAGCCCGACGGTCATCAGGACGACGGCAAGTGCCCACAGTGCGATCCGCAGGCGGAACCGACGTCCGATGTGTTCTCCCCAGACGTCCCGGGCCAGGAACAACAAGCCGAGCAGGGCCGTGGCGAAAAACAGCGCGCTGCGCTGCGGGTTCATGCCGAAGCGCAGCCGCTCGCCGGCCAGCCCCTTTTCCCAGTAGAGCGGATAGAGGAAATAGGGCAGCATGACGAGGGCAAAGACGATGAACAGAAGGGCATAGACGCGGCGGATGGTGCGCCAGTCGCCGCCCATCCACCAGGCGATGAGCACGATGAAGCCAAGCTTCATCCAGCGCCGCGCAGCCAGTACCTGATCTCCGAGGGAACCCGGCACCCAGATCGTCCCGACCACACTGGATGCCGCGAGGTAGAGCGCCCAGACGACGCCGAGGCGGAAAATGCCGTCTTTCAACAACCGGTCCTGCGCCACCGACCAGCTTCCGGCCAGGGCAAGCAGCATCAGCCACTCTCCGACGTAGCACAAATCCTTGTTGATCGTGAGCATGGCGGCATAGAGCGCCAGCCCGGCCAGCCCGGCTCTTTCCAGGAAAGGGTTCGCGGCACGACGACCGCTTCCGGGAAACCACAGGCGGGGATCGATCGACGTCATTGCCCCTCGGGCGCGGCTGGGTTTGCAAAGGCGGAAAGATACCATCATTCCCCGCCCGGTTTCGTCACAGCGTGCGGGTAAAATAGGCGCTTGCGCATGACGAGGCTGCCGTGACGTCCCCTTTGCCCATCGTTCCCCTGTTGCCCGAGATCGACCGCGTGCTGGCGATGCGTGGCGTGCTGGTACTGCAGGCCGCGCCCGGTGCCGGCAAGACGACGCGGGTGCCGCCGGCGCTGCTCGCCGCGCCCTGGCTCGCCGGCCGGCGCATCCTGATGATCGAACCGCGACGGCTCGCGGCCGTCATGGCGGCACGGCGCATGGCCGAGGAACGCGGGGAGTCGGTCGGCGAAACCGTGGGTTATCGGGTGCGGCTGGAGCAGCGCATCGGACCCGCCACGCGCATCGAGGTCGTGACCGACGGCATTTTCACGCGTCTCATCCAGCGCGACCCCGCCCTGACGGATTACGGTCTGGTGATCTTCGATGAGTGCCACGAGCGCAGCCTGCAGACCGATCTGGGTCTCGCGCTGGCGCTGGAGAGCCGCGCGGCGCTGCGGGAAGACCTGCGCCTGTTGGCGATGAGCGCCACGGTGGACGGCGCGGCGTATGCCGGGCTGCTTGGGGATGCGCCCGTGCTCGTGTGTCCCGGTCGCAGCCACCCGGTCAGCCTGCACTATTGGCCCGATCCCGCGCGCACGGCGCAGAACCGGGGCGCCGTCGCGCATTGGCAGGCGGCCGTGCGTCGGGCACTCGCCGAAACCGCGGGCGGCATCCTGGTGTTTCTGCCCGGCGTGCCGGAGATCCGCCGGCTCGCCGGGGTTCTGGCCGAGGCGGGCCTGGATGCGGACGTGATGCTCCTGCCTTTGTATGGCGACCAGTCCGCTGCCGCTCAACAGGCGGCCCTGGCGCCTGCGCCCCCCGGCAGGCGCAAGCTGGTGCTGGCCACGGCGGTGGCCGAGACCAGCCTGACGCTGGCGGACATCACGACCGTCGTCGACACCGGATGGGCACGCGCGGCGCGGTTCGATCCGGCCCGGGCAATGGAGCATCTGGTCACCGTGCCGGTTTCCCGCGCTGCGGCGGAGCAGCGTGCGGGCCGTGCGGGGCGGCAGGGCCCGGGCGATTGCTACCGGCTTTATGCAGAGCGCGATTTCGAGCGGGCGCCCGCACAGGATGAGCCCGAGATTCGGCAAGCCGATCTGGCTGGGTTGGCGCTGGAACTCGCTGTCTGGGGCGTAACGGACCCCACGGGCCTGCGCTGGCTGGACGCGCCGCACCCGGCGCGGTTCGCTCAGGCACGGGCGCTTCTGCAAGCACTCGATGCACTGGATGAGCGCGGGTGTATCACGGCGCACGGCAAAGCGATGGCCCGCCTTGGGGTCCATCCGCGTCTTGCCCATCTGCTGTTGCGGGCCCGCGAGGTCGGCCTGGGGCGGTTGGCCTGCCGGTTGGCTGCGCTGATCGAAAGCCGCGATCCCTTGCGTCAGGGACACGACACGGTTTCGGCCGATGTGCATGACCGGCTCGCCTGCTTCGAGGCCGGCGGCCGTGACGGTGACACCCTCAAGCGCCTCGCCGATCAGTTGGCCCGGCGTCTGGGTCTGGGTCACGCGGGTGAGGCGATGCCGGACGCGGACAGCGTGGGTCGGCTCTTGGCCTGTGCCTATCCCGACCGCATCGCCCAGCGCCAGGGGCCGGGTGTCTACCGATTGGTTTCCGGACGGCGTGCCCGGCTCGATCCGGCCGACCGGCTGGCCGGGGCGCCGTATCTGGTCGTGGCGCGTCTGGACGCCGGGGAGACCGAGGCGCGCATCCATCTGGCGGCGCCGATTTCGCTCGCTGCCTTACGCGAACTGGCGGGGGCGCGGATCGTCGACGACACAGTGGTAGGCTTCGATGCCGCGCTCGGTGCCATGGTGACGCGGCGCCGGCAGTGTCTGGGATCGCTGGTGATCAGCGAATCGCCCTTGCCGCGCCCCGATCCGGCGGTTCTGGCCGACGGCTGGACCGACTTTCTGTCCGGACCGGGCTGGGAACGCCTGCCTTGGAGCGGTGAGGCGGCGCGGCTGCGTGCCCGTCTGGCGTTCATGGGACGGCTCGAGCCGGCGGGCGACTGGCCGCAGGTGGACGATGCCGCACTGCAGGAGAACCTGGCTGCCTGGCTGGGCCCGTTCCTCGTCGGCGTGACCCACCTCGCCCAGATCGATGAACACGTTCTGCACGCAGCGCTGGCGGCGCAAGTGCCGGCGACCGGTCTGGCGCGGCTGGACCGCTGGCTGCCTACCCATATCCCGACCCCGGCCGGTAACCGGGCGCGCATCGACTACACACAGGATCCCCCGGTGCTGGCCGTTAAGCTGCAGGAACTGTTTGGTCTTGGCGAAACGCCGCGCCTCGCGCAAGGGCGGCTGGCACTGCAGGTGCACCTGCTGTCCCCTGCGGGACGGCCGCTGGCCATTACGGCGGATCTGGCGAGTTTCTGGAAACAGGCGTATCCGGAGGTCAAGAAGCAAATGCGTGGACGCTATCCCCGCCATCCCTGGCCCGATGACCCGCTCGCCGCGACCCCGACGGCGCGGGCCAAGCCGCGAGCGCGCGCATGAGCGGCATCCAGACCGATGCCGCGCTTGCGGCGTGCGTCTTGCCCGATTACGCCGGTGGCAGTCTCCTCAACCTCATGGCCAGTATCGAGGCGGCGTGCGGCGGGCCGGGGCGAGGCTATGCACCGCTGCATGCGCCGCCGGCCGGTTTCGGGTCGGCGCGCCATCTGGTGTTGTTGCTGATCGACGGGCTGGGCGATGCGCTGCTGCGCAAAGCGGCGGCTGGCGCGTTTCTCCGTGCCCACCAGCAGGGCCAGCTGACGTCGGTATGTCCCAGCACGACGGCCAGCGCGGTGACCACGGTGCTGACCGGGCTGGCGCCGTCAGCCCATGGGCTGACCGGTTGGTACATCTATGCCGGCGAAGTCGAGGAGGTCATCGCACCCTTGCCGCTGTGGATCCGCGGACAGCATCACCCCCACGCGCAGGCCGAGCGTTGGTGCAGGAAAGTGTTCATCGACGATCCGCTGGCGAACCGACTGACGCGCGCATGCCATGTGGTATCGCCCTGGTTCATCTGCGACTCGCCCTACAACCGTCACCATACGGGGCGGGCCGAACGCTGGCCCTATCGCGGGGGCGTTGCAGCGTTGTTCGAAACCCTGGAGTCCGTGCTGCGACGCAGCGAGGCGCCGACCTACACCTACGCCTACTACGGCGAGATCGATCGGCTGGGCCATGAGCATGGCATCGGCAGTCAAGAGGTCGAGGCAGACCTGGCTCGTCTGGATGCTGCGCTCGAAGCCTTTGCGGCCCGCACGCGGGGGCTCGATGTGGAGGTCGTGATCACCGCCGATCACGGATTTCTGGACAACCCGCCGACGCAGCAGATTCATCTGGTGGACCATCCGGTCCTCGCGCGGACCCTGTCGGGGCCTCTGTGCGGCGAAAGACGGCTGGCCTATGCCTACGTGAATCCGGTCGAGCGCGAGGGTTTCGAATGCCATCTCGCCGAGGCCGTTGGCGAGACGGTGTTCCCGATACCCTCCCAGGCGGCGCTCGATGCCGGCTGGTTTGGCCCTGGGGCCCGACATCCCCGCCTCGCGGAAAGAGTCGGGGATTGGGTGCTCGTCCTGCGCGAGCCATGGGTCATCATCGATCAGGTTTCCGGCGAGCGGCCCCATGATCAAATCGGTGTGCACGGCGGCTTGAGTGCCGCCGAGATGTCGATCCCGCTGATTTACCTGCCGCCGGCCTGAGCGTCCGGCCTCAAAAACGGCGTTCCACGGGTATGTGCAATATCGGAAAAGAAAGGCCCCTTGCGGGGCCTTGAAGTGTCGCGTCGTCGAGATCTTGATTGGCGCGATCAGACGCTGTACATCGTTACCACGCAGGCGCCGCCCAGGCCCAGATTGTGCTGCAGGCCGACCTTCGCGCCTTCCACCTGGCGCTTGTCTGCCTGGCCGCGCAGCTGCCAGCACATCTCCGCGCACTGGGCAAGGCCCGTCGCACCCAGCGGATGGCCCTTGGACAAGAGGCCGCCCGAGGGGTTGACCACCCATTTGCCGCCGTAGGTCACGTTGCCTTCGTTGATCAGCTGTTCGGCGCCGCCCGGCTCGCACAGGCCCAAGGCTTCGTAGGTGATCAGTTCGTTCGCCGTGAAGCAGTCGTGGAGCTCGATCACGTCCACATCCTGCGGGCCCAGGCCGGACTGCTCGTAAACCTGGCGCGCGGCTTCCTTGGTCATGTCGTAGCCGACGACCTTGATCATCGAGCCTTCGTTGAAGGAAGACGGCATGTCGGTGACCATCGACTGGCCGACGATGTAGACGGGTGTGTTCTTCGCGTGCTTCTTCGCGAACTCCTCCGAGCACACGATCGCCGCGCCGGCGCCGCAGGTCGGCGGGCAGCACTGCAGGCGCGTGATGGGGCCATAGTAGTGCGGCGATTCGAGCACTTCTTCCACGGTCAGGGGATCGTGGAAGATGGAGCGCGGATTGTTCAGCGCGTGCTGGCGGTTCTTGACGGCGATCTTGGCGAAGGCCTCGTTGGAGGTGCCGTATTTTTCCTGGTGCTCGCGGCCGGCGCCGCCGAAGAGCTGGGCGGTAGGCGGCGCGTTGGTGAATTTCTGCGCCTTGAACATGACGCCCATGTGCTTGTCCATGGGGTTCTGGCGATCGGTGTACTTGGCGCCGAGAGCGCCCTTTTCCATCTTCTCGAAACCCATGGCCATGACGCATTCGGCAATACCGCCTTCGACCAGCTGCTTGGCCAGCATCAGGGCGGTGGAGCCGGTGGAACAATTGTTGTTGACGTTGTAGATGGGAATGCCGGTCAGGCCGAGCTCGTACATGGCGCGCTCGCCCGAGGTGCTTTCCCCATAGACGTAGCCGACGACGGCCTGCTCGACCAGATCATAGGGAATGCCGGCGTCTTCCAGCGCCTGCTGTCCCGCGGCCTTGGCCATCATGTGATAGTCCGGGCTGCTGCCCGGCTTGGCGAATTGGGTCATCCCGTTGCCGATGACACAGACTTTGCGTCCCATGATCGTCTCCTCATGTATCAGTTGTTATCAATTGAAGGCGTTTCGAGAAAAAGAGCGCGGCGCCTCGCCGCGCCCTTTCTGGTTCAGTTTAGCGCATGAACGCCATGGTGGATTCCTGGATGTTGCGCACCATCTTGGCGTCGGTGAAGTCGGTCACCGCCTTCCAGTTGTCGCGCAGCTCTTCCAGCGTCGCCACGCCGCCTTCGGCCGGGCTCTTGTAGCCATTGGTGCGGATCCAGCCCAGCTTGAAGAAGCGGCCGGCGCCGACTTCGAACAGCGAGCCGCTTTCCTTGCTTTCCTCGGCGCACAGCCAGCCGACCAGCGGAGCGACGGCTTCGGGGCGCAGCTTTTCCAGCAGCGGTGGCGGCATGACGGTCTCGGTCATGCGCGAGCGGGCGACCGGCGCGATGACGTTGGTGTTGATGTTGTACTTCTTGCCCTCGTGGGCGAGGGTCTGACCCATGCCGTAGAGGCCCAGCTTGGCGGCCGAGTAGTTGGTCTGGCCGAAGTTGCCGTAGATGCCGGCGGCCGAGGCGGTCAGGATGACGCGGCCGAAGGATTGTTCGCGGAAGAAGGGCCAGGCGGCCTTGGTCATGCAGAAGGCGCCACGCAGGTGCACTTCCATGATCTTGTCCCAGTCTTCCTCGCTCATCTTGGCGAAGGAGACGTCGCGCAGGATGCCGGCGTTGTTGATCAGCATGTGCACGCTGCCAAAGGCGTCCTTGGCAATCTGCATGGTCTTCTCGGCGCCTTCCATGGTCGAGACCGACTCATAGCTGGCGACGGCCTTGCCGCCCATGGCGACGATTTCGTCGACGACCTTGTCGGCCGCGGACTTGCTGGCACCTTCGCCGCTGAAGCTGCCACCCAGGTCGTTGACGACCACGTTGGCGCCGCGCGAGGCGAACAGCAGACAGTAGGCACGGCCCAGCGAGCCGCCGCCGCCGGTGACCACCACCGTCTTGCCGTCATAACGTACTTCGGACATGGAAATGCTCCCTTGGAGTTGGGGTTGCGATGAAAAGCCGACCTGACGGGTGCAATCGACAGGACATCAGGTCAGCAGGAAATGGACTCGGGCCACCGCGACCGGTTCGGCAGGCTCTTTCTGCCAGCAGGTGACCGTGACGTGGGCGATGCGACGTCCCTGGCGAGTGACTTCGCAGCGGGCGAAGGTGTCGACCGCGCGCGCCGAACGCAGGTAATCGACGCAGAAATCGATGGTCTTGGGCATCTGGGTCGACGTGCGCATCCACATGAGGTGGACGATGGCGCTGTTTTCCAGAAAGCCGCCGATGACCCCGCCGTGCAGGGCGGGCAAGGCCATGTTGCCGATGTTCTTCTGCTGGAACGGCAGCAGGAACAGCGGGTTGCCTGCTTCATCCAGCGCCATGTCCATGCCGATGAGCCGCGCGTAGGGGATCTGCGCCATCAGCCCGGAAACATCGCCCTGCCGTCGGGCTTCGAGCACGATTTGTTCGAGTTCCATGGCGGTCATTCCGCCTCGCGGGGCGGGAAGGGTTTTTTGGCGCTGGAGCTGCCGCGCATGAAGGCTGCCACGCTGGTGGCGACCGGATCGTCGGGGTCGCGCTGGTAGGCCGTGGCGCGGACGAAGGCGATCTGGCGCGTCAGCCGGTAGCATTCGGCGCGCGCGAAGAGGTCTTCGCCAATCACGGCGGGCTTGAGAAAATCGAGGCGCAGGTCCAGCGTCGCGATGGCTTCCATGCGCGGTAGGCGACAGAACACGGCCAAGCCGCAGGTGCTGTCGATCAGGGAGGTGAGTACACCGCCGTGCAGGACACCGGTCTTGGGGTTGCCGATGAGTTCAGGGCGGTAGGGAACCTTGAGCAGGCCCCAGCCGTGTCCCATGTCGACGACTTCCAGACCCAGTTCCCGGGCGTGCGGGATGGCATTGAAGAAGCCGCCGTGGAGGCGGCGCACCTGCTCGGGATCGCGCTCGAACAGGGAGGGCTCATCGGACATTCAGCGATCCTTGCTGCAACGGGTCTTGCCTATTCAAGCGCCCAATCATAGGGCAGCAGGGTGGGCAAGGAAAGCGGGTGTATGCGTCCACCACCTTTGGCACTCGGGTTGATGCTGGAGGAGGGATGATA
>DAOKZK010000010.1:0-64020 GCA_035325645.1 Candidatus Macondimonas sp. | reverse complement strand
CGCACGACACTCCTCCCTCTCCAAAGGAGTGCCAAAGGTTTATGAACTTATGCACACGACTTGCGAGGCATTCCTGATAAAGTTCATAAACTACGGTCAAGCTCTGAGCCGGCGGACCGATAAACCCTTGTTGAGCCTTCATCCCCGCAACAACATCGATACATGTGCAGCAACGCTTTCGGCCAGCGCCGTGAGATGGTAGCCGCCCTCGAGAGAAGACACGATCCGCGCCCCGCAATGGCAAGCGGCAAAGCGAACGATCTCCTCGCTGATCCACGCATAATCCCGCTCGTTGAGCATCAGATCCGCCATGGGATCCTCGTGATGGGCGTCAAAACCGGCGGAAACGAACACCATCTGGGGGGCGAACCGTTCCAGCGCCGGAAACCACGCCGCAGCGATGGCTTCGCGAAAATCCATGCCGCGCGTACCAGCCGGCAAGGGAACGCTGATGATGCGCGCGTGGGCGTGGTCGATCGGGGTGTTGGGGTAGAAAGGATACTGGAAGCTCGAGCAGAACAGGACGCGCGGATCGTCGCGGAACATGTCCTCGGTACCGTTGCCGTGATGCACGTCGAAATCCAGGATCGCGATCCGGTCCAGCCCGTAGACATCCAAAGCGTGCGCGGCGCCGCAGGCGATGTTGTTGTAGAAGCAGAACCCCATCGCGTGGTCGCGCTCGGCGTGATGTCCAGGCGGCCGCACACAGCAGAAAGCGTTTGTTGCCTCGCCGCCGAGCACCAGATCGACCGCCCGCACGGCGGCGCCGGCCGCCCGTTCCGCCGCTTCGAGGGTAAAGGGGTTCATGGCCGTGTCGGGATCGACGAAGCAGTAACCCTCGCGCGGCGCCAGCGCGCTGATCTGATCCAGATAGGCGGCGCTGTGTACCCGTAACAGGCCCGACCGATCGATGCGAGGCGCTTCGTGGGTTTGGACGCGGGCCCACAGGCCGCGGGCGTGCAATAGGCCATGTATGGCCTCGAGCCGTGCCGGACGCTCCGGGTGGTGGCTGCCCATGTCGTGCTTCAGGAAAACGGGATGGGTCAGGAAGGCCGTCGTCATGCGTCAGCCTTGCGGGTTGAGTCGGTGGGCGCCTCAGTGCCGGGGTTGCGCATCGACGGCGGGCATCCAGCCCTCGAGCACCCGCTCGACCATGTCGAGCCGGTCCTGTCCCCAGATCACCACCCGGTCATTGACGCGGAAGGTCGGCGCGCCGCAGGCGCCGATCCGTTCGGCCGTCTCCGTGTTCAGGCGCAGCGTATTCTTGACCTCGTCCCGACCGGCCTGTCCCAGGACATCGTCGACGGCTAGCCCGGCTTCGCGGATGATCTCCGCCACGACTTCCGGCTGGCCGATGTCCCGATTGTCGCTCCAGGCCGCGCGGTAGAGCGGCAAGGTCAACTGCGGCGCGACGAGTGCCACGCGCAGCGCGAGCAGGGTGTTGAGCGGGAATTCGCTGTTGAATTGAAAGGGCACTCGCCAGACCTCGGCCCAATCCGTCAGGTCGCGCGCCATGTATTCGCGTCGCGGCCTCGACATGACGCTCAAGGGAACCAGCGGCGCGTGAATCCGTTTGAACAGGCCGCCGAGCAGGATCGGTCGCCAGATCAGACTGGCGCCCCGGCCGGCGGCAAACGATTCGATCTGCGTTGCGGCGAGATAGGAGAACGGACTGGCGAAATCGTGGAAGAACTCGATCTGCCCGCCCGAGCGACGGGGCGGCCTGGGTTCTGCGGTCTGTCCCGCGGCTCGCTCGATGAAGCCCAGGCGGTCGAACCCCCACCACAGCCGCTCCGGCGTGCGGAACGTCGGCACCCCGAACACCCCCAGATTGGCAGCGACCTCGGTCTCCAGGTCCAAGGCCTTGCGCACCTCGGGGCGGTCCATGAGCCCGGGGTCGACCTGGCTGGCCTCGGCAATCCAGGCGAGGACACCGCGGTTGCCGATGTCCTCGCCATCGACCCACACCACCTGGAACAGATTGCGCATCAAGGCCGCGCGTCGCTCGGCCGGCGCACCGATGATCAGGCGCATGGCATCGACGCTGTCCGGCGGCGTCTCGACCGCGTCCTCGTTCAGGTACAGATCAAGCGTCTCGGCCTGTCGCATCAGGTCGCGCTGTTCCATGCGCCGCCGGGCGGCGCTGTAGCGCGTTTGCGGTGCTTCGTCCTGCCCGGTCCAGATGCGATAGAGCCCCGAGAGGGAAACCGGGCGGTAGTCGACCTCCCAGCCTTGCTGCTGTTCCAGTGCTTCCAGCCGCGCTGCCGCGAGATAGGCCTGCGGGCAGGCAACATCGAAATAGAACTCGATCTTCACCCGATCTTTGCCTCTCGTCACAAGCCGCGGCGCGCCACGATGGTTTCCATTTCGTTCAGCAGTCGGTCCATGCGCTGGATCAGCGAGCGGTAGGGGGCCGGCGTGGCCAGATCGACGCCCACCTGCTTGAGCAGCCTGTAAGGGTTGTCCGATCCGCCGGCCGCCAGCAGGTTCATGTATGCCGTGCGCTGCTCGCCGCCACGCGCGATGTTGTCGGTCAGAAGGCTGGCGGCGGCGATCGAGGTGGCGTACTGGTAGACGTAAAAATTGTAATAAAAATGGGGAATGTACGCCCACTCGATGCCATAGGCATCGGCAATGTCGACGACGCCTGTGTCCTGCCCCAGGTAGCGCCGCACCAGCGCCAGGTAGAGCCGGCTGAAATCGGCGCCGGTGAGAGCTTCGCCGGCGGCGAGGCGGTCGTGAATGTCGCGCTCGAAGGCGGCGAACATGGCTTGCCGGAAGAACGTCCCGCGCAGGCTCTCCAGCGCTTCGTTCAGATAGAACAACCGTTCCTCGTCGGATTTGGCCTTGCCGATCGCATCCTCGATCAGCAGCCGCTCGTTGACCGTCGAGGCGACTTCGGCCAGGAAGATCGGGTATTGCGCGTTGAGGAAGTTCTGTTTCCGGTTGGCCAGATGCGAATGCATGGCGTGGCCCCACTCATGGGCCAGGGTCGACACCGCGTCGAAATCGCCCGTGAACTGCATGAGCACAAAGGGGTGGACGGCGTGGATGGAGCCCATCATGTAGGCACCGGAACGCTTGCCCGGGCGCGGCTCCGAGTCCATCCAGCCGTCGTTGAAGCCCTCGGCCATGGCGCGCTGATAGTCGGCCCCGAGGGGCGCCACGGCATTCAGCACGGCCTGCTCCGCCTCGCCCAGCGTGAATTGCGGCGCCGCCGCGGTCACCGGCGCATAGAGGTCGTATGCGGCCAGCCGGTCGAGCCCCATCAGCCGTGCGCGCAGGCGCAGATACCGCTGCAGGGTCGGCAAGCCGCGCTCGGCCTCGCGGATCAGGGTGTCGTAGACCTCGAGCGGAACGCCGTCACGGTCGAGGCTGGCGGCGCGCGTGCTGTCGTAGCGGCGTGCTCGGGCCAGGAAGCGGTCGCGCTGCAACTGACCGTAGAGCGCAACGCCGAGGGTCTGCTCGTAACCCGAAAACGTCTTCCAGAAAGCCTCGAACACGGCCTGTCGATCGGACCGATCGGGGAGCTGCCGGCCTTGCTGGTAGCCGGTCTGGTCCAGCCGCAAGGTTTGCCCGCCTTGCAGGGTCACGGTGGGCCAGGGCATTTCCGCATTGGTCAGCGTGGTTTGCAGTTGGGCAGCGGTTTCGGCCATCGGTCCGGCCATGGCCATCAGCCGTTCCTCGGGCGCCGAGAGGGTGTGCGGGGCGCGGCGCATGGTTTCCTTCAGCAGATGCCGGTATTCGCCGGCGAGCGCCTTGTGGCGTCGCATGAGCTTGTCGATGCGTTCGGGCCCGAGCGCCACGAGTTCCGGCTCCAGAAAGCTCGTGGCTTCGGCGACACCCGCCTGCAGCGCCTCGGTTTGCTGCTTGCGGGCGAGCGCAACGGCGTTGGTGGTATCCTCGTCATAGCGGAGCTGGGCATAGCCCGAAAGCCTTGCCGCCCGTTCCTGAAGGTCGGAATAGCGGCCCAGACAGTCGGCCAGTCCAGACGCCTTCCCGAGATGCCCCGGACATTGCGCTGAAAACGCCGCCTGCGCCTTGCGCAGTTGTTCGATGTCGGCCTCGAAGGCGGCCTCGTCCCGGTAGATTGCGGTGAGGTCCCACCGACCGGGCGCGCGATCTGACGGAATGGGCGGCAGCCCGCCGGTCTTGCCGTCATCGGAGCAGCCGGCGAGGGCGAGCAACAGTCCCGCCAAGCCCATCCTGAACCCATGGCCCACGGCATGACGGCCGCGTGCGCCTGCCAAACGAAGGGAAGCCCGACGGTGCATATTTCGTCCGATCGCTCCAGCCGCCCAGAACAGCGGCTCACTGGGTCTCATTCTCGCGGAAGCCCGGAGCTTGCGGCAAGCGACGCGCCGAGATGCCGCATCTGGGGCAGAGTGGTCGGCGCGGTCGTGCTGGCGCTCGCAGCGGCGAGTCCTGTCCTGGCGGAGGAGTCTGTGCCACCCGCGCTCAACCGGCTCATGAGCATGGGTCTGCAGGTGGAGGGCCGCTTCGAAGCGCCGGCGCAGATGACGGGTTACGTGCTGCGCGCGCGGGAGAGCCGGCGTTCGGACGTGGTGTATGTGTCGCCGGACGGCCGCTACCTCTTCATCGGCAACATCCTCGACGAGTCGGGTCGTGACCTGACGCAGACCCATGTCGAGGATCGGGTGCTCGGCCCGGAGTTGAAGGCGCTCTGGAACGAACTCGAGTCGGCCCGCTGGGTCGCCGAAGGCGCCGCCAAGCCCACGCGCATCATCTACAGCTTCACCGACCCCAACTGCGGCTATTGCCATCTGCTGTGGCGCGTCACCCGCCATTACCACGAGGCCGGGCTGCAAGTGCGCCATCTGCTGGTGGACGTCATCAAGGCGTCGAGTACCGGCAAGGCCGCTGCCATTCTGCAGGCCAAGGATCCGGCCCAGGCGCTCGCGGACAATGAAGCCCGCTTCCGCGCCGGCGGGATTGCGGTGGCCGAGAAGATCCAGGACGAGACCCGCAAGACGCTGACCCGCCACCGGCAGATGATGGATCGGCTGGGCGTCTCCGGCACACCTGCGATGCTTTATCAGGACGCTGAAGGCAAGGTGCGGCTGCAGCGTGGCATGACCGATCTGGACACCCTGACCCAGGTCATCGGTCTGCCGCCAAGGCCGATCGATGATCCCGAACTGGCCCGCTTCAAAAGCGCGCCCGCGGGCTGATCCGAGCGACGCATGATTGGGTCCTTGATCCGTCGGCACGCACTTGCGGCGACAGGCTTCCTGCTGTTGGCCGGGATGGCGGTCAGCCCGTTCAGTTGGGCTTGGCTGGGTGGCCCGGCACCGCAAAAGCCCGAGCCGGCGATCCTGGCGCCGTTGCACCCGGACGGCAGCGCGTATCAGTCCGTGGTGTTGGGCGGGGCCCTCTGGTTGCCCCGCGAGATGCCCGACGGCGTCGCCCTGCGGGGCCTGTCGGATTTGGCTTGGTCCGAGTCCGAAGGCGTGCTCTACGCGGTGTCCGATTTCGGCTGGCTGTTTCGGCTGCAGCCGATCTTCGAGAACGATCGTCTGATCGACGTGCAGCTGCTGGACAGCCATCCCCTGACCGACGCGGCCGGCCAGCCCCTCAAGGGTCGCTGGCGCGACGCCGAAGGGCTCACGTTTGCGCCCGGACCGGATGGGGCGCCGGCGCTGTTCGTGTCCTTCGAGCGCGTGCCGCGCATCACCCGCATCGATCGCCAGGGCCGCTGGCAGGCCGATGTTCCGCTGCCCGCCCCGTTTGCCGACCCCAAGCGCTACGACACGCCCAACGCCGCGCTGGAGGCGCTCGCCTGGCATCCGCGCCGCGGTCTGCTGAGCGCCGCCGAGCTGCCGCCGCCGGGCTTCACCCCAGCCGGCCACACGCCGCTGTTCGATCTCACCGGGCGTCAGCACCCCTATCTGCTCCACACCGGGCCGCGCTGCGCATTGGTCGCGCTCAACGCCTGGGCGGGGGACGAGTTCCTGTCGCTGGAGCGCTGCTATGAGGAGGGTCGCCTCGAGATCGCGCTGCGCCGCTTCGACCTGCCCGAGACCGCGGGTTTCGCCATCCGGCCCGAGACGCTGGCCCTGTTCCGCCTGCAGGATGGCTGGCTGCTCGACAACTTCGAAGGCATGACCCGCATCGGTCCGCGCGGCCTGCTTCTGGTCAGCGACGACAACGGCTCGGCGCGGCAGCGCACGCTGCTGGTCTATCTGCAGCGGCGCGACTGATCCGCCGAGCGTCGATTGACAACCCTTGCGCCGGCCCCGTAGGCTGGCCCCACCTGAAATCCCACAGGTGTCCGCGTGGCGCGTGCCGCGTGGGTGAAACGGGAAGTTGGTGCGGCCATCAGGCCCATTCCAACGCTGCCCCCGCAACGGTGTTTGAGTTGCGCGCGGTCATCAAAGCCACTGTGCCCTGTGCACGGGAAGGCGACCCGCGCCGGCCGAAGCATTTCGGCCACTCATCAGCCCGGAGACCGGCCTGTGTGGACAAGGTCCAGATGCGTGTTGCGGCGGGCGACACGGCCGGGCAATGGTGCCGCTGGCGCCTGCTTCGAGTGCCTACACCTGCCTGCGCTCTGGTCGACCCGACCGGATACCACTCAGGCAGGAAAACAAAATGAATCACCTCTCGCGTCGCCGTCCCTCGTTGCTGGCCTGCATGCTGCTGCCCGTCAGCGCCGCCCACGCCCAGGTGGACGAGGTGGCGGAAACCGTCGTGGTCACGGCCACACGCACCGCCCAGACTGCCGACGACACCCTTGCGCCCGTCACCGTCATCACCCGCGAGGACATCGAGCGGCTGCGCCCGATCAGCCTGCCGGATCTGCTCGCTGGTCAGGCGGGCGTCGATGTGTCGAGCAGCGGCGCCTTCGGCCAGCTCAGTGCCGTCAGCCTGCGCGGCACCAGCGCGGGACAGACGCTGGTGCTGATCGACGGCATCCGGGTCGGCTCCGCCACGACCGGCGCGGCCTCCCTCGAACTCATCCCCCCCGACCAGATCGAGCGCATCGAGATCGTGCGCGGGCCGCGCGCCAGCCTGTACGGCGCTGACGCGCTGGGCGGCGTGATCCAGATCTTCACCCGGCCCGGCGCGACGGGTGGCAGCGGCTGGGAGGTAGCCGCCACCGGCGGCAGCTTCGGCACCTTCAGCGGCCGGGTCGCCACCCGCGGCGCCGTCGGCGACACCCGCTATCACCTCACCGCCTCGGGCCTGAGCAGCGACGGCTATGACGTCCAGAAAGACGGCGTGTCCGGCAGTTTCGGGCCCACGCCGATCGAGCCCGACGACGACCGCTATCGCAATACGGCGCTCAACGTCGGCATGGCGCAGCGCCTCGGCAACGGCGCGGAGCTGGGCGCCCAGGCGCTGCGCGCCCAAGGCCGCACCGACTACGACGGCTTCCCCAACCGGACCGATTTCGTCCAGCAGGTCCTGAGTGCCCATCTCGGCGGTGAACTGGCTGCGGGCTGGTACAGCCGCCTGACGGTCGGCGAGAGCCGCGACGAAGCCGACAGCCTGATCGATGGCACCGATTTTTCCACCTTCGACACCCGGCGCAGCAGCGCAAGCTGGCAGAACGACCTCAGCCTGCCGGGCGCGCAGTTGCTCACCTTGGGGCTGGACGGCTGGCGCGACTGCGTCGACAGCACCACCGCCTTCACCAAGGACAGCCGCGACAACTGGGCGGTCTTCGCGCAGGACCAGTTCGCGCTGGGCCGACACCAGTTCATCCTGGGGCTGCGCCGTGACGACGACGAATCCTTCGGTGCCCAGACCACCGGCAATGCCACCTGGGGCATGGCGCTGCGCGATGACCTGCGCCTCACCGCGAGCTACGGCTCGGCCTTCAAGGCACCGACCTTCAACGATCTGTATTACCCGAGCGACGGCTTCTACGGCGGCAATCCCGATCTGGACCCTGAAACGGCGCGCAACGTCGAGCTCGGCCTGCGCTACGATCGGGCCACGCTCAGCTTCAATCTCAACGTGTTCCGCAACGACATCGACGACCTGATCATCTTCGACGCCGCGCAAGCCACGGTCGCCAACATCGATCGCGCCCGCATCGACGGCGCGGAAGGCGGCGTCACCTGGCGCACCGAGGACTGGCGCGCCCATGCGGCGCTGACGCTGCTCGATACCGAGAACCGCACCACCGGCGGCGAGCTGCCCCGCCGCGCCGAAACGAGTGCCCGCGTGGAAGTCGACCGCCTGTTCGGCGCCTATCGCGTGGGGACCACCCTGCTCGCCCAGGACGGGCGTTTCGACGATGCGGCGAACACGGTTCCGCTCGCCGGCTATGGCCGCGTCGACGTCCGGGCCGAATGGCTGTTCGCGCCGCAGTGGTCGGTGCAGGCCCGCGTCGAGAACGTGCTCGACCGGGACTATGAAACCGCCGCCACCTACGCCCAGCCGGGACGCGCCGGTTATCTCACGCTCAGCTATCGGACGCCGTGACGCGCTGGCGCCTCACGCACCGCCCGCCTGCCGCCACGAGCGCCCTCGCCGTGGCGGTGGTCGGGCACCTGCTCCTGATCGGCCTGCTGATGCTGGCGCTGCCGGCGCCGCGCCCACCCACCGTGCATTCCGATCGCGTCCTGCAACTGATGCCGCTCCGGGCGGCGCCGGCAGTGCCCGAACCGGCCACAGTGCGCACACCGGGCCCATCCGCGGTGATCGATAGGGTGGCAGCGCCGTGGGCGGCTGTGCCTGCCGTGACGGACACGGCCGCAGCGCCGAGGGCTGCCCCGTCCGCTCCGCGTCCGGTTTCTCGCCGGCCCGGAGGTGCAGTGCGCCCCGCAGCCGTACCGCTGGAGCGTCCTGTCGCGGTGGATGAAACGGTCGCGGCGGCGGCACTGGTGGCGGCTGCGCCAGACCCGCTCGCAACACTGGCGCCTTCCGGGGACGGGGCCAAAGCAGTTGCGCAAGCTGTCAACAAGGGGCCGGAACAAGAGGCGGCCGAAGGCCGGCTGCGCGAGGACATCCAGCGGCGCGTCCGTCATGACTTTGCCCGCCATTTCCGCTATCCGCCGCTGGCCCGGCGCCATGGCTGGGAGGGCGCGGTGCGCCTGCGCTACGATGTCACACCACAAGGCCAGGTGATCAATGTCCGCCTGCTGGCCAGTTCCGGCCATCCGGTGCTCGACCGGGACGCAGAGCAAACTCTGAGCGGCCTCGCGCCCCTTGCGGCGGCCGCATGGGCCGAACCGGTCGAGGCGCTGGAGCTGGCCGTTCACTACCAACTGACGGAAGGATGAGATGGGACACCGCCTGTCGAAGATCTACACCCGCACCGGGGATGCCGGCACCACGGGCCTCGGCGATGGCAGCCGCGTGCCGAAGGACCATACGCGCGTCGAGGCCTTTGGCACGGTCGATGAGCTCAACGCCCTCATCGGCCTGCTCCGCACCGCCGGCCTGCCCGCTGACTGGGACGCGCGGCTCGATGAAATCCAGCACGCGCTGTTCGACGTCGGCGGCGAGCTGTGCATCCCGGAACGCATGTGCATCCGCGCCGAGCAGGTGAGCGCGCTGGAGGATTGGCTGGATACGCTGAACGCGGATCTGGCGCCGCTCAAGGAATTCATCCTCCCCGGCGGCAGCGCCGGTGCCGGCTGGGCGCATCTGGCCCGTACCGTCTGCCGGCGCGCGGAGCGGCGCGTGTACACGCTGTCCCGCACCGAGCCGGTCAACCCCGAAACGCTGCGCTATCTAAACCGGCTGTCGGATCTATTGTTCGTGCTGGCGCGCGCGGCGAACCGGCAGGCCGGACTGGGCGACGTGCTCTGGCGGCCCGCGCGGCACGCCGCGCCGGAGGACGGCGCATGAGCGATTGGCACGATTTTGCCGCTGCCGGCGAACTGCCCGAGGGCGGTTACCTGCGTCGCGATGTGGACGGCATCACGATCGCGGTGTTCCGGGTGAATGGAGCGCTGCACGCCATCGAGGACGTCTGCACCCACGATGGCGGCCGCCTCACCGGCGGGCCGCGCGAGGGCTGCCGGCTGGTCTGCCCGCGCCACGGCGCCGCCTTCGACCTGCGCACCGGCGCCGTTCTCGCCCCACCCGCCTATGGTCCGCTCACCACCTTTGCCGTGCGCGAGGCGAACGACCGCATCGAGGTCGCGATCCCGGCCGATTTCTAGCGCCGCCTCGATTCGAGGCGGGGGCGATTGAATGCGGGACGCTCGGGGAGTTCCGGTTGATTCATCCATGAGACCGCGGAGTCTCCTCAGAGGGACAGCAACTATACGTACGCTTGGTAGCGGTAGAAGCGGTTCTTCTGTCTGCCCGGTCAACTCGACGAGGATGCCGAGATCTTCCAGCAGCTTGACCGCGGCGCTGGCGGTCGGAAACGTCGTCGCCAGTCGCTGGCGAACGTGCTCGACGCTGAAGCGCGGCATCATCGGCAGCATTTCGAACAAGCGGTAGGCGATCGGCCTGGCCTTTGCGGACTCCAACAGGCGCCTGCGGTCGGCTGTAATGAGGCTGGCCGCGTCGATGATGCTGCGCTCAGCATCCATGGCTGCCGCGGCGACGCTTTCCAGGAAGAAGGACACCGAACCTTCCCAGTCGCCTTCGCTGCCGATAGCCGACAAGCGCCGGTAGTACTCGGCCTGATGTTGCTTCAGGTAGCCGCACAGGACCATCAAAGGCTGCCGCAACAGACCCCAGTGTTCCAGTAAGGCGGCGATCAGCAGCCGGCCGATGCGCCCGTTGCCGTCCAGGAACGGGTCGATGGTCTCGAATTGGGCGTGGATCAGCGCCACCCTGACCGGGGGCGGCAGGTCAGAGTCAGCGGCGTGGATGAAGCGCTCCAGGTCCGTCATCAGATTGGCCGCATGCTGCGGAGGCGGTGACACGAAGGCGGCGTTACCCGGTTGCGTGCCGCCGATCCAATTCTGCGAGCGGCGCAGTTCGCCGGGCTGCTCTATAGCGCGATCCCGAGATGAGCCAGACGAAGAAGGGCAAGCAGTGGGACTTCGGCATGAAGGCGCACATCGGAGTCGACGATCAGAGTGGGTTGGTGCACACCGTTGTCGGCATCACCGCCAAAGTCTCCGACATGTCACGGTTCGGCGAGCTGCTGCAGGGTGAGGAGGAATGCGTCAGCGCACCGGGGCCAGGAGCATCCGCAGATCCACGCGCATCTGGAAGGGAGCCTGATCGAGGACTGGGTGGCCCGCAAGACCAGGCAAGTCGCTGAACGCCTGGACGTGCAATCTGCATCATGCGATCGCCCAGGTGCGTGCGATCGGCGAGCACCCGTTCCGGATCCTCGAGTGTCGGTTTGCTGACACGAAGGTGCGCTACCGTGGCCTGGCGAAGAACACGGCGCAGCTGGTGACGCTGTTTGCGCCGGGGAACCCGTATCCGGCGAGACGTGCGTTACCGGCGATGGGATGAATCCGCCTGCAATGGGGCGGATGGCTCGGAAAATGAGCAATCCGAGGTAAACGACCGAGGATGCGCAGGTCGATACCGTGCCCGCAGATAAAACCGTTCGTGCGCCGGATCGCGGGTTCGTTAGCGCGACTTGTCCAGTGCTTCCCTAACGAACACCTGCGCGATCAGGACTTGGCCGGTCACATCCGCGTCAACGACGCCATCGCCCTGATCGCGCGCACGCGGTGACCACGGCCGAAACCTCGCGCGGCGCGAAATTTCAGGTAACAAAAAAGGCCGGGAGGTTATCCGAGCCTTTCGATTTGGTGGTGGGGTGGTACCCCGCATCAAACGACTATTGAAAGTGCGGAATCGAAGCGCTGCGGGCTGCTGCGAACCCGCACGAACCCAATCGAAAAAGGGCTGGCGATGTGCCTTTTGGTGGCGGACGATCAAGCAGGTTTTTCGCCCCGATTGGTGGCCGGAATGGCTGCTCAACCTCGTCTGCTTTTCGAGGCCAGTTCAATTCCTGAAACCGGAATCGAACCCGCGTCCGTCAGATCGCTACCTTCCACTCCCGCAACTGGCCGACGGTCTGCGTCAGCCCCTGCTTGAGCAGCGTGTCCAGGTACTCGTCAACCGTCTTGGGCGGGTTCTTCAGTGACCGTCGATGGTTGGCCGCCGCCTCGCACACTCGGGCCGCGTGCAGATCCAGTAGATCGAAGATGAAGTCATCCGGATGCTGGGCGGCGAGGTTGTAGCGCTTGAGCTGCTCCGGCGGGAAATCCTTCAGGTTGAAGGTCACGATCAGGCTGGCGCCGCCGTGAATGGCGGCGGCGACCACATGCCGGTCATCTGGGTCCGGCAACTCGACGGACGGAATCAGATGCTCGAAGCCGGTGACAAGGCTGTCGCGGACGTGGGCGTTCATCAGCGACCGCGTCCGCTCCAAGTCTTCGGCCTTCAGGTCTGGCCGCTGCTTCAGGACGTTACGCGTCCACTCGTCGTGGATCATGTCCGTCCAACGCGCCCGGTACAGATCGGTTAGTGCCAGGCGCATCAGCAGGTCGCGCAACGGTGCCGGGTAGAGCACACACGCGTCGTAGATGACGGTGAAGTTCGAACTCATTCATTCGTACCCCATCTTGAGCGCCTGGGCTTGCTCGGCCAGTGCATCGAGGGCCTTGCTGCGCTCAGCGTCGATCCGCTCCTTGTACGCGATCACGTCCTGGTAGCGGACCCGGCGGTGCGTGCCGATCTTGTGGAACGGCATCTCGCCGCGCTCCAGCAACTGCACGAGGAACGGCCGCGAAACGTTGAGCACGTCAGCCGCCTCCTGGGTCGTCAGTTCGGCGTGGATCGGGATGATGCTGACCGCGTTGCCCTCACCGATTTCGGTCAGGACGTCCACGAGCAGGCGCAGCGCCGACACCGGGACGCGGACCGGGTGGGACGCGCCCTTGTCGTCGAGGATCTCGATCTGCTGGGTTTCCGCACGGGTCTGCAGGTAGGCGGACAGTGCCCGGCCGCTCTCGCGAGCGATGGCAACTTCTTCGGCCGTCGGCAACGGATGGGTGGGAGAGAGAGTGGTCATGGCAGCCTCCTGGGAGCGTCAAACAGCGTCATGGGAGATAGCGTAAACGAAACAAACGAAAATCCGCAATAACCGAAATGAGCGCCACCGTGCTGGGCAGGCAGCCAAAAGGACACCCATTTACACCCAGTCTGCCGCCAGGCCGCGCTGCGCCTTGGCTCGCGGGCGGAACAGCGCCTTCATGGACTCCTGCCAACTCATTCGGAAGGAGACCAAGATGGAAGTCGCTCACCTCAATCAAAAACAACTGGCTGCCCGCTGGTGCATCAGCGAGGCCACCCTGGAACGGTGGCGCAGTGAGGGGATCGGTCTGCGTGCGCGAACGGGGTATCGGCTTGACCTGCGGCGAGCGTACCTGGATGCGGGACGATCAAAAAAAGCCCCGACCATATATGGTCGGGGCTTTGGGTATTGGTGGTGCAGACGCGACCGGAATCCAACCCACTCTCTCAACGATTGAGCAATCCCGGGCAATCCTGCGGGTTGTTGTGGACGCAATGGCCTCGGCAATGAACGCCGGTCAGTCAGTGCAGGGCGGACTCTCACCTTGTGCGGCGCCGATTGACCGGTAGCGTCGCAGCCTACCATCGAGTGGTTAGCCCCAGCTATGACCGATGGCCCGCCAGCGCGTGTTGGTCAACGAGTTGGCCCGACATCCGCTGGCGTGCAGTTCACGAATTGAATCGAGTAGTCAACCGCCGGAATGACCCTGACGGAGAAGACCATCGAGTCGAGCGACCTCGTTGCCGTTGGCTGTAATCTTCTGGCCATCGACCGTTTCGAGCGATTGCCCCTCTTTCAGGTTGATAGCCCGTCCGAACTTGTCTTCCAGCGCCGTCTTGCCGTCCTCGAATACATACAGGGTTCCACCGTCCTTGAGGAGGAACATTTTCTTGGCGCTGGCCGCTGCCGCGTCACCAGCGAACGATGGGGTTACGATGGCGCTCAGCACGGTGGCGGCGACAACAGCGGTAATCCTGGCTTTCATCTCTACACTCCTTTCAATCAAACGTGAAGGCATTTCTGTCAATGCCTTGTGCGACTGCACAGTATGTATTCTGCGAAGTCACCGCTGACGGGAAGATGAGACGGCCGTTACGTATATATCAGATTCCATTCGGGATGGGATCGGGATTAATCGTGTGCCAATCTCAATGCATTCCTGCTCACCGAGGCGGGGCGCGGACTCATCGCCACATCGGTGCAAGTGCTTATGGCGATGCCGACTGGGCGCCAAGTGCGGTATCGGTGTGAGGCGGCTCAGGTGCCGTGGTCGAGAGCATTCCAGGCCTCGATAGGGATCAGGTGTCCAACGTCGGGTGGCAACCGATACGACAGACCCAGCGATCTGGGAGTGCAACCAGCACCCACCACGGCACGCGCGACGATCCTCGTGTTCAGACAAGACGGACGCCGCGCAAACGCAGCGCATTGCCGATCACCGATGCGGAGCTGAAACTCATCGCCAGGGCGGCGATCAACGGTGAAAGCAGCCAACCGGTGAGCGGATACAGCACGCCGGCCGCAATGGGAATGCCCAGTGCGTTGTAGAGAAAGGCGAACATCAGGTTCTGCTTCATGTTGCGGACCGTGGCCACTGACAAGGCGCGCGCCACCGCAATACCGCGCAGGTCACCCTTGACGAGCGTGATCTGTGCGCTGTTCATCGCCACGTCGGTGCCGGTGCCCATGGCGATACCGACGTCGGCCTTTGCCAAGGCCGGGGCATCATTGATGCCGTCACCAGCCATCGCAACGATACGCCCCTCGCGCTGCAGCCGCTCCACCAGTTGCAGTTTGTCGGCGGGCTTGACCTCGCCATGCACCTCATCGATGCCCAAGCGCGCCGCCACGGCCTTGGCCGTGGTCAGACCGTCGCCCGTGGCCATGACGACGCGCAAGCCCTCCGCGCGCAGCGACGCCAGCGCTTGCGGTGTGGTCTTCTTCACCGGGTCGGCGACGGCCAGGACTGCGGCGAGCACGCCATCGACGGCCAGATGCATCACGCTGGCACCCTCACCGCGCAGCGCCTCCGCCCGCTCGGCCAATGGCCGCACGTCCACACCGAGCTGTTCCATCAGCGCGGTGTTGCCCAGTGCCACGGCATGTCCATCGACGCGCCCGCGCACGCCGATGCCTGAGTGCGAGTCGAACTCCTCGGCGCGTGAGAGCACCAGGCCCTGCTCGCGCGCGGCCGTGACGATGGCTTCCGCCAGCGGGTGCTCGCTGCCCTGGTCGAGGCTGGCAGCCAGTCGCAAGGCTTCGCCGGCGGTGAAGCCTTCGGCTGCGATCGTCGTCTGATAGCGCGGCCGGCCCTCGGTCAATGTGCCGGTCTTGTCGACGATCAGGGTATCGACCTGGCGCATTTTCTCGATCGCGGCGGCATCGCGAAACAGCACCCCCTGCGTAGCCCCTCGCCCGGTCGCCACCATGATCGACATGGGCGTGGCCAAGCCCAGCGCGCAGGGGCAGGCGATGATCAGCACAGCCACGGCGTTGATGAGGCCAAAAACCCAACGCGGTTCCGGCCCGAACAGGCCCCAGGCAAAAAAGGTCAGCACGGCGATGGACACCGTCGCGACCACGAAATAGCCCGCCACGACATCGGCCATGCGCTGCATCGGCGCCTTGGACCGCTGCGCCTGCGCCACCATCTGCACAATCTGGGACAGCATGGTCGCCGAGCCGACACGTTCGGCGACCATGACGAGCGCGCCACTGGTATTGAGCGTCGCACCGATGACCTTGTCGCCCACCCGCTTGGTCACGGGCAGGGACTCCCCCGTCAGCATCGATTCGTCCACAGCGCTGCTGCCCTCGATTACCGTACCATCTACCGGAACCTTTTCGCCGGGTCGAATACGCAGCCGATCGCCGACATGGATGTGCGTCAGGGGCACGTCCTCTTCCGTGCCATCGTCGCGAAGGCGCCGGGCGGTCTTGGGGGCCAGTCCGAGCAAGGACTTGATGGCGGCCGAGGTCTGCGAACGCGCCTTGAGTTCCAGTACCTGCCCCAGCAGGGTCAGGGAAATGATCACCGCCGCCGCCTCGAAGTACACCGCGACCCGTCCCATGGACACGAACGAGTCCGGGAACAGTTGTGGGGCCACGGTCGCCGCCACGCTGTAGACGAACGCCGCCCCGGTGCCCAGCGCGATCAGGGTCCACATGTTCGGGCTGCGATGGACCACGGACTGCCAGCCGCGCACGAAGAACGGCCGACCCGCCCACAGGACGATGGGCAGGGACAGAACGAGTTCGATCCAGGTCTGTGTGCGCGCCTCGAACCAATGCAACTGGTGGCCGAACATGGCAAGCACAGTGACCATGACGGTCAGCGGCAGGGTGCACCAGAAGCGGCGCTGGAAATCGCGCAGCTCGGGACTCTCTTCTCCTTCGAGATCCGGCAGCACCGGCTCCAGCGCCATGCCGCACTTCGGACAATAGCCGGGGTGATCCTGCCGGATCTCGGGGTGCATGGGGCAGGTGTAGATCGTGCCTGCCGCCAGCGCCGGCGCTTCGACAGACGAAGGCTCATGGCCGCTGTAGGCATAGCGCGCCGGCTCGGCGACGAACTTCGCCCGGCACTTGGCGCTGCAGAAGTAAAAGAGTCGGCCTGCGTGCTCGACGTGGTGCTCGGACTGCGCAGTCACGTCCATGCCGCAGACAGGGTCCTTCAGACCTTCGGCCCACTGCAGTGCGCTCGGGTGGTCGTGGGCGTGTCGGCGGTGTTCGTGGTCTGATCGCAGGTCCATGACTTCACGCCTCCCTGTTGGCGGGTTTGTCGGGCGGCGCACCATGCCCGCCATCGCCACCGTGGCCATGCAGCAGGTGCATCAGCGGGCACGCCAGCAGCAACAGGTACACCCAATTGCCTGCGACATGGATCCAGTGCTCGCGCAGCAGATAGAAGCCGCCGATGAGGGCAACCATCAGCAACGCGGTCCTCATGCGCCGATTCAGGCCGGACTGGCCGCGCGTGTCGTGGAGGTGTTCTTGGTCAGTCGCGTTCATCGCGGTGTTCCCTTCATCGAGGATCGGCGCGGTCGGCGCCGGCCTCCTGTGCCACGTTGCACGGCCGCTGCTGCGCCTCATGGATCCAATCGGCACACGGTCAGTGCATGGTTTCTTCACGGATAATAACCGAAAACTTGCGCTGATCCGTCTTTCCCAACCAGCAAGACTTTGTAGGCATCACGGCGTCCTCCGTAGGCGACGCCATCCATGCCGGGGGAGCCGATGGGCATGCCCGGCACCGCCAAGCCCAGGGCTTGAGGCTTTTCCTTGAGCAGCCGCTGGATGTCCGTGGCGGGTACGTGGCCTTCGATCACATAACCCTGGATCAGGGCCGTATGGCAGGAACCGAATTTCTGCGGCATCCCGAGGCGAGTGCGGGCCGCGCCGTTGCCCTGGTCGACGGCATTCACGCGGAATCCGCTTTTCTCCAGGTGGGCAATCCAGTCCTTGCAACACCCACAGTTCGGGTCCTTCCACACCTGCACGGCGACCGTCTGCGGTGCGGCGGCGGGTGTGAGGAAGGGAAAAAGGCTCAGGGCAAGCATCGCCATCAGCATGCGCGGTCGTCTGCTCACGTGAGATCGGGCTGAAGTTGTTCGTGTCATGGCAGGTCTCCTACTCGGAAATGCCTTCAGGGTTGATTGCCGTCCTGGATCGCGCCCTGCGGCATCGCTTCTTCATCGCTTCGTGCGGTGAGGATCTGATACTGCTCCGGCGTCAGCTCCGGCAAGCGCTGCAGGAAAGCCACCATGTTCCAAATGCGTTCGTCATCGTGGGTCGGCCCCCATGCCGGCATTCCTGAGGCTTTAATGCCATGTTTGATGATCCAGAAGCGTCGTCTCGCTTGTGCCGTTAGGTCTTTTCCGTCCGCCTGAGTGTGGGGCAGGCTGAGATTGGGCGGTACCGGATACAGCCCCAGAGTGAAATCACTCTCTTTCTCTCCGGGGCGCAGGTGGCACCCCGCACACATGTCATTGTAATCGGCACCACCGGCAAGCAGGCGCTTGGGCGTGCCCAGGTCGCCGGGCACTTCGATATCGGCACTGGCGCGGGCTATGGAGCGCTCACGCAAGGTCTCGAGCGCCCAGTAGGTCAGCCCGTTATGCGGCACATCGGCACCGATCGGATACCAGCCGGAGTAGAGAAAGGCCATCCCCGCCGCCAGCGCGAACAGGCTCGTGCCCAGCAGGTATTTCCCACAGGACAGCAGAGGTCTGGATTTCATGTAAGCTCCTTTGGAGTGCCGCCCTTGCGGGTAAAGAGCAGGGGCGGGTTTCAGTCATTTTTCGTGTGCGTGCCGCGGCGGCTTGCTTTACTCGGCTTTTTCACTTTGCTGTTGGTGTCCGGCGTAGGTGCCGTTTGATGCTGGGCTATCCTGATGCATGTCTTTCATGCATTTTTGCATCATCGCCTGCATCACGGGATCATTCATGTCCATCTTGCTGTGATCCATGTCTTTCATGGCGGCACAGTCAGGTTTTTGCTGTACATCCTTCATGTGCTCTTTGGGGGAGTGTGCTGACACTGATGCCGCTAGAAACAAGGCGGGAATGCCCAGCAGAAAAAAGGATTTTGATGATTTCATGATGTCATTCCTCTTGGGTGAACAGCTTGGCCTTCAGAACCAGAAACGCAAGCCGGCCACATACCGCGTTTCCCGGGCACGCTGTCCTTCGGCGCGCGCAAAATCGGCGGTCTGTCCGAACTTGCCAGCCCATTCGACGCCGACGTAGGGCGCGAACTGGCGCGAGAACTCGTAACGCAGGCGCAGGCCTGCCGCCGCATCGGCCAGCCCACTTCCCAGGCCACGCGCTTCATCGCGCCGGCCATACAGGTTGGCCTCCATGCGGGGCTGCAGAATCAGGCGTTGGGTGAGCAGGAGCTCGTACTCGCCCGACAGGCGCAGTGCCGCGCGTCCCGAGCTGCCGACGTAGGCGGTGGCATCGACATTGAACCAGTACGGCGCGAGTCCCTGGATGCCGAAAGCGAGCCAGGTCCGGTCAGGCCCCGTGCCGCTGTCCTGCCGCACCCCGAGTTGGGTGTCCCAGTACGAGGCGATCGCATGGCCCCACAGGACCTCCGTGCGTGCCTCCTCCAGTTTGCCTTTGGCGACGTCACCCTCGGCCTTGAGGACCAGGCGGTCGTAGGTGCCGCCGAACCAGGCTTGCGCGTCATAGGCGGTCGCGTTCCCGTCCTTCGTGTCAACGCGCTCCAGGCGATCGAGGAGCACGCTGCCGAACGCATGTTCATCGGACAGCCGAAGTTGCCGTGGCCCGGGGAGTGCGTAAGGGCCCGACTCCAAAGTCAAGCCATTGGAATACGCGTGCGGATCACGGGGATCGGCGGGGGCGGGGCCGCCCTGCATGCTCATGCTGCCGTGGTCCATGGTGGTGCCGGGGGCATTCGCGGGAGATTCGGCTCGCGTCGGCGCGGCAGCCGCGCCCGCGTGAGCGGCATGGCCGCCGCCTTCCATCGATGTTTGTGCCCAGACGGGTGCCGCGCCGAGCAACACCACCGCCGCAGTGAAGAGAGAACAGGGTTTCATGGCGAGACTTTCTTTGATCCGTTTCATGACACGGCCACCTCGCGGAACATGCCCATGTCCATATGCAACATCAGGTGGCAGTGAAAGGCCCAGCGGCCCAGGGCGTCGGCGGCTACGAGGAAGCTGACGCGCTGCGCAGGCTGGACGGGCACGGTGTGGCGACGCACCAGGAACTCGCCCTCGGGCGTTTCCACCTCGCTCCACATTCCGTGCAGGTGCATCGGGTGCGTCATCATCGTGTCGTTGTGCAGGATGACGCGCACCCGCTCGCCGTACTTCAGGTGCACCGGCGTGCTCTTGCCGAACTCGAGGCCGTCGAGCGACCAGGTATAGCGCTCCATGTTGCCGGTGAGGTGCAGCTCGATCTCGCGCTCGGCCCCGCGTGGGTCGAGAGGACCACCGATCGTCCTGAGATCCGCCAGCGTCAGCACGCGCCGGCCGTTGTTGCGCAGGCCAATGCCCGGATCGTCAAGATTGGTGCGCGGCATGTCCACCCGCGTATCCGTGCTTGGGCCGTATTCCGTGCGTGCGTGACGGACCGTGGCGCTGGGCTTGGCCATCGCGCCGCCGGTCATGCCATGCATCGCGTGCTGGCCGTGATCCATGGCCATCGCGCCATGGTTCATGCCGGACATGTCGTGCTTCATGCCCGGCATGTCGTGGCCCATCGCCGCGTGGTCCATCGCGCCCATCATGTCGGCCATGGTGAGCCATTCGACGGGATCGAGCGCAGGCACGGCGGCGCTCAAGCCCTCGCGCACCGCGAGCGTGCCGCGGGCGAAGCCGGTTCGCTCCATCGATTGCGCGAAGATTGTGTAGGCGTCCTCTCGGGGCGTGACGATCACGTCGTAGGTCTCGCCCGGCCCGAAGCGGAACTCATCGACGGTCACGGGCTCGACGTTCTGCCCGTCGCTTTGCACCACCGTCATCTTGAGCCCCGGGATGCGCACGTCGTAGAAGGTGTTGGCCGCGCCGTTGATGAACCGCAGACGCACGCGCTCGCCCGGCCGGAACAGGCCAGTCCAATTGCCGGCAGGGGTGACGCCGTTCATCAGGTAGGTCAGTGTCGCCCCCGAGAGATCGGCCAGATCGGTCGGGTTCATCCGCATCTGGTTCCACATCGCACGCTTGTCGAGTGCGCGGGAAAGCCCCATGTCGGCGACGTCGCGGAAGAAGTCAATGGCCGTCGGCTGGTGGTAGTTGTAGTAGTCGCTCTGCACCTTGAGCTTGGCGAGCACCCGCATGGGGTCTTCGTCGGTCCAGTCGGACAGCTGCACCACGTAGTCCCGGTCGGCGCGGATAGGGTCTGCCTCACGCGGCTCGACGATCAACGCCCCGTACATGCCGGTCTGCTCCTGCGTGCCGGAGTGCGAGTGATACCAGTAGGTGCCGGTTTGTTCGAGACGGAACTGGTAGGTGAAGGTTTCGCCAGGGGGGATGCCCTGAAAACTGATGCCGGGCACCCCGTCCATCTGGTAGGGCAGGATGATCCCGTGCCAGTGGATCGACGTGGCCTCGCGCAGGCGGTTGGTGACGCGGATGGTGACCGTGTCGCCTTCCCGAAGTTTGAGCGTTGGCGCCGGGATGGAGCCATTGATGGTGGTCGCCATCCGTGGCTTACCGGTGAAATTGACCGGCGATTCGCCGACCACCAGGTCGATGTTCGTGCCGCTGAGCACGGGCGCCGCACCCGTGCGCGTGTCGGACAGCCCCTGCGCCGCAGCACGCAGCCAGGGTGACAGGCCGACCATCACGCCGCCGGCGACCAAGCCGCGCACGAAGCGCCGCCGTGAAGGCACCAACGGCAAATGAAACGGTCTCGAAGGGGGCATGGGCTCCTCGCAGTGAATTTCTGATCTCGCGGAAGAGATCCTAGAGGGCCACCCCTGTCTAAAAACTGTCTATTGGATTACATCTTTGTCATCTTTGTGCCAGGTGCACCCAAAATCGTCACACTAGCGGCTATTCAAAAGGCGTAGCACCCTCATGAAGATACTGATCGTCGAAGACGAACCCAAAACGGGCGAATACCTGCGTCAAGGCTTGAGCGAAGCGGGTTTCGTGGTTGATCTGGCGCAGGACGGCACGGATGGCCTGCACCTGGCCTTGCAGGGCGAATACGACCTGGTGATTTTGGATGTGATGCTGCCCGGCCTCGACGGCTGGCAGATCCTCCAGTCCTTGCGCCGTCGCGGCCTGCAGATGCCAGTGCTGTTCCTGACTGCACGCGATCAGGTGGAAGACCGCGTCAAAGGCCTTGAGCTCGGAGCGGACGACTATCTGGTCAAGCCTTTCTCCTTTGCCGAATTGCTGGCCCGCGTGCGCACGATCCTGCGCCGGGGGCGCAGTGGCAACGAGAGCACCGTGCTGCGCGTGGCCGACCTCGAACTGGACCTGCTGCGCCGACGCGTGTCACGCGGCGGCCGGCGGATCAGTCTGACTGCCAAAGAGTTCGGCTTGCTGGAACTGCTGATGCGCCGTCATGGCGAGGTCCTGCCCCGCTCGCTGATCGCCTCGCAGGTCTGGGACATGAATTTCGACAGCGACACCAATGTGATCGAGGTGGCCATCCGGCGCTTGCGCGCGAAGATTGATGAGGGGCATGAGGTCAAGCTGATCCACACCGTACGTGGCATGGGTTACGTATTGGAAGCGCCGGAGGAGCACTGAATGTTTCGCTCCCTGTCACTGACGACCCGGCTCACCCTCTTCTTTACGTTGGCGGCTGCGGCTGTGGTGTTTGGATTGGCCTTGTTGGTCATCGCTGCATCCGAGCGGCATTTCATCGAACTGGATCACATGGCGCTGCAGGACAAGCAGCACCTGATCGAGAATATTTTGGCGCGATCCAATTCGACCGAGGACGCCAAGTGGCTGCTGCGTGAGGCATTGAGCCACCATCACGGGCTGTACGTCAGCGTCCACGATTCGAAAGGTGAAACTCTCTTTCAGTCTGAAGGATTCCGCCCTCCTCGCGAATTGCCACCGGCCGATGAAAGCAACGCCAAATACAAGCTGCAGCATTGGGCCGACGAAGGGCGGGCGTTTCGCGGGATGGGTGTCCGGGTTATTCCAGCTTATGACGCAACGACGCGGCTGGACATCCTCGTTGCCATGGACACGGCACATCACACACGGTTCATGCTGGAGTTGCGGCGCACCCTGATGACCTATGCCGTCGTGACGATCGTCATCTGTGGCGTGCTCGGCTGGCTTGCCGCGTACAAGGGGCTGGCGCCATTGCGTGCCATGAAATCCAGAGCGACCACGCTCACGAGCCAGCGGCTGCACCAGCGCATGCCGGTCGATGCGGTACCCATCGAAATGGCCGATCTGGCGCACGAACTCAACAAGATGCTGGACCGGCTGGAAGACGCGTTCACGCGACTGTCGGAGTTCTCGTCGAATCTGGCGCATGAGCTGCGCACCCCCCTGAGCAACCTGCTGACCCAGACCCAGGTCGCATTGGCTACCCGGCGCGATGCCGATGCCTACCGGGAGATCCTGGCTTCCAATGCAGAGGAACTGCAGCGTCTGGGCCGCATGGTGTCCGATATGCTGTTCCTGGCCAAGGCCGAACGCGGGATGATGCTGCCGAACCGGGAACGTTTCTCGGCAGCCGAAGAAACGCACGCCCTGATCGAGTTCTATGAGGCGGTCGCCGAGGAGAAGGGCGTCAGACTGGCTCAGCGTGGTGAGGGCGAGATCGTCGGTGATCGCTTGATGTTCCGCCGTGCCCTGAGCAATCTGCTTTCGAACGCGCTGCACCACACCCCGCCCCATGGCGAGGTCACGATCGAGATCAGCCAGTCTTCCCAAGCCACCCGGGTGAGCGTCGAGAACACCGGCGAGGACATCGACCCGAAGGTACTGCCGCGCCTGTTCGATCGGTTTTACCGTGCCGACCCGTCGCGGTCACATCCGGAAACCGACGGCGCAGGGCTGGGATTGGCGATTACCCGTGCCATCATGCAAGCCCATGGAGGATCGATCAGCGTGACGTCCGCGCAGGGCAGGACCCGGTTCTGCCTGGAGTTCCCAGGCGGAACCTGATGAGGTGAAGCAGTTGGGGCGAGCCAGCCCAAGTGCCTTTGGTCTGTGCGCTTTCGCAGAGGCAATGGCCCCGATCGCTGTTGAACCGACCGGGCTGACGGCTCCCGATCACGGATCAGCGTGAACGCTACGAAGAGTTTGAGAGAACTCGGGGGCGTGATCATGCGCCGGGGCCCGGTGCCATGGAGCGGCTTTGCCGTCATGTACCGAGGTGGCCTTGCTCTTGGCGATCCACGTCCTGACCGAGATCATGACTCGGACATGCGCTTTGCAACCACCTGCGCGCGAAAACCTCGGCCGGCTCCGGACGGGCGAAGTAATACCCCTGTGCTTCGTCGCAACCCAATGCCAGCAAGTGTTCCGCCTGCGCTGCCTCTTCCACACCTTCGGCCAGGGTCTTGAGGCCGAGGCTCTTCGCCATGGTCCTCGATGGCGGACACAATGGCGAGATCGTTGCGATCGGTCAGCATGTCCCGCACGAACGAGATGTCGATCTTCAGTTTATGAACGGGAAATCGCTTGAGGTAAGCCAGTGAGGAATACCCGGTGCCGAAATCATCGATGGACAGCGCAAACCCGGCCGAGGTCAGGGCGCGCGTGACCCTCCATCACCGAGATCGCGGCAGCCGAGAGCATTGACCGGGGGCATGCAAGTCGGATCGCGCAACTGACCCGGCTTGCACCTGACATCGTCGAGGCGTGCGTGGTGGAAAAGGCAGTCGGGCTTGTGCTGGAGCGCCTGATCCGGCGAGCCTTGCCATTGGATTGGGCAGCGCAGCGTGAAATTCCAGGGCGGGAATTCAGTCGTTGATATTGCCGGGGCGGCATGTCCCGCGCTCGCTGCTTCAGGCACCGAGGCGCAGGATGCGCCGCGCACCGTTCAATACCAGCAGCGCGATGAGCGAGCCAATCACCAAATCGGGGTAACGCGATCCTGTCCAGGCGACCAACGCCCCGGCCGCGATCACCCCCAGGTTTGCCAGCACGTCGTTCGTGGAGAAAATCCAGCTTGCCTTCATGTGAGCGCCGCCTTTTCGATGACTGGAGATCAAGACAAGGCAGGTAACGTTTGCAATGAGCGCAACGAGCGCGATCCCCATCATGAGCGGTGGCTCGGGCTCGCTACCAAAGACGAAGCGGCGCAGCACCTCGGACATTGCGCCGAGCGCGAGCAACAGTTGCAGCCAGCCTGACAACCGCGCCGCCTTCAGCTGGTGCCCGGTATGACGGCCGACGGCGTAGAGCGCGAGCCCGTAGACGGCGGCATCCGCGAACATGTCCAGTGAGTCAGCCATGAGCCCCGTGGACTGCGCAATCCACCCGGTCGTCACTTCGACGACAAACATGGCGGCGTTGATGGCAAGCAACCATTTGAGAGCGCGAGACTCTTGCTCGGAGGACGGCTGGCTGTCGCTTTGCCCATCGACAGTGTGCGGGCCATTCGATTCAGTTGACGCAATGAGACGGGCGCCCAAGCCGAGACTTTCAAGCTTGCTTGCAATGGGTTCGACGGGGCTGTCGTGAAAAACACGCAACTCGCGCTCGCCAAGATCGAACTCGAGTGCGGCCAGCCCGCTCGTATTCTCGAGCGCGAGCCGGATCATGCGCTCCTCCGAAGGGCAGTCCATCTTCGGCACCGAGAACAGACTCATCCTTCCCGTCCCGGTCGGCGTGGCACCCGTCATGGACTCCGCCTTCCGCTCGGACGCACATCCGCAGGATTTCTGGCATTCATCAGTCATAGTCATTGGTCCTTGATTCTTCTCGTTCCTGATCCGGCGAGGCTCTTGCAGAAACCAGCAAGCATCCGGAGGGTATTTTGAGATTTAACACTCTATAGCTACTATAGAGTCAAGTCGATGATAAAAAGGGGTTGCAGCTATGCAGATCGGAGCGCTTGCCCGGCAAACCGGGTGTCCGATTCAAACGATTCGCTTTTATGAGCAGGAAGGACTCCTGCCGCCCCCGTCCCGGAGCGCGGGCAATTTCCGCTTATATGGCGACGCGCACGTCGAACGCTTGCTTTTCATTCGCCGCTGTCGTTCGCTGGACATGACGCTCGACGAGATTCGTGTGCTGTTGCGCCTCAAGAACGTGCCAACCCAAGATTGCAGTGAGGTCAACCGTGTTCTTGAGGCACACATCGAGCAGGTCGCGGTGCGTATCCAGGAACTGAGCGCACTTGAGCAGCAGCTCAGATCCTTGAGGGAAATGTGTTCCGAAGGCAGAAGCGCCGAACAGTGCGGCATCCTGTGCGAACTGTCTCAACCAGTATCTGCCGCCGAGCTCGCCGTACCTTGATGCAAGACGAGGTGAGCAGTGCAGATTCGGTAACCAACGGCCGACCAATTCACAATCGCAACCCGGAAGCCGGAAACCCGCGCCAGTGCTGGCTCTGGCTCGGTGAACGCTCACGAGCCCAGCAGAGAAAAACGGCAGCAGAGAGGCGAGAAGTACTCCGAAACGGCGTCGTTTGGCGGTGCAGCGCTCACGAGGCAACGGGCCGGAACCGCGCCAACACTGGCGCTCAGGGCAAAAAAATCCCAACCGATAAGGGTTGGGATTTTGGGTTTTGGTGGCGGAACACGGAACCGAACCCGCGCTCCATACCCGAGCCAGATAGCAACGCCTTGGCCTTGAGGGCGTGGATTCGACGATTTGGCCGCCAGAGAGTCGTTGAGTAACGCGTCAGCGCTATGCCGAGCTTGGCTTCTTGGCAGAACAGCGCGTTCATGAGACTCCTGCCAACAACAACGTCAGTCCATGACGCCGGTCACCCCCGCCACTTCCCTCCAAACGCCTGGAGAGCCACCCATCCCGAGCTTCGGCAAGGCAGCAGACCGAGGCGGATTGCCGACTTGCATCGCATTGCCGAAGCCGAGTCGATACTGTAGAATGCAGTACATTTGCAGTGGCTTCCGGAGAGGCTATGGCCGCAAGCAAGACCGCTACGCTGACCTTTCGGATCGATCCCGCTCTCAAGGAAGCGCTGCGCCTCGCGGCGAATCTCGAACATCGGTCCATCGCCAACATGGTCGAGGTCCTGATTCGCGACTATTGCGAACAGCGAGGGATCGAGATTCCGCCCTCCGACGAAGCCGAGAACAACAGCGGAGTGCGCTCATGATCAAGACGGTCAAGCAGGCCTGCCGGTTCAATCCGATCATCCGGGACTACCGGATGAGCCAGGGGATCGAGAATCTGGCAGAGCTCATCAATGACGAGGGGGATGGGCGGGAGTTCTTCTCGCGCAACTTCGTCACGCACGGCATGGAGCAGCTGTTCCGTGAGGGGCTGCTGCGCTTGTCGGGCAAGTCAGATCAGGCGGTCTTCGAGCTCACCCAAGCCATGGGTGGCGGTAAGACGCACATGATGATCGCGCTCGGCCTGCTGGCGCGTCACCCGCACCTGCGTTCCGATGTCCTCCCTCCCGATCTCGCTGCCCGTGTGGACTTTGGCACGGCACGTATCGCCGCCTTCAACGGTCGCAACAATCCGGACAACTACATCTGGGGTGAGATCGCAAGCCAGCTTGGCGCCGAAGATGCCATCAAGCCCTACTGGGCCAACGGTCCCAAGGCCGTCGATCAACGCAAGTGGAAGGAAATCATCGGCGACAAGCCGACCTTGATCCTGCTGGACGAGCTGCCACCCTATCTCGACAACGCCAGCACCCAGGTGTTCGGTCAGGGCACGCTGGCCAACATGGTGGTCTACAGCCTCTCCAGCTTGATGAGCGCGGCGCTGGAGTTGCCCAACTGCGCCATTGTCGTTGCGAATCTCTCGGGTAGTTACAAGGCGCAGACGAAGGCCCTTGCCGACGCAATCTCCAATCTGCAGCAGGAGACGCGCCGTCAAGCGATGACCATCACACCGGTGCAACTGGCCGGCAACGAGATCTACGAGATCCTCAAGAAGCGGCTCATCGACGAGCTGCCCGACGAGCGCGTCATCGCGGATGTGGCCGAAGAGTACGCCCAGCAGATCAAGAAGGCCGAAGACGGCGGCTACATCGTGGCCAGCAGCATCGAGCAGATTGCCGAGCAGGTGCGCGAGACCTACCCCTTCCACCCCTCGTTCAAGCACCTTGTCGCGCTGTTCAAGGAGAACGAAGGGTTCCGCCAAACCCGTGGCCTGATGCAGTTTACCGCCCGACTCCTCAAGAGCGTCGAGGAGCGCGAGACGGATGACGTCTTCCTGATCGGCACGCAGCATCTCAACCTCAACGACGATCAGGTCAAGGACGAGATCGAACGCATCGCACCGAAGCTGATGCCGGCCGTCACGCGGGACATCGCCGACAACGGCAACGCAATTGCCGAACACATCGACGACGAGCTGGGCTCTGATGCCGCGCGACAGGTGATGACCCTGCTGCTGGCCTCGAGCCTGTCCCGCGCGGTTGGGGGGCGGATCGGCCTTTCCGAGAGCGAGCTCATCGAGTTCCTGGCTGCCCCGCAGCGCAAGCCTGACGAATTCCTTCAGGCTATGCAGCGGCTGCGGGAGGCCGCCTGGTACCTGCACCGTGAAGAGCAACGCTTCTTTATCAAGGAAACGGAGAACCTCTCGCGCCAGATCGAGCGCAACGCTAAGGAGGTCCCTCAGCCCAAGATCGATCAGGCGCTGATCAATCGTCTCACCGGCATCCTTGAGCCGGTTCGCAAGATTGCATACCAGGATGTGCAGGTCCTGCCCAAGCTCGATGAATTGAAGCTCTCCGGCCCGCGGACGCTCATCGTCATCAAGCCCGATGGCAAGGTTCCTCCGAGCGAACTTCAGAACTTCTTTGACTATCAGCAGGAGAAAAACAACCTGCTGGTGCTCACGGGTCAGGATAGCCTGTTGGCGGATGCTGTCGAGGAGCGTCTGCGTGAGCTCTACGCCATCGAGCAGATCCACAAGCGGCTTCGCCCTGGTGACACGCTGTTCGAAGAAGCGCGCGACCGCCTGGAAGAAGCGGAAGACCGCTTCGGCAAGGCCCTATCGGCCGCCTACAACCGCCTCTACTTCCCGGTGAACGACCCGGTCGATGGCCGCGACGTTTTAGCCGGCGTCACCATCGATCAGGGGCTGAAGATCGGCCAGGGCGATCAGTCCGCCGAAGCGCAGATCGAGAGTCTGCTCGCAAGCCCCAGAGCGGATTACAAGCTCGTGCGAGAGCTGACGAAGGACAACCTGGACGAGTACTTCGCGCAGGCCGAGGAGTACCTCTGGCCCTCCGGCAAGGACAACCGCCGCACGCCGTGGAAGGACGTCGTCACGCGCGCCAAGTGCTCGCCCATCTGGCCCTGGATGCCGGGCGCGAGCGGCCTCGACGCCCTCAAGACGGAGGCGTTGAAGCAAGGTCGCTGGCGTCTCGGTGAAGACGGCTACATCGAGAAAGGCCCCTTCCCCAAGGACAAGGCCACGGTCAATGTGTCCGTCGTCAACGTCAAGGCCGACTCGGGAGAGACGGTGTTGAGTCTGACGCCTCGCCATGCGGGCGACAGCCCGGTGGTCTATTGGTCGACCAAGCCCGAGGTCACGGACAAGGACCAGAAGGTCGATGACCTCGACAACTTCACGACGACGGAGGGGACCCTCTACTTCTGGGTGAAGGACACCACTGGGCAACATGAAAGCGCTCCAGCCGTGCGCTGGTTGGCCGACCTGAAGATCCGTCACCAGGTCGAACCGGCTGCCGACAAGCGCCGTGTGCGCCTCGAGGCCACCCCGCGGGCAGATCTCTACTACACACTGGACGGGTCCAACCCTAAGGACGGCACTCGGTACGACGGCCCCTTCGAGATCGGCCCCGGTGCTTATCGCCTGCTGGTGTTTGCACGGGCGGGCGAAGCCAACAAGACGGCCGACTTCCAGATCCCGGCCAGCGGCGATAAGACGGTCCAGATCGTCGATGCCAAGCCGGCCCGCCTGCAGAGCAAGCGTGTGTCTCTGGACACCACCGACCGTGTATTCGGGGTCATCAATCGCTTCCGCGATCAGCCGGGCACGCGTTTCAAGGGCGTTCGCATCGAGATTGGCGAAGGCGAAAACACCGTGACTGTGCGCTTCCAAGAGCGCGAAATCACGGCCGCCATGATCGAGGGCGTCGTCAACAGCCTTCGCGACGTTCTGGGTGAGCCCGAAGCCTTGGTCAACATCGCCATTGCGGAAGGCATTCAGTTCGACACGGGCTTTGCGCTCAAGGAGTTCGCAAAGATCGCCGGTGTTGAGCTCAAGCCGGGCGACGTGAGCCAGGAGGAATGACCATGACGCGCGCCAAGGCCGCAGCACACCGGACGCCAGCAGGGCGTGTGCAAGTCCAGCATACGCTGGGCTTCGGGGTGCCCGCGACCTCGGACCCGCATCACTTCAAGGTGCTCATCCCCAAGAGCAGCACGGGCAAGGTTCAGATCAGCGAGTACCTCGGGCTGCAATCGGCCTCGGCGGACACCGCGGTGATCGACCGCGTCTTGCTCGACCGGCCGCGCTGGACGGCCATCCGTGCCGAGGTGCAGCGGGCCTTCAACGCTCGCCTCACCGCACATGGCCTGAAGCCCAGTGCATGGAAGATCGGCGAGAACCCTGTGGATCGCCTGCTCGGCAAGGAACTCTGTGTCCTGGCCTGGGCCGTCGAGCAGATGGAGGCAGCCAAGATCCCCGTCGCCGTGAGGAACTGGCTGGCGCTTCGGCCCGAGGAGCGCTGGTGGCTGTTTGGCATGACCGCCATGGCGACTGGCGGCGTCATGGACGCCGGCAAGGGGTGGCGCATCGCGCTTCAGCATGCCCTGGGTGATGTCGCGCAGAGCGATTTGCTCGGCACCCGCGCCCGCCGCGGCCGCAACGACCGCGACGACAACCGGCCATCGCTGGACCTGTTTGGGGACGACACGGCATGACCAACGGCCTCGTACCCCCGCAGCCCAAGATCTACCACATCGCCCATGTGGATCGTTTGCCCTCCATCGTGGCCGATGGCTTCCTCTGGTGCGACGCGGAGGTCAATCGGCGAGCGCCTGCTGGGACGACCATCGGAATGAGCGGCATCAAGCAGCGGCGCTTAACCCTGTCATTGAACAGCCACCCCGGCCTGCACGTGGGCGACTGCGTGCCGTTCTACTTCTGCCCGCGCTCGGTGATGTTGTACCTGATCCACCAGGGCAATCATCCGGAGCTGGGTTATCGCGGTGGACAGGCCCCGATCCTGCATTTCGAAGCGGATCTTCACGCCACCGTTGCTTGGGCACAAGCCCAACAGAGGCGGTGGGCCTTCACCCTCTCGAACGCCGGTTCGTACTTGTTCGAGGACCGTTGCGATTTGGCACGCCTCGACGAAGTTGACTGGGCGGCCGTCCAAGCCAGGGACTGGCGGCAGTGTAACGAAGGCAAGCAAGCCGAGTTTCTGCTGGAGCACAGCTTTCCCTGGCACCTGATCGAGCGCATCGGCGTGCTCAATCGCACGATCTACCAACACGTCGTGAACGCCCTTCCGGTCAACGGACACCGACCTACGGTCGAAATCCGCCCGGATTGGTACTACTGAGACATGAGAGGATCACAGCCATGATCGAGTTCACCTCAGGCGACATCCTCAAATGCGAGGCGGACGCTCTGGTCAACACCGTCAACTGCGTCGGCGTGATGGGGCGCGGGATCGCCTTGCAGTTCAAGAACGCCTTCCCTGAGAACTTCAAGGCTTACGAGGCGGCCTGTAAGCGCGAGGCCGTGCAGCCGGGCCGCATGTTTGTCTTCGAGACGGGACAGCTCACGCCGCCGCGCTTCATCATCAACTTCCCCACCAAGCGCCACTGGCGCGGCAAGAGCCGCATCGAGGACATCGACGCAGGCTTGGTCGATCTGGTTCGGGTCATTCGCGACAAGGGCATCCGCTGCATCGCCATCCCACCCCTGGGCAGCGGCTTGGGGGGCTTGGACTGGAGCGAGGTGCGTCCACGCATCGAGCGAGCGCTGGGGCAACTGGAGGACGTGCACGTGCTCGTGTTCGAGCCCTTTGGTGCGCCCACCACGGACAAGATGGCCCATGTGCGCGAAGTGCCGACCATGACCGCAGGACGCGCAGCCTTGGTCGAGTTGATCCACCGTTATCTCGGCGGCTTGCTCGACCCCTTCGTGACCTTGCTGGAGGTGCACAAGCTGATGTACTTCATGCAGGAGGCAGGAGAGCCGCTGCGCTTGAAATACGTCAAGGCGCCTTATGGCCCCTACGCCGAGAACCTGCGCCACGTGCTGCGCGCGGTCGAGGGGCACCTGATCGCCGGTTACGCCGACGGCGGTGATGCGCCGGACAAGCCCCTGACGCTGGTTCCCGGCGCTATCCAGGAGGCATCCGCCTTCCTCGACCAACATGCCGACAGCCGCCAACGCTTCGAGCGCGTCACCCGCCTCATCGAAGGTTTCGAGTCGCCCTATGGCCTCGAGCTGCTCTCCACCGCGCATTGGGTCATGACGCGCGAAGGCGTCTGCCAGCTCGACGAGGTAGCCAAGCGCATCCACGCCTGGAACCCGCGCAAGCGCCAGTTCACGCTCCGACAGATCGCCATCGCCGCCGACAGACTGGCCTCCCACGGCTGGGTGCAGGCAGCGACCGCTTGAAGATCACCTAGCCATGCATGCACAAACAAGAACCTCCCTCACCCCCCTGGCGCTCAAGGACGCCCCGGCGCTGATCGAGACGGTCTTTCCAGCGCAGAAGGTGTCGTTCGAGGCGCAAACCGAGCGGGGTGCTGGGCGTGGCCAGACGCTGACATCGATCGGCTCGTACTGGAAGGGCCGCAAGCCGCTGATTCTGGTGCGCGCTATCGTGCTGGGCAGTCTCCTGCCGCCCACCGACGACGCAGAAGCCGACCTTGCCATCTTCGAGAAGTTGATGGCCTTCGACGACGAGGCGCTGGCACGTCGTGCGCTCGCGGCCAACGCGTTTTCAGCGACCAAGTTGCAGGAACTGATCCCGATCAGCGATCCGGAGCGCTACTTTAGCGGGCGCGGCTGGCGCCGCGATGTCACGGACGATGACAAGCTCGAACTCTACCGTCAGGCGCTGGCCACCTTCGCCAGCTACGAGGAAAAAGCGAGCCTGTGCAAGCGCCCGGAGGAGGTGGATCAAGACTGGCTCTACGCGCCGGTGTGGCCCCAGGTCAACCGTCATTACGCTCATCTGGGGATCAAGGCGCATTCCTTCCCGGAGTTGGTGGAGCAACTGGGCATCCTGCGCTATGGGCATCGTCCGCGCGTCGGCGACACTTTCTGCGGCGGCGGCTCCATCCCCTTCGAGGCGGCGCGTATCGGTTGCGACGTCTATGCCTCCGACCTGAACCCCATCGCCTGCATGCTCACCTGGGGGGCGCTGAACATCATCGGCGCCAATCCGCAACGTCGTGCTGAACTTGAACAGGCACAGCGCGAATTGGCAGTAGCAGTGGATGCCGAAATCATCCGCTTTGGCATTGAACATGACGAGCAAGGCAATCGGGCCAAGGCATATCTATATTGTCTCGAAACCCGCTGCCCGGAAACAGGCTGGAAAGTGCCAATGATCCAGGACCGGATCATTTCCAAGAATCGCGCCGTCATCGCTGTGTTGGAACCAGATCATGCTAATCGGCGATTCAACATCAAGGTCATCGAAGGCGTCTCGAATGACTTGCTAAGCGAGGCCAGGAAGGGAACTGTGCAGGGAGGCGATCTTGTTTACGAAATCGACGGCAAGAGCTATCGCACCCCGATCAAGACCTTGCGTGGCGACTATCGGCTACCCGATGGCACGACGGGCAACCGCTTGCGCCGGTGGGAAAAGGACGAGTTCCGGCCGCGACCCGATGACATCTTCCAGGAGCGGCTGTACTGCATCCAGTGGATCAAGAAGGAAACGATCGACGCCGCCCGCCAGGAGACCTGGTTTGCCGCCCCCACGGAAGCGGACCTTGAGCGCGAGCGCAAGGTGGAGACCATCGTCGCCGAGAACCTCGCGCTCTGGCAGGAAGAGGGATTGGCACCCGACATGGCCATCGAGCCGGGGGACGAGACCACGCGCTTATTCCGCGAGCGCGGCTGGACGCATTGGCATCATCTGTACACACCCAGAAATCTGCTTCTCATGGCGACAATAAAGAAGCATGCGAGGACGCCTGACCTTGCGCTCCTTCATTGTGGCCAGGCTGACTGGAACTCCAAGAAAGTGCGCTGGGATCGCATCTCGCTTACCGCGCTTAACGCCATGACGGACCAAGCATTGGACACCAACGTCGATTGGCTTACCCGAAGTGGCTATGTGTTCTGTCATTCCCGAAATATGACGCTTCGGGACAGAGAAGTTTTTGCGAGGAACGTGCAAATCCAATCTCGCCCCGCGAACGAGATTGAGTGCAACGCGGAGATATTCATTACTGATCCGCCGTATGCAGACGCGGTGAATTATCATGAAATCACCGAGTATTTCATCGCCTGGATGCGCAAGAACCCGCCCAAGCCGTTCGACGAATGGGTATGGGATTCCCGGCGCGCGCTGGCGATCAAGGGTTCTGGCGAAGACTTCCGGCGCGGCATGGTGGCCGCCTACCAGGCCATGGCCGAGCACATGCCCGACAACGGCATGCAGTGCGTGATGTTCACCCACCAGGATACGGCCGTCTGGGGCGACCTGATCGGCATCTTTTGGGCGGCGGGCCTACAGGTGGTGGCCGCCTGGTACATCGCCACCGAGACGACCTCCGAGCTCAAGAAAGGCGGCTACGTCCAGGGCACGGTGATCCTGATGTTGAAGAAACGCCCCGCCGGCGAGCGCACGGGGTTCAAGCAGCGTATCTTGCCTGCCGTGCGGCAGGAGGTGGCGCGGCAGATCGAAACCATGATGCATCTCAACGACACCGTGAAGGCGCATCACGGCGAGCCGGTGTTCAACGACTCGGACCTGCAAATGGCGGGCTATGCGGCGGCGCTCAAGGTGCTCACCGCCTACACCCACATCGGCGGCGAGGACGTGACGACGTTTGCTCTGCGTCCGCGGGCGCGCGGAGAAGTGACGGTCGTGGACGAGATCGTCCAACAGGCGGCAGAGACGGCGTCGAGCCTGCTGGTGCCCGAAGGCCTTGCCCCGGACACATGGGCCAAGCTCACCGGCATCGAGCGCTTCGTGTTACGCATGCTGGACATGGAGACGACCGGCGCGCAGAAGCTCGACAACTACCAGAATTTCGCCAAAGCCTTCCGTGTGGAGGACTACAGCCGCGTGATGGGCGACATGCGCCCCAATCACGCGCGGCTCAAGCGCGTGACTGAGTTCGCCTCCCGCGATCTGACCGAGTCCACGGAGATCGGCGTCACCAAGCTGGGCCGGATCATCATTGCCCTGCAGCAGATACTGAAGGACACCGAGCCGCAGGTCATCGTCGAACAGATCAAGAACGAGATGGCCGACTTCCTGGAGGTGCGTCCTCTACTGGTGGACATGCTGGCCTTCATCGAGCGCAAGTCCACGGAACCAAACGTGCGCAGCGCCGCCGAGGTGCTGGGCGCGCGCTTGAAGAACCTGCGCTTCGGCGCCTGAGGGCCGGCGGATGAGCATCCGGCGCTTTTCTTCACGCACTCATCGGCTGGATGCCAGCTTCCTGCTGCAGCATCTGGCTGGCGCACGCAGTTACAAGCGCATTGCCGGCTACTTCACCAGCTCCCTGTTCGAGGTGGCCGGCGAGGTGCTGGAGGGCATCCCCGAGGTCAAGATCGTCTGCAACGTCGATATCCATCCGGATGACCTCAAGGTAGCCCAGTTGCGCGAAAGCAAGATGCTGGGTCGCTGGAATGAGCGCGCTCTGGAGGCCGAAGCGCTCCTGCACCGTGACCGTTACCGCCGCTTGGATGCCTTCCTACAGCAGCACGGCCAGGCCGTGCGGGTGGCACCGGACGACATCTGCGGCTTTGTGCATGGCAAGGCGGGGGTGATCACGCTGGCAGACGGACGCAGGCTCGGCTTCATCGGGTCTATGAACGAAACCCGCAGTGGCTGGCAGCGGCACTACGAGATCCTGTGGGAGGACGAGTCCCCCGAGGGGGTGGCCTGGATCGAGGAGGAGTTCGACTTCCTGTGGAATGCGGCCAAGCCGCTGCCCCAGGCGGTCATCCGAGAAGTGCATCGCCGTGGCTATCGCCGCGAAGTGGTCTTCGACGAGATTGATGAGGACGAGAACCTTGCGCCGGCCGCGCTGATCGAGTCCCCGCTGTACCGCGAGGGGCAGCAGTTGCAGCCATGGCAGCAAGGATTCTTGACCGAGTGTTTGCGCCACCACCGGCTCTACGGCGTGGTGAGGCTGTTGCTGGCCGATGAGGTAGGACTGGGCAAGACGCTATCGCTGGCCACCGCAGCATTGACGCTGTGTCTGCTCTCTGATCGCGAAAACGGGCCACGACGCCCTGTCGTGATCTTTGCGCCGGCGACACTCACCGAGCAGTGGCAGACCGAGATGCTGGATAAGCTCGGCATCCCGACCGCACGCTGGGATACGGTACGCAAGGTGTGGCTGGATGCGGACGAGCGCGCCATTTCTCCGGCGGGCCGCGAGCAGATTGCACGCTGTCCGCTTCGCATCGGCATCGTGTCCACGGGCCTCATGATGCGCGACTCGTTGGAGAAGCAGCATCTGCTGGGCTTGAGGTTCGGTGTCGTCATCCTGGACGAAGCCCACAAGGCGCGCACGCGCCAAGGCTTTGGCAGGGACGCAGGAACGCCGAACGAACTGCTGGCGTTCATGCGCGAAGTCGCCGCCCGTGCGGACCATGTGTTGCTTGGCACGGCGACGCCCATCCAAACTGATCCGAGAGACCTCTGGGACCTGTTGGGTATCCTGCACCAAGGTCGAGGCCACTTCGTCTTAGGGCATGACCTGGCGGCATGGCATCGGCCCGATGAAGTGCTGGAGATCTTGGCCGGTCGGCAAGAGGTACTGAACCCCGGCCATGCCTGGGAGTTGCTGCGATCTCCGCTGCCGCGCGTCGAGTCCACCAGCGAGCCACGTGCCCGCAAGCTGTTCTCAGCCATCCGGCAAGACCTGGGTCTCACCAACGGAGAATGGCAAACCAATCGCCCCTTGACCGACCTCGCCGAGGAGACGCGAGAGATCCTGGAAGAGGAACTAGAGCGGCGCATCGCCGGAGCAACGTTGTTCCAACGTGAGAACCCGTTGGTCAGGCACGTCGTGCTTCGCAAACGACAGCAGCTGGAAGATGCGAACCTGCTCACGCGGGTCGGGGTCGACATTCATCCGGATCGCTCCAAGGTGGCCGAACCGCGGATGTTCGACGTCCTGTTCGAGGGCAAGGCGCTGCGGACATCGGAAGACTTCCGCGAGGCCTATGGCCAAGCACGGGCCTTCGGCAAGGCACTCGCCAAACGCGGCAAGGGGAGCGGGTTCATGAAAAACCTGATGGAGCAGCGCATTTGCTCCAGCATCCAAGCCGGACTCGCGACAGCTCAACGACTGTTGCAAGGGGAGGCCGTGCATGAAGAGGGAGACGAGTTCGAAGCCGACCTGGCCGTTGAAACGCAGGAGGAACGTGAAGTTCTCGAACGCCTCATCGACAGGCTTCAACGGCTCGACGCGGACCCCAAGATGGAGGCCGTGATCCACTTCCTGGATAAGGAGAGGTGGCTCGAACTCGGCGTGATCATTTTCAGCCAGTACTACGACACCGCGAAATGGCTCGCGGATGAACTGGCGGCCCGTTATCCCGATGAGGCCATCGGCCTTTACGCCGGAGCGGGGCGTAGCCGCCTCTATCAGCGCGGTGACAGCGTCGCGGTGGAGCGCGAGACCCTGAAGCGCATGGTGGCCGAGCACCAGATCCGGGTCATGGCAGCCACCGATGCCGCATGCGAAGGTCTCAACCTGCAGACCCTCGGCACGCTGATCAATGTGGACCTGCCCTGGAACCCGACGCGCCTGGAACAGCGCATCGGACGAATCAAGCGCTTCGGCCAGAGGCGCGAGACTGTCGACATGCTCAACCTGGTGTTCGAGCAGACCGTGGACGAGAAGATCTACGAGCGGCTGTCCGAGCGTATGCGAAATCGCTACGACCTGTTCGGGTCCCTGCCCGACACCATCAAGGACGAGTGGATCGACGATATCGAAACCCTTGGCGAGAAGCTGGACGAGTACATCAATGCCCAGCGGACTGCCACAGGTTTTGATCTGCGTTACACGGGCACGATGATGCCGCCGGAGAAGGACTGGCGCGAGTTTACAGAAGTGCTCTCGCGGCGAGATCTCGCCACGCTGATGAGCGCGGCTTGGGGCTGACGGGCAGTCAAATGAGGAAAAACCCGATGGGAAAGCTGATCGATGGGGACGACAGTCTGCTTGACAACGACGAATTCGACAAGTTAGACGATCAGCATTCCTTCGGTGGGCCTTGGACTCGCATCAAGTTGGAGGCGCTTGAGAAGTACCTCGTGGCATTCAATACCGCGCTCAGCAAGCAGAGCTTCACGCGGCTCTATATCGACGCGTTCGCCGGTACAGGCCGTTGCGACATCAAGGTTGAGGGCGAGAAGAAAACCGTCGACGGCTCCGCGCGAAGGGCATTGGCCACCAACCCCGCGTTCCACAAGTTCTACTTTATCGAACTCCGCACCAAGAAGCTGGCCGCGCTGAATGCGCTTGGTGCGGAATACCCTGACAAGACCATCGAAGTGATCAAGAGCGATGCCAATGCGGCATTGAAAACCCTCTGCGGCCGATACCAGTGGCGAAGCGAGCGGGCCGTGCTGTTCCTTGATCCGTTCGGAATGCACGTCGAATGGTCAACGCTGGAAGCGATTGCCAAGACCGGCGCAGTTGATGTCTGGTATCTGTTTCCGTATGCCGGACTGTATCGGCAAGCCGCCAAGAATGCGGATGCGCTGGATGCTGACAAGGAGGCATCTCTGACGCGCGTGCTTGGCACCGATGAATGGCGTCAGGCGTTCTACGCCCAGAATCCGCAATCCGATCTGTTCGGCAGCAACAATGGCGATGTGCGCAACACCGATCACCGCCAGATGCTGCAGTTTGTCTCGAAGCGATTGAAGGGGCTGTTTCCTGCCGTCACCGACCCCAAGGTTCTGTATCAAAGCGGCGATGCCAAGAATCCGAGCGGAGCGCCACTATTCGCGCTCTACTTCGCGGCGTCCAATCCAGCACCCAAAGCACATGGCTTGGCAACGAAGATCGCCAATGACATTCTGGACACGTTATAGCTGTGTCGCTTCCGTCGCTTGATGCGGGTAGTCGTCCCACGTGCGGCCCCGGAAGATGCGGCCGTTTGCCTTCTTGTGGCGTTTGACACCGTCGGCACCCCAGCCGCCCCATTGCTTGAAAAAGAATGCCGCACCAGCGGCCTCGGCCTGGGCCTGTACGTTCGCCACCCATTCTTCTCGCATTGGCCGGGCTTTGTGCCCGGACTCGCCACCGACGATGACCCAGTGAATGTCGCGCAGGTCGATCCGCCCGAGGTCTTCCAGCAGCGGCTCGACGGACAAGAATCGAATGTGCGTATCTACTTTGCGCAGGTGTGCAATGCGCGGAACACCGTACTTCTTGTCTTCGACCGACACCCCAAGCCAAACATTTCTCGGGCAGGCACGGCGAGCAAAATACTCCGGTAACCGTTCCGCTCGCTTGGTGAGGATCTGGTACGTGTGGTGAGGGGTGCGCTCGATGATCGAGAACACACGATCCAGGAAGGCGTCCGGAACGGCCTCGTGGAACAGATCGCTCATGCTGTTGACGAAGTACGTCGTCGGCTTTTTGCGTAGCAGTGGCTGTTCGAGCCGGCTCTCATGCAAGGTGAGCTTGAACCCGTTCTCGTAGCCAGGCGCACCCATGGCGTGGAGCCTGCGCGCCATCACTTCCGCGTAGCAGTTCTTGCACCCCGGTGAAACCTTGGTGCAACCGGTGGTCGGGTTCCACGTCTGCTCAGTCCACTCGATGGTCGATTGAGTCGCCACGTCAGCCTCCAGTGATCATTGAGGCGCAGCACGCGTAACGCGAGTCTGCGTGTGTTCGGACACAAAGGCATCCACCAACCGAGATAGCGCCAAGCGCGCCTGCCGCAGGTCGGGGTCCGCCAGGGCGGCGCGGATGCGTTCTGCCAGTTGGTCGGCGGTGGGGGCGTCTTCCGCCTTTGCCGCATGCACCAGCTGCATGCACTGCTCGATCACTCGGATCGGCGGGCTTGCCTTCCCGCTCTCGTAGCGGCTCACGGAGGACTGTTTCACGCCCAGGAAGGCAGCGAACTCCTTCTGGCTGCGCCCGTTGCGAGCAGCCCTGACCAGTTCTCCAACGCTGGTGATCGCCATTGCCTTAGCCGTTGATGCGTTAAGAGCATAATCTATCACGTCAATGCACGTAGCGCATACACGGCCATACTCCCGGATCTGTTACCCGTGCACGAGAAGACGCGCCTCGGCTTCCCGTCGAGCAACAAGTCCTGGCAATACCCTCCCACCGCCGTGCACCCACCGGCGAAGTTCAGCGGCGGCAGTCGTCCAATCCCGCTGGTTGACCCGCCGCCGCAGCGTCGAGGTCTGCAGCCGCCCGGCGCCGAGGTTGAAGGTGAAGTCCACGATGGCCGCGAGCCGCCCTTCCGGCTCGGTCGCCAGCACAGGGCAGTAGCGCAGCGTGGCGGCGAGCGCCACCTTCAGATCCTGGGCGAGGTAGGCCTCGGCCTCTGCTTCGGTGATCGGCGGGTGCTTCGGATCGCACAGATGCCCGTAACCGATCGTCGGATAGCCGGCCGGGCAGATGTACGGATAGGCCCGGTTGGGATCGTGCTTTGGAAAGCGGTGAAAGCCTTCGAAGCGTTTCGCAAGCTCGATCGCTTGAGGCGGCACGCGAATCACACGTGCGTCCATGTCGCGCCTGCCTTGATCATGCCGACGGTCGATTTGCCGATACCGTAGTCTTTGGCGATGCGCCGATGACTGCGGACGTCGGCGCGAACCCGCGCTACCAAAGCCTCGTCGAGCCTGGCTTTGGGGTGTCTGCTTCCGCGCGGCGGGTTGTCTCGGCGCTTGTTGCGCATGTCCCGAAGGTTCTCCGCCTGCGTACCGACGAAGAGATGCTGCGGGTTGACGCAACCGGGGTTGTCGCAGCGATGACACACCACCAGCCCGGGAGAAAGGTCACCAAAGACCAGGCGATAGGCGATGCGATGCGCCAATTGGATGCGCCCGTCGTCATCGGCGATCTTGCCGTAGCCTCCCTCCTTGGTCGATGCGAGCCATTGCCAGCATTCATGCGGGGCGCGCACCTCGACCTTTTCCCAGAAGCGCTCTGCAAGCGGTCGGTGCTTGCGGCTCCACGACCGCACAGTCTCGTCCGACCGCCCCATCACCGCAGCCCCTTTTCCAGCGTGCGATTGAGGAACCAGTAGTTCAGGATGCCTGCGAGCAGTGCCTGATCCGCCTCCGACCAAGCTGCGAGCAACGCCGGCCCGAACCCCACGCCCGACTGAACCGAGCCGACGAAGGTCGAGAGCTTCACCCCGGCATACATCAGCACGAAGAGGTAGGTGACCACCGGCCGGACCGTCGTGGACAGCGCATCGGCCCACTTCACGCCAGAGGTTCGGCCCTGCGCTGCGACAGCCTCGCGCAAGGCCTCGATGGCTCCGGTGTTCCATGCTGCGTCGGCCCCGGCGCCGATCTCGGCCATGCGGCTTGCCCCGCGCAGCTTCTCGAACTCCAGCGCCTTGTCCTGCATGGCGAGTTCATGGCTGCGCTCGCCCTTGCGGTCGATCCACTTGAGCACTTCGGGCGCCAGACGGAAGGCCCCGCCGAGGAGGCCGCCGAGCAGGGTCTCGATCATTGGCCACCTCCCATCAGCTTGAGCTTGAGGGCGCCCCCGACCAGCAGGGCGGCGAGGATGGCGGTCGTGACCACCTTGATGGTGGTCTGCCACGCGGTGTGCTTGGCGGCGTTGAAGGCTTCGAGCAGGCCGCGCAGCTCGCGGATGTCGTGGGCGGCGTCCTCGCCGTCGAGGCCGACGTCGGCCAGGGCGCGCCTCGCGCCGCGCTCGGCGGCGCGTGCGAGCAGCTCCTCGAATTCATCGCGCGGCATGACGACCATGCCGTCTTGCAGAGTGGGTGGGCTCATTGCTGGTCTCCGGAAACGACGAACCCGCCGGGCGGCGGGTTCGGTGGATGATGGAAAGGGAAGCGATCAGACGGCGATGCCGGGGCTCCAGCCGGTCGCCTTGTAGACGGAGAGCACGCCCTCGTCCTCGACGAAGCAGGTCCAGCCGATCTTGGGGGCGTGGTACTCCCAAGCGCCCGCAACGCGCACCGCGATCTGGTCGGTGCGACCCGCCCAGGCGCCGGTGGCCGCTGCCGGGACGATGTAGCGATCGCCGTTCGCGGGGCTGGCCGGCGGTATCGCCAGGTCGCGGTCTTTGACCGACAGGCTGACGACGGCACCCAGCCGTTTCAGGTTGGCGTCCATGCCGGCACCCCAGCCGCTTTCGCCGAGTGTCCAGCCGTAATTGAGTCCAAGGTTCGGATCGGTGACTGCGGGCATCAGATGCCTCCGTAGTATTTGTCGTAGGAAAGTCCGTAGCCGGCGCGCTCGAACGCGACCGAGTGTTTCTGCAGGCTGATCACGCCCGAGCGGTTGGACTCGAGCTCGATGCGAAGCCGCGCATTGGGGCGACCGAGGCCGGAGTCGGCCGTGTCGTCGGCCAGGGTGTAGGTCTGGCTGGTACCGGTCAGGCCGCTGTAGGTGCGGCGCAGGCTGCCCGCCTCCCCGTAGATGCGCAGCGTGTAGGTCACGCCGGCTTCGGGGCCGATGTTGCCGTTGGTCTGGGGCACGAGGCTCACGGTCTGGCTCAGCCGATCGCGGTGCGCCCAGGAGATCACCAAGTCGCCCTTGGCCACCGCCGGATAGGCCACGTTGTTGATCTTCACGTTGCCCGGTGGGTAGGGTCGGTTTTGTCGCCGGTTCATCGCCAGGGAATCGGTCGGCGCGGATGCCAGCGCCAACGTGCCCTTGCCCGTCACGGTCAGCAGACGCGCATTCACCGTTTCGCCGGCGGCGTACTCGGTGGGATCGACCCCTTGGAAACCGTCCGCAAACCAGATCCGGCTGCCGGTCGCATGGGCCACCGGCACGGTATCGAGCATGCCGCGATTCACTGTCAGGCTCTTGGTCGTCGTGTTGATCGCGGTGACGGCCACCACCTCGTCATCGAGGTAGGCGTACCCGCCGACGGTGATCAGGTCGATGTCGGTCTGGGCGTTGTAAGTGATCGTGCTGGTCACTGCCTGGCCGACATCTACCGCGAGCACGGCATGGGGGCAGAACTCCCCCTGGCCTCTCAGGTTGTAGGTCGAGGCCGAGCTGGTCTTGCTGTACAGGTCGTAGTTGAGCGCCCCGGATGCCGGGCGCCCGCCAAGGGTCTGCAAATAGCAGTCGGTGGCATCCAGGTAGGCGAGTTCCGACGCGGTCATGGCGCGCGCGATGTCCCAGTACGGCGCCTCGACGAGGCGTCGCGGCGTCGTCGCCGAGGGCGCCGGCACCGGATCGGTCCACCCCGGCGGTTGCGGTGCTGTGTAGCTCGCCTGCGGCAGACCGAAGACATCCTCGACAGCGTCGATGCCGATCGCCCCCTGCGTGAGCGTGCCGCCGTCGATGGCGGCGATACGCATCACCAGGTTCTCGATGCCGAGCGTCGGCCAGGAGAGCTTGAACACGTCCCCGGGCGTCAGACTCCAGGCCCGTCGATTGACCTTCAGCCGCACCTTGGCGAGCGGCGTGGATACTGCCGCCAGGTCGCGCATCGCCACGCGGGCTGCCAGGGCATCGGAGGTGATGCCGGGATAGCGCCGCGTCTGCGACACCACCGCGCCCTGGGCCTGGATGTTGGCCAGGTCCTGCACCGTGATGCTGGTTTCCTTGAACGTGTCCGACTTGGTGTAGATGAGCACCAGCTCATTGGTCGTCTCGCCCCACGCCGCGCGTTGAAAGCTCTCCAGTTCGATCACGTTGGTGGGATCGAGCACCGGCAGGCTCGCTACCGCATAGTTCGCCCGTACCAGCTTGAGCACGAAGCGTCCGGTCGAGGGCGAGGTGGTCAGCACGCCCCCGATGTGATCCAGCACCTCGCGCACGAACTGCTCGATCGTGCTCTGCTGCAGCCAGATCAGGTTCAGCCCGAACCCCTCGGACGAGAGCGTATCGGCGACCGCCTTGAAGCTCGCGTCGTCGATGCTGACTGTCGGATACCCCATGCCCCAGGCGGAATTCGTGAGGCACTCGTAGAGGATGTGCGCCGGATTGGCCGCGCCCGAGATTTCCGCCTTGGTCGAGTACCAAGCCCGAAAGCAGCGCTTCACGCGCACCGCCCAAGGCTTGATGTAGGGGTTGTTGGCCGCGATGTAGACCTGGCGCAGGATCAGGCTCAGGAGGCCGCGATACGCCGGCTGCGGGGTTCCGATCGTCGAGGCCAGGTAGTCGTTTGCGCCCTGCGTCGATTCCCCGAAGGCCGCATCCACCGCGCCCGAGATCCCGCCTTCGCGCTTTTCACCGCCGAAGAGCTCGGGCGCATTGACCGTGATCCGCCCGCTGGCCGTGAGGTTGCCGCTCCAGGCCTGCCGCTCGCCGACCTGGATCTCGGTGACGGCGTCGACCGGCCCATGGCAGATCGCCAGATGCATGCCCAAGTAGTAGCGATAGCCGACCGTGACGCTCTTGCTGCTACCGCCCATCCTCTCCCCCGGCATTCATCCGTCGGGTGGCCACTTGCACCACGTCCTGGGCCATGCTGTCGCCGGTGGCGAGCAACACGTCCGCGGGCAGCCCCTCGTCGATGAAACGCGACCAGTCGAGCCTGTGACGGGTGAACCATTCCCGCGCGCCCCGGTTGCAGTACCCGAGGGAACGCATGTCGGCATGGGTCACGATCAGCTCGCTCATGGCGCACCTCCCTGTGCGCCACCCTGACGGGCGCCCTTCGGGCGTGCAAAACGCCAGTCCTGTCGTTTTGTCATTTCTTGCCGCCCTTGGACTTGATCGGCGTCGTGCGCAGGTCGCCGTACCACACGACGTTGGCGCTCTTCACCAGCACGGTACCGAACACCACCGGCACGGGACGCCCCTCGTCGGCGGTCGGCGCATCGAAGTCCTTGAGCTCGGCGGCCTGTGGCTGGGGCGGCTTGGGCGCGAGGGCATACTGGATCAGCGCCGTGACGATCCAGACGACGATTTGCATCCAGGGCATGGGACACGCTCAGTAAATCGGACTTCCCCCGAAGGGGTTCTTGGTCGGAATGAACGGAAAGCCGCCGAAGTTGGCGCTGTTGCCGAACTTGCTCTCGCAGGTGCTCAGGGTGTGATCGCACCCTGGGTAGAGCACGACCGTCGCGCCGACCGAGAGCCCTGGCGGCACCGCCGCGAGGGTGATGCTGTCGGCCGAATGGGCCACGATCATCCGCTTCTCGGTGATGCCGCTGGCCGACCAGGTGGCGAAGCCCCCGGCGAAATGGCCGGGCGCGAAGCCGGCGGCGGCCGGCACGCTGACGACCGTTCCGGCGATCGACCCGACCGTTCCCTGCACCCGATGGACGATGGGGCTCGCCTGGCAGAGACCTCCGTAGAGCACGTGCGGACAGTTGCGCTGGTACAGCCGCCGCAGCCCGGTGCGCTGCAGGCTCGTGTAGACCGGCTCGCAGTTGAGCTCGACCTCGGAGCCCCGCCATTCGGCGTTGAGCACGCGCCCCATCCAGACCACCGCCGTCTCGGGGTCACCACGGTGCTGCCGATACACCGTCAGCAACGTCACCTCGGACGGCGGGGTCGCGATGAACTCACCGACGACTTCAACGTCCCGGGCCAGGGTGATCCTCAGCCCCGCGCGCCCGATCTCATTGGTCTGCTCGATGCTTCCCCGCTTGAGGAGCACGGCGGTGTAGTTGAAGGCGTTATAGACGACGTCCTGCGATGCGCTGGTATAGCGCCACGCGTTCGAACCGCGCCGAAACTCGTAGAGTTCGACGGGGCTGGCGGCATCGGTCGAAACCTCCCGGTCTGCGTAGGTCATAGGTCGTCCCGGAGGCTTCGCAAGGGCAGCACGACCTCGGCCACCTCGTCGGTGACGTGCGCGATCTCCACGTTGTCGGTGTCCAGCCGCACCAGGTGCATGAAGGAGATCCGCTGGAACTGGTGGGGCTGCAGCGTGGTGCCGAGCGTGCCGTCGATCGCGACCATCTCGCTCGCGGCATCGATCTCGGAGGCGGCGGTGATGCGGCGATAGAACCTCACCCCCGAAACGGTGGTGATCAGGAGATCGCGCCGGCCGACCGCCGCCACCGGCCCCTCGGCGTAGCCGCGGTTCTCCACGGTCAGAAAGGCGTCGGTGCCGCCGACCGGCGCGACGACCGCGAGGTCCGACTGGAAGCTCGGCAACCAGAACGGCTTCAGCTTGCCCGCCCGTGCCGCGAGCCACGCGCGAAAGGCCGCGACGGCGGCACGACCCACCAGCAGCCACCGGTGCGTTCGGTTCACGCCTGCCACACCGGTCAGGTCATCGATCACGCGGCGGCCGGTCAGGTAGTCGAGGTCGTGCCATTTCCGCCCGAACCGGCCTTCGAGATCCTCCGTCCAGTTGGGCGGCGCCAGCATCACCGGGTAGCCGAGGTAGTCCTGCGACTCGGAGGCGGGCGTGATCGGCCATTCCTCTTCCAGTTGAAACTGAGGCCGGGAGGCCGCGATCGCGTCGGTCAGGTAAGCCACGCCCAGGTCGTTCTGCACCCGGGCCGATCGCACCGGCACGATCTTGGTCCCGGCCGGCCAGTCGTTGGCGATCGGATCATTGAGCGTCACCGAGTTCGCGGTCACGGCAGTGATTTCCGCGAACTCGGAGCGCAATCCATTCACCAGCCCCACGATGCCGCCGACCACGAAATCCTTGTTCGCCGTCGAAACGGCGAGGCTCGTCGCTCCGGCCGGGATGGCGATGGCGGTGATCGAGGCATCGGTCCAGACCGGCAGTCCATACACGCGCGCCTGCCAGGAGATCAGCCGGTTCTCCATCTGAACGCGCGCCTGGTCGGAGCCCAGCAGTACGCGGTACTCGAAGCTTCGGCGCGGCTCGGCGCGCAGGCGTACCCGCTGTTCGACGCCGACATGGGACTCCATCACGTCGGTCATCCACTCCAGCCGTTCGATGACGGGCTCACTCCAATCCGGCGCGAAGACCCAGCCCACGATCCGGCGACCGAGCGCCCGCAGGACGGGCGCGTCGAGCGCGAAGTCGAAGCGGAATGCGGCATTGACGACGGGCGGCCCGTTCGGCGTGACCGACAGCACATAGATCCGGGACTCGAGCGGTCCGAAGCTTGTCGGCGGCACCGAGGGACCGGACAGGGTCATCCCCTCGGCGTTGGTGGCAACGATGTCGGCCAGCGCGTTGGCTTCGAACCACGCGTTCCACACCTCGACCTCGCGCGTCTGCACCGACATCGTGTTGCCGAGGTCGATGCGATTCGGCCGCACGTGCACGCGGTAGTAGTAGTCCTCAACGAAGCTGCGCGCATGCACGCCGGCAAGTGCCCGGGGACTGCTGTCGACCGGCGCGTTGTTCGTGAGCGGGCCGAATCGACCGACGGGGATCGCCGAGGCCCGGCGATCCTCGTAGAGGGCGTCGCCAAGCTGGTCCAGCGGCACCACGTTCAAGTGGTCCCGCGTCCATTGCAGGAACGCGGTGGGATAGAACCCGGTCAGGGCCGGCACGATCAGGGCCCGTCGTAGTGCACGGCGACCCCCAGGAGCCCCGTGCTGTAGTTGCCGTCGCTGTAGGCCACCTGCTTGCCGTCCGGATAGGCCGCGTTCTTGATGTGCCAGGGAAAGAGCTTCCAGCGGTCGGTGCCCAGCTCGATCACGTCGCCCGGGTTGTAGTTGGTCAGGCGCACGAACCGCAGATGGCCGACGTGGCCGATGCTCATGTAGTGGCCGTCCGTGTTCTGCAGGAACAACTGGAACGGCGTCAGCACCGTCTGGCCGTTGAACACGTTCGGGTTGTACTTGTGGATCGGGGAGACGATGGTCGGGCAATGCACGCCGATCGCCGTGCTCCCGATGGGCGGCTCCCAGACGTAGCCTCGCAGTTCGCAGTGGAGATTGCTGGCGGCGTTCTCCTGGTAATAGCCGTTCCAGGAGTCGCGCATGGAGGGGCTCCAGAAGAGCGCACACTCTCTCGGGCTGCTCGGGTAGTAGGGTTGCTGCGAGCCGTCAATGAGCGAGCACACGCCGCCGTCCGCGGAGGCCGGCGTGTGCTGAGCATGGAACCATCCGCCGCCAGCCCAGTTGCCGTACTTCTCGACCGTGCCGAAGCCGATGTGCTGGTGAGTGGTTACGGCGAAGTTGATCGTGCACCAGACGGTATCCGGGTTGTCGAACGCCGCGAGGTGATAGGTGGCCGAGGCCGGCCACGCGGTGTTGTAGATCCGGGAATGACGCCCGCACAGGTCGGGCGCGACGAAGTTGCCGTTTCTCGCGCCCTCGATGCGGACCTCGGAAGCGCTCGGCGCCGTCAGACGGATGTAGGTACCGCCCTTGCTCAACACGTTGCCGTTGGCCGTCCAGCCGTTGGCCACCGCGAAATCCGTGATGGCGACGACCAGGTCTGCGGCCGAGGTGATGACGCCGGTCTGATAGGCCATCACCCGATCCTCAAGGCGAAGAAGTCGCTGAGCCCGTTGCGGGTCACGTCCTGCAGGACGACGTGGGTCTCCGTCCCCACGGTCACCGTGTTCTCGACCGCATTGCCGAAGCCGGTGACGAAATGGATGCCGTCAAGCACGCCGTAGGTGTTCGACGTGTCGTACAGGGTGATCGGCAGCAAGGGGTAAGCGCCGTTGGTGTCGCGGAACGTCGTGGTCTTCGAGTACGGCCAGGCCTGGGGCTGAATCCACGATCCGTCGTTCTTGCGCAGTTTCAGCGTCGTCCGATTGCCCTTGTAGGGCAGGTTCACGGCGCTGTCGGAGTAGCGCGTCCCTGAGGCGGACGGCAGCGGCGCGCCGATCAGCAGCGGGTAGGGATACTGCTGGGGAGTGCCGAAGGGCAGCATCTTCCCCGCGTAGCTCGAGAGGTAGGCCGTGTCGACCTTGGCCGAGATGATGACTCGCTGACCGTTGCCGCTGAACCAATACGGGATGGGCTGATTCCACAACGGGATCGCCAGGGCAGTGAGCGCACCCGGCTGATCGTCGAACTGGGCGGCGCCCACGAAGCCCGTGCAGCCGGTGACGGCGATGTTGTAGTAATCGTTGGTCGGGCGATCGTACAGCTGGAAGTTGATGTAGCACGGATCGAAGCCGGTCATGCCCGGCGCCTTGAACCAAACCGCCGGCCGGCGCGCGTGGTTGAAGTCCTGGTAGATCTGCCATTCGGGCAGCAGCACCTGCCTGATGACGGTGCTGGTGGTGTTGCCGCCGTTGGCCGAGACGAAGATTCGCCAGTGGGACTTCGCCCCCGGCGAGGTGCCATCGATCGTGAACTCCTTCGCTTCGTTGTTGGCCCAGGTGACGCCGGTGAAGACCTTCCGGTCGGTCCAATTGATCCCGTCATCCGACCATTGCAGCGTGAAGTCCCTGGGGGACTGGTTCGCGGTGGCGCTGCCGACCAGGGTCAGCCGGGCGATGTCGAACGGCTGGACCATCTTCCAGCGCAGCCAGCTGTTGGCGTACTGCCCGACGGCCGTCGCCCAGCCGTTCGCGTGCGCGTGGTACGGGCCCTTGAAGGCGGTCCAGGGTTCCCAGTTGACCACGAAGGAGCTGGCGTCGATCTCGGAGACCCCGGTGTGCCGGAGCACCTGCCAGTTCTCCGCGGCCCCGAGCCCGGTGCTCAGGAACGTGACGAGTCGTTCGAAGAGATCCACATGGTTGGCGGCGGTGCCGATTTCGAATGCCATATCGTCGCCTTCAGCGCAGGACCTGTCGCACCGCGCCGGCGTTGCGTTGCAGGATGTTGAGGATGGTCTTCTCGCCCGCGGACGAGTTGAGGTAGTCGGCGGCCATCGCCGGGTCGATCACGTTGACGATGCGCACCGCCTGGCCCTGCGGTTGCGGGGGCGGCGTCTCGGGCACCAACCCGCCGGCGGCGAAAGCGAGCCGGGGCCCCTGGATGCGCGGTCCGCCTTCGATGCCGTTGATCGCCTCCAGGAACGCCACGCCCACGCGCTTCACGGCGGCGGCGTTGAGCACGTATTCGCCGGCGGAGAGCCGCGCCGGGATCGAGTCGCTGGTGGAGGTGCCCGGACCGGTGACGTAGCCGCCGCCGGCGAAGCCCTGGAACAACGACGAGATCAGCGATCCCAGGCTGAATCCGCCCGCACCGCCGCCTCCGAACAGGTTGCCGAACAGCGCCTCGGCGAGCTTCTGCGAGGCGATGCGGTTGATGGCGGCTGCTACCTCCCGGGCGAAGTCGGCGAAGGCGTCCTTGGCCGACTTGGCGCCGCTGCCGATGGCCTCGAACATCTGCGCGAAGCCGTCCTGCACCGCCCCGTCGATGGCGACCGCCACGTCGTCCACCACGAGCTTCACCTGCGCGATCTCGTTCTTCCAGGCCTGCACGCGTGCCGCCGCCTCGGGGCCGATGGCGGTGGCGGCGGCCTCCAGTTGTGGCAACAGTCCTTCCAGCGCCGCCCCGGTTTCCCGATGTAGCGCGAGGATCTGCTGGCGGGCCTGGGATTCCGTGAGCAGCCCCGACTGGCGCTGCAGGTTGATCGACTCCTCGGCGGCGCGCATGCGCGCCAGCGCCTCGTTGAACTGCCGCTCATAGGCGGCGAGATCGGCGGCCGCAGCCTTGACGTCGATGAGGCGCCCCACCGTTGCCACGCCTTCGCTGTCGCCCTCGGCTCGCAGGCGCCCGATGAGTCCCTGGTACTGCCGCGCGATCGCGGCGCGACGGTCCTCCGCCGTGGCGGCACCGGTCAGGTCCAGCAGCTCCTCCCGCACGCGGGTGAGCTCCTCGCGCAGGCCGCGCTCGGCCTCGAGGGCCTTGCGGGCGTTGGCGACCTCGACGTCGGCCCGTTTGTTGTTGAGGACGATGAGGTCGGCCTCGAGCTTGGCGACCTCCGCCCGGGCGCGCAGCCGCGCGCCTTCGTCCTTGCCCGCGGTCGAGAGACGCCGCTGCTCGGCCAACAGGCCCTGCAGGCGCGCGATCTCCGCATCGACCTCGCGCGTCTCCAGCGCGGTCTTGGCCGCATAGTAGTCGCCGATGGAGATCAGCCGGTCTTCGAGCGCCCGGTCGAGGGCGCGGCCTTGGGCGTCGAGCGCATCCTTGAGGAGCTTGAGCTCCGCGTCCGCCTGCGACTTCGCCAGACTCACGCGGGCGGTGCCGGTGTCCGCCGCCGGTTTGCCCGGGGCTTTCAGGCGCTCGACGAGGGCGGGGTCGGCCTTGATGGCGGGAGCCCGAACCGTGATGGGTTTGGGCTCGAACAGGCTGTCGCGGAACTGGGCCAGCTCGTCCAGGCGCTGGACTAGGCTGCCCTTGAGGTCGGCGATGATGGCTTTGGCCCCCGAGACGTTGCCGGAGAGGGCCTCCACGGCGGCGGCCATGCCACCCCCGATGGCTTCGCCCAGGGCGACGAAGGCCTTGCCCACGGTGGCCGCGCCCAGCGCCACCGTCTTCAACGCCAGCAGGATGCCGTCCAGCACCGCCCGTAGCGTCCCGCCTTCCTTGGCCGACTCCACCATGCCGAGCGCCATGTCGTTCAAGGCCGGCAGGAAAGCCTCGATGATGCGGTTGCCGATGCTGGTCACGGCCAGGCGCACCTGGGCCAAGGCGTCGTTGAAGACCTCCGCCTGGGCGGCGGTGTCGCCCCCGATCTGCACGCCGAGGGATTGCAGCTCCGCGGTCAGCGCCCCGATGCCCTCGCGTCCCTGGTTGAGGAAGGGGATCAGGTCCGCGCCCGACTTGCCGAAGATCTCGACCGCGAGCGCCGTCTTCTCGGCCCCATCGGGCAGCGCCTTGAAGCGGTCGGCCAGGTCGAGTAGCACCTGGTCGGTGGCGCGCAGCGTGCCGTCCTGGTTCTGGAAGGCGACGCCGATGGCGGCGAAGCTGCGGGCCACGTCCTCCGTGCCGGTGGCCGCCTCCAGCATGCGGGTGGCGAGCTTGCGCAGCCCGCCCTCGAACTTCTCCGCCGAGACCCCCGACAGATCCGCCGCCGGTATCAGGGTCGACAGCGACTCCACGGTGATGCCGACCCGCTGGGACAGCTTGCTGAGCGCGTCCGCCGACTCCAGCGAGGACTTGACCATCGCCCCGAGCCCCGCCGCCGAGACGGCCACGCCGAGATTCGCGAGCAGCCCGTTGAGGGAGCGCGCGGCGTCGCCCAGGCCGCCGAGGTTACGCTTGATCGAGTCGAAAGCGCCCCGGGTCTGGTCGACGGCCGTGATCAGGAGTTGTGCGCGGTTGTTGGCCATCAGGCTTTCGTCAGTTCGTTCTGGATCGCGCCCGCGAGACGCGGCAACGTCCGCTGCACGGAGCCGGCGAGGTCGAGGCGTCGTTTGAGCGACACGGACTTGACCAGCACGGCGACGGGGATCTCCTGGCCGCGCCTGATCTGCTTGGCGCCGGTGCGGGCACGCTCGGCGCGCTTGAATCGGGCGAGCGGTGCGGCGTTCTCGCGGATGTTCTCGGCCATCAGGATGACCTTGCCGTCCTTCTCGACGAAGTAGGCGTTGCCGGAGCGCATCAGCGAATCCACCACCTGGCGGAAGCGCTTCGGGCCTATGCGCCCGGGCAGCAGCGGGATCAGCAGATTGCCCGTCACCGTGCCGCCCCGCTCGTGCACGCCCAACCAGGGGATCTTGCTGCCGACCAGCAGGGCCGGCAGCCGCCCGGGCTTCTTGTCGAGGACCTTCGCCCGCATGCTTGATACGAAGCTCGCGCGCTTCACCTGGAACGCCGTGCTCATCTGTGCACGGGCCGCATCGCGCACCTCACGCCCGCCCGACTGCATGCCGCGCGCGACCGCCTTGTGGATGGCCTTGCGGCGCTCGGCGGACCAAGCAGCGAGCTGCCTCGGGTCGAACAGGCCGGTGGCGGAGAGACTAATCCGCATGGCCGAGCTCCCGCTGCAGCCGTTCGATGGCACGCCGGTCGCCTTGGCTGCCGACGGCGGTGACCACGAGCAGTGCGTTGAGGCGTTCGCGCTCGTCACGCGCCTCGGCCGCGAGAAAGGTCTCCATCTGGGCGAGGGTGTAGTTCAGGACGTCGGGGAGGCGGTGCCCGGAGCGGATGAGGCGGTGGAAGGCGTCGCCCCACTCAGCCGGCCGTTCACCCGCGCGGCCGCGTGCTGCACGGCCGGCGCCAGCCGTTGCACGAAAAAATCCGCGTTCACCTCGAACAGGGCGGCGGCCAGGCGAACGGCATCGTCCAGGGACAGCCGCTCGACCCATGCCCGCTCGCGGCGCGCGGCGACGGCGAGTGCGCAGAGCAAGGACTCTCCATGCTCGGCGAGCAGCACCAGCCAGTCCGGTTCCGCCGACAGTTGCCCGGCGAACGGACGCACGGCTTTGATCAGCGCCGGCACCTCGCCGACCCGGATCGGGGTGATCTCCAGGGACTCGCCGCCGACGTCGAGCATGACCGGAGCCGGCGGAAAGGCGTCGAATGCGCTCATCGCTCACCTCACAGCAGCACGACGCGGCCGAACTGGCCGAGGTCGCCGGCGGCGGGCTTGAGCGTGTCGGCCAGCACCTGGCCCGAAAGCTCGAACTTCAGCAGCTCGTCGGTGATGACCGAGAGCTCCTTGGCCGGGTTTATGGCCACGCGGTAGAGATCGATCACCACCTCGCGGTTGCCGTCGGCGGTGTTGAGCCCCTCGAAGCGCACCCAGCGCTCGGGCAGCGGCTGGGTGAACATCGCGGTGACCGAGGCCGTGCCGTAGGCGTAGTCGACCTTGAAGGGCTCGACGTAGGGTCCGCCGGTGGTGGCGTCGAGGATCACCAGCGAGCCGTGCTTGGCGTTCACCGAGTACTGCGCGGCCGGCAGAGTCTTGGGGGTGGCGCTTGCGTCCTTCACCACCACCGACGAGACGTCCTGCTTGGCGAGTAGGTAGAGGCTGCCGGGAGTGACCGGGTTCGGCAGCGCCTCGGCGGTGACCGTGCCCGGGGTCTGGGCGGTGGTGGCGCCGTAGAGGGCGAGCGCCAGGTTGGTCGTGATGAGCTCCTCCAGCGTGCAGGCGAACTCGCCCTTCTTGGTCTTGATGAGCTGCAGGTCGGTGAGGCGCTGGCCGCTCACCGACTCCTGGTGCTCCAGGGTCTCCACCGAGAGGGAGACCTTGAGCTCGGGCACGTTGCCCACGTAGGCCAGGCCCTGCGGGTTGCCGAGTGCGTCGCGGGCGCCGATGTAGACGCGCCCCTGTCCGGAAAAGTAAGGCATGGTCAGTCTCCTTTACGGGTCTTGATCTGGGTCTGGGGTTGAGGGTCGGCCGGCCGCGCGGCTCCGCGCTCGATCAGCCATTGGGCGGCTGCCTCGTCGAGATCGAGGATCTCGCCGGGGGCGTGGAGTCGGCCGGCGTGGGTGTGCGGTTCGATGAGTTCGATGTGCATGGTGACTATCCTTTTTGGGTGAGGTCGGAGGCCAGGGTGCGGTAGCGGATCTCGTAGCGCGCGGGCACGGCCAGGGCTTGGCTGTCTGCGTCCTCCGCGTCCCACTCGCAGTCGATCTCGCGCACGCCCAGGGCCAGCCCACCGAGGCTCGGCTCGGCCATGAGCGCGCCGTGCGCCGCGACGATGAGCGCGTCGGCCACGTCGAAGGCGTCGTCTTCGCGCGCGAGCGCGACGAGCCTCAGCGTCAGGGCGCGGTCGAGCCGGTCGTTCGCCTGCGCGAGGACCTGATCGCCTTCGATGAACAGCAGGAGCGCGGGGCTCGCCTCGCGCGGGAGCGGCACGGTGGGCTGGCGATGCAGCGGCGTCGGTGCGATCGCGGGACCGATACGCGCCACGACCGCCCGGACCAGGCGCTCGCGGACGGAGGACGTCATAGCCGGGTCAGCTTGGCCTGCATCTCGGAGCCGTCGCGCAGCTGGCGGACCTCGCGCACCCGATACGGGCTTCCCGCGATCTCCACCGTGTCGCCGGCGGCGAGGGTGAGCCAGGCGCTCGGGTACTCGAGGTGGTAGTCGCGGTTCAGTGCGAGCCCGTCGAGCGCCAGCTCATCCGGGGCGCTGAAGACGCACTGCACCGTGAGCGAACCCACCATGACGTCGGTGAGCAGCCCGGCGCGGCCGGCGGCCTCGTATAGATCCGTCACCTGCGTCATCACGCTGCCGTCAGCTTCACCAGCACACCGGGCCGGTGGCACATGGGCAGCGGGTTGCTCTGGGTGTGCAGGTCGGTGCCGCGGTCGAACTTGCGCGGCTCCTGCTTGGCGTAGAGCGGCAGGCCCAGGGTGTTGACCGTCTCGTTGAAGTCGGCGGGCGCGACGTAGGTGGCGAAGGTGTCGACGGTGCCGAGCGGGAAGCAGTGGGCCTCGCCCGCCGCGATGAAGCGCCGGGTGGTGCCGGACGCGTCGCTCGCCTGGCCGCGGTACTCCTCGAAAGTGATGCCGCCGAAGGTGAAGCCGCGGCGCATGTCGTTGATGAGCACCGCGCCCTGCTGCCAGTTCTTGTAGGCCTCCTCGACCTTGGCGTGGCCGGTCAGCGCGTCGAAGAACTCGGGCGAGCACAGGCAGTGCACGCCGGTCGAGAACTCGCCCGAGAGGTTGTCCTCGATGTGGCGCAGCACCTCGGCGCACTTGCCCTTGACGTTGGTGTTGGCGTTGCCGAGGGAGAAGTTCACGCTCTTGGGCGTGATGCCGAACTCGGTGTAGAGATTGACCAGTGGCGTGGCATCGGCATCGAGGATCTCGCCCTTCAACGCCCCCATGCGCAGGTGCTCCAGGGTGATGGCGTGCTTGTTGCGCATGGTCTCCAGGTGGCGGGCGAGCACGCCGGCCACGCTCTCGGTCTCGGTCTCCTGCCCGAAGCTGCGGATGCCCTGGACCTCCTCGGGCAGCACCACGTCGTCGTGCGGGATGTGCGGCACGACGAAGGCGCGCATCGCCCGCTTGCCGCGCTTGCCCACGGTGCCGGGCGAGCCGGGCGGCAGGGTCGGCAGCAGGTTCAGCACGCCGTGCATCTCCTCCACCACGACCTGGCGGGTACGCACCGGCTTGATGGGGAACAGGTCCAGGGTCTCCAGCCGCCCGTAGCGGTTGGGTATCAGGTTGATGGCGGCGGTGAGGCTCGCCATCGAGAAGGCGGGATTGGAAAAGGGATTCTGCATGGTCAGGCTCCTTCACGAACGAGGATGCCGCGCGCTTCGAGGTCGGCGATGGCGGCGGACTGCTGCGCGGGCGTCAGCCCTGCGGGCCAGACCAGCGCATGGCGGGCGACGATGGCGTGGCGCGCGACGATGACCGCATCGAGGTCGGCGGCGGTGGCGTCTGCGTCGACGATCAGCACGCCGGCGGGCAGCTCGGTGCCGTCGGTGGCGGCCGGATCGAGCGCCTTCAGCTTGTTTGTGGCGGTCTCACGGCCGACGACGCTGCCCAGGACAAGGCTCTGGCCGGCGGCGACGGTGGCCGGGTCGCGCGAGTACAGGTTGGGCGCCTCGTACTTCAGCAGGTCGCCCAGGTTCATCGGTTCAACTAGGGTCGGCATGGTTCACTCCTTTCCGGTGAGGTGCTTGACCGCCTTGATCAGCGGGTTGTGTTCGGGGGATGCGCGGTGTGCGGCATGCGCATCCGGATGGATCGCCGAGCCGATCTCGGGGCTTTGGGTGCGGGCGGCGAGTAGCGCGCGGCGGACATCGGTTTCCGAAAGACCTGCGGCCAGGAACTCGGCGGTGCGCTCCGGGCAGCCGCCGAGCTGGCACAACTCGGCGATGGCCACGGCCTCGCGCCGGTCCGCCACGGTGGTGGTGGGCGTCTCGGGCGCGGGCGCCGCAGAGGCAGCAGCGGCGATGAGGGCCGTCTCGGGGACTTCGGGGGTCGAATCGGGGGATTGCATCGGGTCGTTCTCCTGTTTGGCGTACGCGGAACCGGGACGGGTGCGGGAGGCCGGGTTCCGCAAACGGCCCTGCGTGTTCAAGAAGGTCGCGAAGACGGCGAGCAGCTGGTCGCGGCTCGCCACGGCGTCGGCGAGCCTGCTGCCTATCGCCTGCTCGCCGAAGAAGAGCCCGGCCTCCGTGGCGCGCACGGCGTCGGGGTCCAGCCCGCGCATCGCGGCCACGTGCCCGACGAACAGGCCGTAGAGGCGATCCACCTCCGCCTGGAGGCGCACCAAAGCCTCCTGGTCCAGCGGCTCGTGGGGCGAAAAGTCGTTCTTGTGCCGGCCGGCGGTGATCGCCGTGTAGCGATAGCCCTGCTGGGCGTCGCGGACCGACTGGTCGACGTGCATGGCGATGACCCCGACCGAGCCCACGCCGCCGGTGCGCGTGACGGCGAGATGCGAGGCGGCGCAGGCGATGGCGTAGGCGGCCGAGAAGGCGGAGTCGGCGGCGATCGCCCAGACCGGTTTCACGGCGTCGACCGCGCGGATGCGCTCGGCGAGCTCGAACACGCCGCCCGCCTCGCCGCCGGGTGAGTCCACGTCGAGCAGGATGCCGGACACGGCAGGGTCGGCGAGCGCGGCATCCAGACGGGCGCCGATCTCGCCGTAGCTCATGAGGCCGGAAGCGGCCTCCAGCCCCAGGGTTCGGCGCACCAGCGTGCCGTGGATCGGGATCACGGTGATGCCGGGCGGTGCCGCGACCTCCGGGCTCGCGGGCATCACCGCCGGTACGGCGGCTTCAACGTCGGGCAGACCGATGCGGGGACCGAGCACGGAGAGGATCACCTCCAGCTTCGAACGCGCGATGAGAAGCGGCGTCCCGTAGAGACGGGACGCCAGGTGTACGAGCTGCATGTCAGGGTGCCTTTCGGTCTTGCGGCGGTGCCGGGTCGGAGGCCGCCCCGGGTGGGTTGCGGTCGTGGCGCGGGTCGGAATCGAAGACGAGGCCGAGCGCATCGGCGCGGGCGTTGTCGGCGGCGATCTCCCGATCCACGTCCTCGGCGTCGTAGCCGAAGGAGGACACCGCCTCCGAGCGGGACAAGAGCCCCGCCCGGATCGCGGTGAGCATGGCGTTGAACTCCTTCTGCGGATCGACCCACTGCCAGCCCTGGGGAATCCACTTGCACGCGAGCCAGGCGCGGCGCCGCGCGGCATCCCGGGCGAAGCCGGGGAGCTCGAGTCGTCCCTCCAGCACCGCCTGCGCCATCCAGGCGCGCCACACCGGGCGGCAGAGCTGGTGGACGATGACGCCGTGCTGGATCGCCTCGCAGCGGCGGCGGAATTCCAGCAGCCCTGCGCGGATGGAGGAGTAGTTCACCTGGGTGAGGTCGCCCGTGAGCTGCTCGTAGGTGACGCCCATGGCCGCGGCCACCGCGCGAAACTGCTGGCGCATGAACTCGGCGTAGGAGCCGCCCACGTCGGCCGGCTGGGAGAACTTCACGTCCTCGCCCGGTTCGAGGATCTGCAGGGTGCCCGGCTCCAGCCCCGCCAGCGCCACCCCCGAGGCATCGGCCGGCCCTTCGCCCATCAGGGCATCCTCCGGCTGGTCGCGGGTGACGAAGCCGGCGAACATGGCGGCGGTCTTCTTGCGCACCAGTTCCGCGTCGTCGTATTGGTCCAGCTCGTTGAGCTTCACCAAGGCCCGCGCGAGCCAGGGCTCACCGCGGATCTGGCCGGGACGCAAGGGCCGAAACAGATGCACGATCTCCGCGGCGGGCACGCGCACGGTCTCCATGCCGCCGCCACCGGACATGGGCGCGAGCAGGCCGTCCTCCGGGTGCGAGCGGTACAGGTGGTAGGCCACGCGCCGCCCGAGCCGGTCGAACTCGATGCCGGCGCGGATCACGTTGCCGTTGTCGGCCAGCCGGTTGAGCGTCACCGGCAGGTGCTCGGGCTCCAGCACCTGGATCTGGAGTGCCACCGCCAGCCCGTCCTCCGGCCGCCGGTAGCGCAGCCGCACCAGTGCCTCGCCGCCTTCGAGCATGGCGCGACAGGCCAGGGCCTGCAGACCGTAGAAGTCGGTGAGCCCCTGGGCATCGGCCTCCTCGGTCCAGTCGCGCCAGAGCGCCTGGATCGTCTCGCGCAGGCCCGGGTCCTCGACCAGCGACTGCGGCTTGATGCCGGTACCGATGGCGTTGGCCACGAAGGCCTCGATGCCGGCGGCCGCCCAGGCGTTGCGGCGCACCAGGTCGCGGCTCTTGGCGCGCAGCTCCGTCTGCGTCGTGAGCAGCGCGGCCACCGCGCCGGGGTTGCCCGGCATCCAGGCGAGCGCGCGTCGCCCGGAGCCCACGCCGTCGTAGGTGGGGGTGGCGCCTAAGGCGAGCTTGAGGCGGCTCCAGAAACCCATCACAGCCCCTTGCCCGTGGTGACCCGGATCTGGCGCAGCTTGGGTCGGCCCGCCTCGCGGGCGAGCGCCGCATCCACCTCGCGCAGGGCCGCGCGCAGCTCGTCCACCGAGCGGTACTCCACCGTCTTGTCGCCGAAGGTGACGCGCCGCTCGCCGCGCGCCAATGCCCGCTCCAGCGCCTCGCGATCGGCCGCTGTGTAGGCCATGGTCAGACACCCGCCAATGCGGCCAGCTCGAGGACCAGCTCGGTCTGGGCCGTGTTGCCGTTCTTGAAGGCGATGCGCACGAAGCGACCGATGGGTCGGCCCTGGACGGTGAAGGAGTCGCTGCCGTTCGGCGGCTCGTGCGAGCCCGTGTTCTCGTCCGGATAGATGCCCGCCGCCGGCAGCCAACGCACGCCGTCGATCGAGCTCTGGATCTCCATCGCTTCCTGCTTGGAGGCGACGCCGCTCTTGCGGGCCAGCAGCAGCGTGTAGCCGTGCTCCTCACCCAGATCGACCGCGTCGGTGGTGACGGAGCCATCGGCGGACAGGGCTCCCACCGCGAAGGCGGAAGCGAGGGCCGGCGTGCCCGTCAGGTGTCCCGACGCATCGCAACGGATGCAGCGGATTTCGTCTCGACCGGTGGTCGGGTTGCGGTAGGTGCCTTCCAAGATCATCTTCAGCTCATCCAACGACTCTTGACGACGGACCGGCGCCGGATGCGTCGGCCCGAAACGACGACGCCCCCGGAGTCGGGGGCGTCTTCTGTGATTACGGTGTGTTCGTCCTGCTCGGGCGGTGCGGCGATGCCCAGTTGTCTTTCCAGCTCGCGCCAGTGGCGCTCCTCGAAGCGATCGAGACCGCTCGCCGCGGCGGCGGCGCGGGCGTACACGTAGCAGTCCAGCGCCTCGTTGCGCTCGCGCAGCTTCTGCCACTCGCGCACCGGAAAGCCGTTGCGGTCACGGCGGGTGATCAGCTGCTCGGCGCAGAGCTGCTGGACGTACTCGGCGTCGACCTTGGGCAAATGGACGAAGCCTGGCGGATAGATCGGCGTGGTGCCGTCGTCGGCCACATCCGCGCTCTTGCGCAGGTTGTTGTAAAACTCGAGCTTGGCGAGCCCCACCGCCACCGAGTACACCTTGATGCCCCGGCGCAGCTTCTTGCCGCCCTGCGACACATCGACGGCGGTGGGCGTGCCGATCAGGGCCGCGCCGCGCGGGACGCCCTTGATCGCCATCAGTCGACTGTCCCGGCAGGCGCGCACGAAGGCGTAGGCCTCCTGGGTGGCGAAGCCGGTGTCGAGCGCGAAGCGCGCCAGCGGAACCTGGTTGCCGGAGTCGTGCGTCCAGGTCTCGTCGATCAGCTCGGACAGCCGCTTCCACACCGCATCCCGCGCGGTGTCGCCCATCAGCACGCGGTGCTCGACGAGCCAGGACGCCTTGCCGCGCCCGAAGGCCCATATCGAGGTCTCGATGCGATCCTTCTGCACGTCGGCACCGCCCACCAGCAGCAGGCCGCCCAAGGGGACCGTGCCGATGCGGTAGTCCTCCCGCCGCTCGATCAGGCGCTGCCAGTCGGGCGCTTCGCCTTCCTCGACCCAGGTCTCGCCGAGCTCGGTGTTCTTGAAGGTCTTGATCGCGGCAGCCGAGCCGGACTCCTTGCTGACCGCGCTCTCCCACGCGCTCGCGATGTCGCGCCAGGAGCGCCAGCCTACCGGGCTGTAGAGCGACGAAAGATGGAAGCCCGCCGTCTTGATGCCGTTCTCCGGCGCCATCGCGCGCCACTCGCCGTGCTCCAGCATCCAGGTCTTGTGATGCTCGGCGATCGGCTGGTCGCAAGACTCGCACACATAGGCCGCCGTCTCCGGCCGGCCCCTCTCCCAACGCAGCTGCTCGAAGCGCAGCCACTGGCGGTGGGAGCAGTGCGGGCACGGCACGAAGTAGCGGCGCTGGTCGGATGCCTCGTACTCGCGCTCGACGGCGCTCGCCCCGGCGATGGTCGGTGTCGAGACGATGAAGATCTTGCGCCGCGCGAAGGTGCGCGTGCGCGCCTCGGCGAGCGAGATCGCATCGCCTTCGCCCTCGACGTCGAGCGGGTAGCCGTCCACTTCGTCGAGGAAGAGATACCGCACCGGCATCGAGCGTAGGCCCACGGCGCTATTCGCGCCGGTCATCACCAGCACGCCGCCGCGGAACTCCTTGGCGAGGATGGTGTTGCCCGAGTCGCGCGAGCGTGCCGGGGCGATCAGCTCGGAGAGCACCGGCGACTCTTCGATCAGCGGGTCGATGCGCTGCTTGGAGTTGCGCTTGGCCATCTCCACGGTGGGCCACACCGCCATCATCGGCCCGGGCGCGTGGTGGATGACGTAGCCGATCCAGTTCGAGCCGGTTTCCGTGGCGCCCACCTGTGCGCCTTTCATGAACACCACGCGCTCGACCGGCGAGGTCGGCGACAGGCAGTCCATGATCGCCTTGAGGTAAGGCGTGCGGCTGGTGCGCCAGCGGCCCGGCTCGGCCGAGGCCTTGCTGGAAAGCATCCGGTGCCGGTCGGCCCACTCGGAGACGGAGAGCAGCGGATCGGGCGTCAGTCCTTCGCGCCAGGCGCGCTCGATGGCGTCGAAGCCCTCGTAGACGAAGTCGTTCATTAATCGACGCGGACCTTCAATTCACCAAGCTCGGCGAGGTGCTCGCGCACCGCCGCCTCCAACGCGACGTGCAGCGCGTGTGCGTCCATGCCGAGCCGGGCCGCCATCTGCGCCGAGATGCGCGCCGGCCAGTTGAGCCAGGCGTCGCGCTCGGTGCGCGCGAGCTTGAACACGTGGGCGATGGCCTGGTTGCGATCGACCAGCTCGCCCTTGAGGCGGGCGAGGCGCACTTTGTTGGTCTGCGCCTTGACCACCTCGTTGACCGTGCGCGCCTGCAGCAGCGACGTGCCGCCCGCGGGCAGCCCGGCGGCGAGGTTCGGGGCCGGATCGTCCGCCACCCGCACCTTCGCGGCTTTGGCGCCCGTTCCCTCCTTGGGCGGCTCGGAGTTCCTTGCCCAATCGCGGTCGGCCTTGTCCGGATCGATTGTGCCGTCCGCCTCGGGCGTGATCCGCCCGGCGCGGATGGCCTTGTGTACGGCGGTGTCCGATACCCCACGGTGGCGGGCATAGGCGCGAATCGACAGTCCCATGGTCTCCATCAAGCATTGGCGCGGCCCGGCTCGGATTCAGCTTGGCTTCTCTCGGGAACAGCGCGTTCATGTCATCACCATCAACGACACCTCGAGGAGAAGCACGTGACCGAGCAAGCCGAAAAGGACATCGACCGGCAGCTGCAGCAGATCGCGCTGGATCACCTGTTCATCGACACCCTGGAAACGCGCAACAGCGACCGGCTGGACTTCCACGAGGTCAGCGTCTGGGCCGTCAAGAGCGCCTTGATGGCCGCCTACCAGGCAGGCCGGCAGGCCGCGCGACAGGGCTGAGAAAGTAGCGGAAAGCGCTTGGCTTCTCCAGAGAACAGCGCGTTCATGACCACACCATCAACCATCACGAAGGAGCATCAGATGAGCACCATCCAACTCACCCCCGCCCAGCACGCCATCCTGGCCTACGCCGTCGAGCACACCGGTGGCAAGATCGAGTGGTTCCCCGACAACGTGAAAGGCGGCGCCCGCAAGAAGGTACTGGACGGTCTCTGCAATCGGGCCCTGATCACCACCGACGGCACCGACTGGTCCGTCGCCGCCGAGGGTTACGAAGCCCTGGGGCGCCCGCGTCCCGCGCCGGCCTCGGTGGAGGCAGATGCGGATCTCGAGGCGGAGGTCGCAGCCGCCGAAGCCACCTGGGCACCGCAGCGCGCCGAGACCAAGCCCCGCACCCGCGAGAACAGCAAGCAGGCCCAAGTCATCGCGATGCTCCGGCGCCCGGAGGGCGCGACGGTGCGCCAGATCTGCGAACTCACCGGCTGGCAGGCGCACACGGTGCGCGGCACCTTCGCCAACGCCTTCAAGAAAAAGCTGGGCCTCACCATCACCTCGGACAAGCCCGAGGGCGGCGAGCGCATCTACCGAATCGCGTGATTCAATCGGAATGGGAAGCCAAGCAGAAAACGCTTGGCTTCCCGCGCCGGCAGCGCGTTCATACGGGTGTCGCAACCATCCACGCCAAGGAGCACAGCATGAAACCCACCCGCGCCATCCTCACCCACAGCAACTACGACGCCGACGACTACGCCTACCTCACCGCCAAGGGCTGGAGCGATGACGAAATCCTGGCCCGCTGGAGCGAAGAGGCTGCGCACGGCAACGGACCCTGCCACTGGGAAAGCGCGTCGGCCCGCGCCAAGCTGGCCGCCGTAACCGGTCGCCAGCAGACGACGCGAGATGATTGAGATTGAGCTTGGCTTCCTGATCGAACAGCGCGTTCATACGTGTGTCGCAACGATCAACGAAGGAGACAACGATGACCACAGCCAAAACGATCCCCGCCACCCGCAACGAAGCCTGGGGCTTCTGGGGCACGATGGACGCGCACGCGCAAGCCGCCTGGCCCATCGCGATGAACGCCATCTCCGACGCCACGGGACAGCCCTTCGAAGCGGTGCGGGCCTTCCTCGACAGCCGCCACGGACGCCACTTCGCGGACGAAGTCCTCAACCACATGCATGCGGGCCATGCCCTCCACGACGCGATCTGCGCCGCCACCCGGCAGTGGATGGAATGGACCATCGGACGCCGCACCAGTAAGGACTACGGCATCCCGCGCGGGTTGCCGTACCTCACCGGGTTCGTGATTCACTGCGAGATCGTCGAGGAGGAACTCGCCGCCTGATCGAACGCCAGGCCATCCGATTCGCGGGTGGCCTGTTTGCCGCTCCAGTCCTGCCAGCGGCGCACGATCACCTCCGCGTACTTCGGGTCGAGTTCGATCAGGCGCGCGACGCGCCCCGACTTCTCGGCGGCGATCAGTGTCGTGCCGGAACCGCCGAAGGGGTCGAGCACCACGTCGCCGGGACGACTCGAATTGCGGATCGCCCGTTCGACCAACTCCA
>DAOKZK010000009.1:60083-64588 GCA_035325645.1 Candidatus Macondimonas sp. | reverse complement strand
GACCAACCAAAGACCTGAAAAAGAAGGGATGACGGCAAGCTCACGCGCCGGATCGGAAGGAGAACAGCCATGAAGCCATTGCGCGCTTTCGCTCTTGCCTTGGTGGGCGGCACGCTGCTCGGCGCTGTCCTGTTGGCCAGCGCCGAGGATGCACCCGATGCGCGCCATCGCGGCTACAGGTCCGAGCGCTCGCCGGAGGCAGACCGGCAAACCTACGAATTGGAGCAGTCCTACCGCGACATCATGAGCGGCCGGCGGCTGAGCCTCGACGGCACTTACTCCGGCTGGCAACTGTGTCACCTGCAGGCCGACAAAGGGTGGATCAGCCGCGAGGCGTGCGACGCGAGCGTCCGGGACGCCCAGCGTCTCAAGCGCTGGAAGGACGTCGATGCGGCCCGCCATCGCCTCCCTGCGGTCGAGGCATATCCGGCAGGCAACGGCGAGGAATGACGCCGGGCGCGTACGCGGCCGACCGGCCGCAGGACCGGACGCGCGCCATTCGGGCAGACCTGCGCGCGCGGGATCAGGACGGCGCGCGCTCCAGTGTGACCTGAACCTGGCAATCGCCTTGCGTCGCGGCCGGCGTGAGGCTCAAGGCACGCACGCGCAGGGCGCGCGCCGGCAGAAGGTCGAGCCAGCGCAACAGGCTCTCATAGGGCAGATCATGAAAGGCGAGCCGCACCGCCGTGTCGCCCTGGCTCTGCGCCGCGCCGACGAAGGGCTCGAGCGCCAGATCGCGCACCGTTTGCTGCGCGGCAAGCAGCGGGCTTTGCGCGCCGGCATCGGCATCCGCCGGCGTCGCGTGCGGCCGCAGTTGGCGAATCACGGCGGCATCGGCCTGCATCTGCGCCCATTGCGTGCGCTGGACGGCGACGGCGGTTTCGAGATTGTGATAGCGATGCTGCAGCGGCCGGACCACGCCCGCGATCCAGCCACCCGCGATCACGACCAGTGCGGCCAGGGCGAGCAGGCGCTGTTCGCGCGCGCTGCGTTCGGCCCACCAGGCGCGCGGGCTCATGGCCGTGACTCCAGCCGGATGCGCGTGCGCGTCGCGTCGGCATCGGCGCTGGCCGAGAGCCGGCTCATGCCGACCCCGGCTTGCGACAGCCTCGGCGCCAAGGATTCCAGCGCGGCCAGATCGTCGGTGCGCACGGCGAGTTCCAGCGCGCCGTCCTGATAGCGCAACTCCTCCAGCGCGTAGCCCGGCAGGCCGGACAAGGGCTCCGAGATGGCGCCAAGCAGCGCGAGCAGCGGGTCGGCGCCGCTGCCGCGCTGCAGGAGCGCCCGTTGCTGGGCCATCTGCGCGGCGGGGTCGACCACGCGGCGAGCGTCGGGGACGGTGTCGCGGTAGATCTGCACCATCTGTTCGGCGAGGCGCGCGCGCTCGGCCTCGAGCGTGGCGGCACGGTAGGCCGGAACCGCTGCGGCGAGCACGGCCCACAGGCCGGCCACGGCCAAGGGCAGGCGCCAGCGTCTGAGCAGCGCGGGCACGCCGTCCTCGCGCGCGCCGCCCGCCCCGTCCAGCCTGAAGGCGGCCAGGGTCTCGGCATCCGGCACCTGCCAGCCCACCGCAGGCGGCAGCCGGGATAGCGCCACGTCCGGCCATGCGGTCGCGAGGCGGTCGGCCAGCGCGTCGGCATCGACGAGGCAGAGCCGGTCCGGCCGCGCGCCCGGCTCGCCGAGCCCGCGGCGCAGCAGGGGCTCGAGCACGGCCGCTTCGCATCCCCATCCGGACCAGCGCCCGGTGCGCACGCTGACTTCCCCGCCCGGCCCCATCCCCACCGTCCAGCAGCCCGGCTCCCAGGCGAGCGCGAGACAGGCCGGCAGCAGCGGCACCTCTGCCAGCCCGACCTCGCCAAGCTGGACGCGCCAGCGGCCGAGATCCACGCGAGCGGCGGCCACGACGGGCACGGTCCCGTCGCCCTGGCGCGGGCCGATGGTGAAGGCGTAGTCATCGACCTCGCCGGGCAGCGATTCTTCCAGCGCAAAGGGCACTGCGCGGGCAAGCGCGGACCGGCGCCGCGCCGGGACCCGCACGGGCTGCAGCAACAGCCGCGAGGTCGGCGCCAGCGCGCAGACCGCCGGTGCCGCCTGCCGCGGCTCGCCCGGGACGATCGGCGCGCCATCGGGCCACCAGACGGGCGGCGCGGCTGCGTCCACGCTCAAGTGAACCAGGCCATCACGCATCGGCTTCGATCCTCTGACGCGCCCAGACGGAAACCCGCTGGCCGTCGCGTCGCAGTTGGGTGTGGTAACGCCGGGTGCCGCCCGGGGCGGTGATGCGGGCATCGAGTTCGAAATAGCTGCTCGCCGTGGTCACGAGCCCGGCGTAATCCGCCGGTGCGCCCGGCGCCGCCGCCAGCCAGTCCTGCACGCTGGCGAACGGCCGTACCAGCCGGCGGCGGGCCAGCGTCGCGCCGCTCTGCCCGCCCGAGAGCAGCTCCAGCAGCAAGGGCGGCGCGGTGTTGACGTTGATCGCGAGAGGCTCCGGCAAGGCCGTCACATACGGCGCCAGACGGGCGAGCGCGGCGCCGTCGATGCCGGCCACGAAGCGCAGCTCCTGCACCGAGGCGAGCGGCCCGTTGGCGGTGCGATACGGCGGCTCGGCGCGCAGATAGAGCGCATCTTCGCCGCCGCCGGGCAAGGCCAGATTGTCCGCATCGATCCAGTCGACGATGGCCTCGACGCGCACCGCGGGCAAATCCAGCCGCTGCAGCAAATCCTTGAAAAGCCGGATCGCCGGCGCGTTGGGCTGGCCGGCGATGACCAGTGCGTTGAGATTGAACCGGCCCTGCAGATCGGTGAGCGTCCCGGCGACGGCGCCGCCCTGCACCTCGGGGGCGAGCGCGGGACGCGCCCAATCCTCGCCGGGATGGTCCACGGCCGGGCCACGACTGTCGCGTCGCAGGACGGCGACCGCCCAGGCCTCGAGACTTGCCACATCCTGCGCCGCCCGCATCTCCTCCAGCATCCCCGCCGTGCGCCCGCCGAAGGCGTCGAGCCGGTCCAGCCAGGACACCGCCAGCGCGGTCACGAGCGCGGCCAAGAGCACCGCGCCGAGCAGCGCCACGCCCCGCTCGCCGGCGCGGCCCGCGCCGTTCACGGCAACACCCAGCGGCGTTCCAGCACGCCCCAGTCCGCGATGTCCCAGCGCAGCGACAGGGCGCGCGGCAAGGCATCCGGCGCGGCGCCGGGCGGTGGCCAGTCGGCGCGCCAGCGGCCTTCCTCGTCGAGCCAGGTCAGATCCGCCGCCCGCACACCCGAAAACACGGTCGTGAACTCGGGCGCATCCCCGGGCGCGGCGTCCAGGACCGGACTCGCGGCGCGCTCCCAGCGGCCGTCCCGCAGACGGTACTGCACACGCAGGAGATCCGAGCGCGGGAAATCCAGCGGATTGGGCACGCCCGCGCGCACCAGTTGCCACGCGCCCGGCCGCGCGCGCAGCGGCGGCTCGGCATCGCCGCGGGCGTCGCGCACGCTGCGCCGGGCGAGCTGGGTGATGTCGCGCTCGAACAGGGCTTGCGCGCGCTGCAGGGCCGTCCAGCGCGCCTGCACCTCGCGGGCCGCCTCCTCGGCACGCACGGCGCCGCGCAGCCCCTGATAGGCGAGCACCCCGATCACGGCAAACACCATCAGCGCCACGAGCAGCTCCAGCAAGGTGAAGCCTGCCGCACGCCGCGTCATGGCCGGCCCAGATGAACGAGCCAGCGGCCAAGCACGTCGGCGGCCTGTGCATCGCGCGTCACGAGGACCTCGGCCCGCCGCAGATCCGGATCGGCGACCGGCGTGATGTGCACCTGCCAGAACCAGCGCCGCCCCAGCATCAGCGCCTGGCCGCGCTGCGTGCCGGGCGCCGGCCATTCCGGATCCAGCCGCAGATCGGTGATCACGTTCTGGGCCACCCATGCCGCTTCGGTCCGGTCGCGCAGATGCCCGGTGTCCGACGCCGCGCGCCCCGCCGCGCCGACCAGCGCCGCCAGCGCCAGCGCCGTGACCAAGAGCGCGATCATGACTTCGAGCAAGGTGAATCCGGCGTCCCGGTGCATCGGCTCAGGGCTCCAGCGCCGTGCTGCGGATCTCGCCCCAGTCGGTGCCCGTGACGACGCGCCGCGCGCCGGCGTGCGCCAGTTCGATCCGGAACGGGCTCACCTCGCCGCTGCCGAGCAGGTAGATCTGCGGCAGGACGGCGCCGGGACGGGTCTTGGGGAGCGCGCGGCCTTCGACCACGGCGCGCCAGCGCAAGCCGGCCGGCCAGGCGTGATCGGCGCACGGCGGATCGGCCGGTATCTGCCACGTGCCGTGCCGGTAGACGAGAAAACCATAGCGCTGCGCGTTCAGGTACAGACCGAAATGCCTTGGGCCTGCCACGGCGGTGTCGAAAGCGCGTTCCAGGCACAGGGCCAGCCGATCGCTCTCGCGCGCGAGCACGCGCCCCGGATCGGGGCCGCGCGTGGACAGCAGGACCGCCGCGCTGACGATGCCGATGACGACCAGCACCACCATCA
>DAOKZK010000009.1:0-59983 GCA_035325645.1 Candidatus Macondimonas sp. | reverse complement strand
GCTGACGATGCCGATGACGACCAGCACCACCATCACTTCCACCAGCGTGAAGCCGCCCGCGCGTCGCACGCCCTAATCCAGATTCCAGCTCTGGATGTCGGCGTTGACCCCTTCGCCGCCGGGCTGGCCGTCAGCACCCAGGCTGGTGATGTCGACCTCGCCGTGCAAGCCCGGGCTGAGATAGAGATAGGGCCGGCCCCAGGCGTCCTTGGGCATGTGCTCCAGATAGCCGCCTTTGCGGTAGGCCGGCGGCAGGGGTTCGATCGTCGGCGGCTCGACCAGGGCCTCGAGCCCCTGGTCGGTGGTCGGATAGCGGTAGTTGTCCAGGCGGTAAAGATTGAGCGCGGTCTGCAGCGCCCGGATGTCCTGCTTGGTCCGGGTCACCCGCGCCATGTCCGGGCGGTCCATGATGTTCGGCACGATGAGCGCCGCGAGAATGCCCAGAATCACCACCACCACCATGATCTCGATGAGGGTAAAGCCCGCCGCGCGCTTGCGCTTGTCCATGATCGCTCCCTAGGCCATGAGTTGATTCAGATCGAAGATCGGCAACAGGATCGCGAGCACGATGATGAGCACGATCCCGCCCATGAGCAGGATGAGCATCGGCTCCAGCACCCGCACGGCCGCCGTGATCCAGGCTTCCTGATCCTGTTCGAGCTGCTGCGCCGCCCGCTCCAGCATCTCGCCCAAGCGTCCGCTGCCTTCGCCACTGGCGATCAGGTGCAGAGTCATGGGTGGGATGCGCCCGGTGCGCTGCAGACTGGCGAATACCGTAGCACCCTCGCGCACCCGCTCGGCCGCCGCCAGCGCCGCCTCGCGCAGAGGCAGGCGCAACAGCACCGCCGCGGCGATGCGCAGGGCCTCCACCACGGGCACGCCGCTGCTCACCAGCAGGCCGAAGGTGCGCGTGAAATGGGCGATGTCGTTGCCGAGCAGCAGGCTGCCGACGAGCGGCAGACGCAGCAGCACCTGCTCGAAGCGACGCCGAAAGCTCTCACGGCGCAGCGCACGCAGCACGGCCACGAGCCCCAGCGCGCCCACGGCCATGATCGCGAGCCCCCAGTCGCGCAGAAAGGCGCTGAGAGCGATGAGCACGCGGGTCAGCCAGGGCAGTGGCCGGCCCAGGCCGGTGAACACCTGCACCACCTCGGGCACCACGAACACCAGCATGGCGACGACGATGCCGACCGATACCAGGCTCAGCAGCGCGGGGTAGATCAACGCGGCAGTCACGCTGCGGCGCAGCCGGTCGCGATTCTCGGTGTGCTCGGCGAGCCGCTCCAGCACGGCGTCGAGATGGCCGGTCTGCTCGCCCGCCGCGACCGTGGCAATGTAATCAGCGGGAAAGGTCCCCGCGAAGCGACGCATGGCGCCGGCGAGCGGCTGGCCCTCGCTCACCTGGGCATGCAGCGCGAGCAAAATGGCGCGCGGCGCACGCTTGGGCGTCTGGGCGGCCACCGCCTGCAGGGCTTCGGCCAGGGGCACGCCGGCGCGCAGCAAGGTCGCGATCTGGCGGGTCATGAGCGCCAGCGCTCGCACCCCCACCCGCCCGGCGCGCAGCCGGCCGCGACGCTCGGCGGCCTCGACCACGGGCGTGACCTCGAGCGGCGTCAGTCCCTGTTCGCGCAGCCGGGCCCGCACCTGGCGCGGATGGTCGCCTTCCTGCACCCCGCGATGATGCCGGCCGCGCGCGTCGATGGCTTCGAAGTGGAACGCCGCCATGGATCAGTCCTGCCGGCTGACGCGCAGCACTTCGTCGAGCGTGGTGATGCCGGCACGCACCTTGGCCAGCCCCGCCTCGCGCAAGGGGGGCGATTGCTCGCGGGCGACACGCGCCATGTCTGCTTCAGGCGCGCCATCGTGGATCATGTGGCGCAGCCGCGCGTCGATGCCGATCATCTCGTAGATCGCCGTGCGGCCCCGATAGCCGGTGTAGCGACAGGCCGGGCAGCCGACGGGGTGATAAATCGGCATGTCGGTGTCTGCATCGAGGCCCAGCAGGCCCCGTTCGCGCGCGTCGGGCAGTTCGGCGCGCTTGCACGCCGGACACAGCCGGCGCACCAGGCGCTGCGCAGTGGTGGCGAGCAGGGTCGAGGCGATCAGGAACGGCTCGATGCCCATGTCCACGAGGCGGGTCACGGCGCCGATGGCGCTGTTGGTGTGCAGGGTTGAGAGCACCAGATGCCCAGTCAGGCTGGCCTGCACCGCGATGCGGGCGGTTTCCAGATCGCGGATTTCTCCCACCATCACCACGTCCGGGTCCTGGCGCAGGATCGCCCGCAGCCCGCGGGCGAAGCTCATGTCGACCTTGGTGTTGACCGCGGTCTGGCTGATGCCTTCGAGGAAATACTCGATGGGGTCCTCCACGGTCATGATGTTGCGGCTGGCCTCGTTGAGATGGCTCAGGGCAGCGTAGAGCGTGGTGGTCTTGCCCGAGCCGGTCGGCCCGGTGACGAGTACGATGCCATGCGGCTCGGCGATCCAGGACAGCAGGCGCTCGCGCTCGGCCGGCTCGAAGCCGATCTCGCTCAGCGACAGCCGTCCGGCCTGCTGGTCGAGCAGACGCATGACGACCCGCTCGCCGTGCCCCGAGGGCAGCACCGACACCCGCACGTCCACCGGACGGCCGGCCACGCGCAGCGAGATGCGGCCGTCTTGGGGCACGCGTTTCTCCGCGATGTCGAGCCGCGCCATGACCTTGATGCGCGAGACCAGCAGCGGCGCCAGCGCCGCCTTGGGGCGCAGCACCTCGCGCAGCACGCCATCGACGCGCAGGCGCACGCGCAGCGTTTTGGCGAAAGGCTCGAAGTGGATGTCCGAGGCCCCTTCGCGCACCGCCTCGGTGAGGATGGCATTGATCAGCCGGATGATGGGCGCATCGTCGGCCTGCTCGAGCAGATCCGCGGGCTCGGGCAGGGCCAGCGCGAGATCGTGCAGGTCGCCGGCCTGGTCCAGGCTGTCGATCACTTCGGCGGCCGCGCCGCCCTCGCCGCTGTAGAGGCGGTTGAGCGCCGTCTCGAAGTCCTCGGCCGAAAGTTCGATGAGCCGCAACGGCCGATCGAGCCGCGCGCGCAGGCTGGCGAGCACTTCGAGCCGGGCATCGGGCCGGTAGCCGATCAGCGCGTGATCGGCATGCAGTTCGGTCACCACCAGCCCGTGCCGGCGCGCGAAACTGAAGGGCAGCGCGCCGCCTTCTTCAGCGACGGACACCGCCGCCCTCCTCGATGGGCGCCATTTCCTCGCCCGGCGCCACCTCGGGCAGGAGCGTGGGCTTGCGCATCGGCTGCTCGCGCAGACGCAGTTGCTGCTCGCGGATCGCCTGATACTTGCCGTGGGTGGCGATGACGTTGTCCTGGGCGAGGAGCAGCACGGTCGGGCGCAGGAACACCATCAGGTTGCGCTTGACCACGCGGCTGTTGTCGAAGCGGAACAGGGCCCCGAGCACCGGGATCGACGCCAGCCCCGGCACGCGGCTCTGCCCCTCGGAGAGCTGATCGTCGATCAAACCGCCGAGCACGATGGTGGCGCCGTTGTCGACCAGCACGTTGGTCTTGATGGCGCGCTTGTTGGTGACCACGTCCACCGCGCCGATGCGCGCCTTGCTGGCCTGCTCCACGCTGGCGACCTCCTGCTCCACCGCGAGGAGCACGGTGCCGTCCTCATTGATCTGGGGCTTGACCTTGAGCGTGAGGCCCACGTCCTGGCGGTCGATGGTCTGGAAAGGATTCAGCGCCGAGTTGGCCGCGCCGGTGTTGGTGAACTGGCCGGTGAGGAAGGGCACGGTCTGGGCCACCACGATCTCGGCTTCCTCGTTGTCCAGCGTGAGCAGGGTCGGGGTCGAGAGGATGTTGGTGTCGGTGTCGCTGAGCAGGGCGCGCAGCAGCACGGCCCAGTCGGTGCCGCTGCCGTTGACCTTGCCGATGGCGAGCGTGCCGCCCTCGCCGACGTTGAGCGCGCCGGCGCCGGAGCTGCCGCCGGTACCGAGACCCGCGGCAGCGGTGCCCGTGCCGACGCCCACATTGCCGCCGGTGCCCGAGCCCAGCAGGCTGGTGGCCAGCGTCCCCAGGCTGAGGCCGCTGTTGGCGAAGTTGATCAGGCCCGCCGGCCCCGAGCCGTCGGCGATGCCGCTGATGGCCCATTGCACGCCGATTTCCTTGCTGCGATCGGCCGAGACCTCGACGATCAGCGCCTCCACCATGACCTGCGGCCTGCGGATGTCGAGTTGTTCGATGACCGAGCGGCCGGTCGCGATCTGATCGGGCGCGGCGGTGATCACCACGGCGTTGGTGGCCGGATAGGCCTGCACCCGCGCCTTGTCCGTCCCCGCCGGCACGGCCGGCGCGGCGCCCTCGCCCGCCTTGCCGGCGAGGCTGCCGCCCAGGATGCTGGCGATGATGGGCGCCACCTGCTCGGCGCGCGCATAGCGCAGCGCGGCCACATAAGTGTTACCCCCGGCGCTGCGCGGCCCGTCGAGCTGCTGGACCACCTGGCGCAGCCGGCCGCGCGTGGCCGCATCGCCGCTCAGGATCACGCTGTTGGTGCGCTCATCGGCAACCACCTGCCCGGCCGCGCCCTCGCCGGCCAGGGCCTTGAGCGCGCGCGCCACCTCGCCCGCCGAGGCCTGGGTGAGCGCGACCACTTCCTGCTGGTTGTGGGTCGGCCGGTCCAGACTGCGCACGATCTCGACCAGCCGACCGACATTGGCGGCGAGATCCGAGATGATCAGGGTGTTGGTATCGGCATAGGCGGCCACCAGACCATTTTGCGGCACCAGCGGCCGCAGAACGGGCACCAGCTGGGCCGCGGGAATGTATTTCAGTGGGACGACCTGCGTGACGAGGCCGGCGCCGCCCGGCTCGGTCGCACCGATGCGCACCGGAGTGCCGCTCTGGCGCGCATTGACGTCGGGCACGATCTTGGTGACCGCCCCTTCGTCGACGGCAGCATAGCCGTTGACCTCGAGCACGGACAGGAAGATCTGATAGACCTCGGCGGGAGCCAGGGGACCCGGAGAAACCACCGTCACCCGCCCCTTGACACGCGGATCGACGACGAAATTGCGCCCCGTGATGCGTCCCACCGTCTCGATGACCGCGGCCAGATCGGCTTCCTGGAAGTTGAGCGTCACGGGCTCGACCGCCCCGGCGGGAAACAGCGTCTGCAGCCCCAGCAGGAGCAGCATCAGCAGCGGGCCGGCGCAGCGCCGGAGGGATTCAGTCATTCGCCGGTTGATCATGCAGTTCCCGCATCCTTTCGCGCAGCCAGGCGGCCGTTTCCGGATCCGCCTCGGACAGATCGTTCATCCACTGATCCATATCGGGATCCCGCGCCGCCGAGCGATCCGCCCGGGCATCGGCAGACGACGTCCCATTTTGGACGCCTGCCCCATCGTCACGATGCAGCGACAGGGTTTCCAGCCGCCCCGCATGGGCGAGCACAACGCGATCTGGCAGGATGCGCTCGATGCGCGCCGCACCCAGGACGTCCCCTTCGCCGACCACTTGCGGACGGCCCTCATGGTCGATGATCGCCACCGGCACCTTCAGACCGGTGCTGATGCCGCGCAGGCGCACGTCGAGTGCCGTCGGCTGGGGAGTCATGGCCGCCGCGCTGCTCTGCGCGGCCGCCGGCAGCAAGGGATGACCGAGGCTCTGGGCCAGCCTGTCGGCGGCCGTGGCGGCGCCCTCCATCGGAGGATCCTGGGGCAGGGGCGCGACCGATACGGGCGCCGCCAGCCAACGCAGATGAACCAGCATCGATGCTGCAAGGGTAATGGCCACCAGCAGCGGTGCACGTGTGCTCAGAACGCTTCGCCCCGGACCGACCATAGTCATCATCCATCGCCATACAGTCAGCCTGCCCGCCAGAAAACCGGTGGCGCGCAGACTGTAACCATCGCAAATGACAATTCGGCGTCAGTCGCAGCCCGCCGGCACGCGGCCATGAGATGGAGATGGATCAAAGCTCAAGCTCATGATTTTGACTCGTATAGCACGCTGCATTAATCTCTGTCGCCTTTGAATCGCTTGGTTTGGCTGCCGGCTGATCCCCCCGAGCCCGAGCCTGCCCAATCCCATTGCATCCGCCACGACCGACGCATCAGGAGACCCGGCTTCATGAGCACCGACCGCATTCACCTGGGTGACGTGATCAAGCAGACCCCCCGGTTGATCGCCCGCATTCCCAACTTCATCAAGGCCGGCCGGATCCTGAATCCATTGCGTCATCACGCCTCCCTGGGCTCGGTCATCGAAGACTCGGCGCGGCGCTATCCGGACAACCCTGCCATCTTCTATCAGGATCGGCGCTACACCTACAAGGAATTCAACGCCCGCGCCAACCGGGTCGCTCATTTCCTGATCCAGAAAGGTGTCAAGAAGGGCGATGTGGTGGCCCTGTTCATGGAAAACCGTCCGGAATTCCTCTTCTGCGCAGTTGGCATCGCCAAGGTCGGCGCCGTGGCGGCGCTCATCAACACCTCGCAGACCGGCAAGGTGCTCTCCCACAGCATCAACCTGGTCAAACCAGTGGCCGCCATCGTGGCCGAGGAACTCGTCGCCCCACTGGAAGCCGTGAAGGGCGAGCTCGAGCTTCCGGCGGATGCCTTCTACTTCATGGCCGATCGCGACACGACGCGGGATTTCGGCGAGGAACCGGCGGGCTACCAGAACCTCGCCCGCATCCTCGCGGGCATGAGCGATGCCAACCCGCCGACCACCGCCACGGTCACCAAGTCGGACTTCCTGTTCTACATCTACACCTCGGGCACGACCGGCATGCCCAAGGCCTCCATCACCAACCACGAGCGCTGGCTCGCGGCCCATGCGGGCTTTGGGCATGTGATTTCCGGCATGCGGCCCGACGATGTCTTCTACCTCACCCTGCCGCTCTACCACGCCACAGGCCTGCTGGTCTGCTGGGGCGCCGTCGTCTCCGGCCCGGCCGCCGTGGTCATCCGGCGCCGTTTCAGCGCCAGCGAGTTCTGGAAGGACATCCACCACTACCGCTGCACCGGCTTCGGCTACGTCGGCGAGCTGTGCCGCTATCTGCTCAACCGTCCGCCGCAGCCCGACGATGCCGACAATCCGGTGCGGATGATGATCGGCAACGGTCTGCGGCCGACCATCTGGAAGGAATTCCGCCAGCGCTTCGGCATCGAGAACATCTATGAGTTCTATGCCTCCAGCGAAGGCAACGTTGCCTTCCTGAACATCTTCAACATGGACAACACCATCGGCTTCGGCGGCGGCAACATCGCGCTGGTCAAGTACGACAAGGAAACCGAGCAACCGATGCGCAACGCCGAGGGCTATCTGATCCCGGCCGACGATGGCGAACCGGGCCTGCTCCTGGGCAAGATCACCAAGGCCACGCCCTTCGTCGGCTACACCCAGAAAGAAAAAACCGAGGCCGCGATCCTGCGCAACGTGTTCAAGCAGGGCGACGCCTATTTCAACACCGGGGATCTGATCCGCCACATCGGCTGCCGGCACTACCAGTTCGTCGACCGCACCGGCGACACCTTCCGCTGGAAAGGCGAGAACGTTTCGACCACCGAACTGGAAAGCATCCTCAGCAGCCATCCGCACATCGAGGAAGCCGTGGTCTACGGGGTGCAGATCCCGAACACCGACGGCCGCGCCGGCATGGCCGCCATCACACCGTCCATCCCCGAGTCGGAGATCGACTTCAAGGCGCTGCTGGCTTTCATGCGCAAGGAACTGCCGCACTACGCCGTGCCGATCTTCCTGCGCCTGCGCGAGCAGATGGAGACCACCGGCACCTTCAAATACAAGAAAACCGACCTGAAATCGGACGGCTTCGACGTCAACAAGGTGTCCGATCCGATCTATGTGTGGCTGCCGGGCACCGACACCTACACCCTGCTGACCCTGCCGATCTACCAGGCGATCCAGAACGGCGAATACCGGTACTGAAACGCGCGCAACCCTGCGGCAGCCATGACTTGGCCGCCGCAGGGCGTCCTCGATGCGGTACCCGGGCTGCGACGCCCCGGGCGCCAAGCGTCCCAGCGTCGATCGGCCTTGGCTTCAGCGGCCTGCGTCGCGCGACGGATCGGCGGACGGGGCGGCATCATCCAGGCGCCCATGGGCCAACACAGGTGTGGCCCAGTAGCGCACCTCCATCCCCGCAAGGTCCGCCCGCAAACCCTCGAGAAACGCCGCCAGCGCGGTGTACGGCACAATGGCGCTGAAGAAGGTCCGCGGCCGACAGCCCGCGACCTGCTCGGTGACGGTGAGCTGCTGCGGATCATGCCCGTGACCCACGCCGTCATGCGAACTGAAGCCTTGGATCATGGGCTGTTGCAACAACCAGTCGATCACCGCATCGGAAACGGCAGGCGACACGACCAGCGTCACCTGCACAAGCGCGCCGTCCGCGGGCGTCATTGCGCGTTCGTTCATCGGGCCACCTCCCCGTAGCGGCGGTAAAGGACGGGCAGCATCAGCAGGGTGAGCAGCGTCGAGGACACCAGTCCGCCGATGACCACGATGGCCAGCGGCCGCTGGATCTCGCTGCCGGGACCGGTGGCGAACAGCAGCGGCACGAGACCCAAAGCGGCGATGCTGGCGGTCATCAGCACCGGCCGCAGCCGCCTTTGGGCGCCCTCGATCACCGTTGCCTCCAGGGACCGGCCAGCCGCACGCAACTGGTTGAAATAGCTGACCATCACCACACCATTGAGCACCGCAATGCCGAGCAGCGCGATGAAGCCAACCGACGCGGGCACCGAGAGATACTCGCCCGTCGCCCACAAGGCGGCGATACCCCCGATCATGGCGAAAGGAATGTTGGTCAGCACCAGCACCGCCTGGCGTATCGAACCGAAGGTGGAGAACAGCAGCAGGAAGACCAACCCGACGGCCAGCGGGACCACGATCGCCAACCGCTGGGCCGCCCGTTGCTGGTTTTCGAACTCGCCGCTCCAGGCGAGGTAATAGCCGCTTGGCAAACTGACCTCCTGGCCGATGCGAGCCTGCGCCTCCGTCACGAAGCCGACCAGGTCGCGACCCCCGACGTTGGCAATGGCCACGGCGTTGCGGACCCCCTGCTCGCGCTTGATGGCCACCGGCCCTTCGGTGCGCTCGACCGACACCAGATTGGCCAGTGGCACCCACCGGCCGTCGGGCAGGACGACCTGTTGAGCCAGGAAGTCTCCGGGGGCACGGCGCAGATCGGCGTCCCCGCGGATCATCAGGGCAATGCGCCGATCCCCCTCATAGACGATACCCGCGGGCCATCCCTCGACCAGCATGCGCAGCTGATCCTGCAGCGCCTCGACGCTCAACCCGAGCCGTCCCAGGGCCAGGCGATCGGGGACGAGGCGGAAGTACAGCGCCCCCTCACTGGCCGGGATGTACACATCCTCGGCGCCGGGGATCGTCTGCAGAACGCCGCCGATCTGATGCGCGAGCCGGGTCAGCGTGGCATGGTCCGGCCCGAAGATCTTGACCGCGAGATCGCCGCGCACGCCGGTCAGCATTTCCGAGACGCGCATCTCGATGGGCTGGTTGAACACGTAGTTCAGGCCGGTGAATCCGTCGAGCTTCTCGCGCAGGGCGGCCAACAGCTCCTCCTTGCTGGCCATGCGCCATTCAGCCGGGGGCTTGAGCTGCAGGAAGCTGTCGGTTTCGTTCAGCCCCATGGGGTCGAGTCCGAGTTCGTCGCTGCCCGTGCGGGCCACGACCCCGATCACCTCGGGCAAGGTCATCAGCGCCTGCTGCACGCGCTGATCGATCGCCAGCGATTCCTCCAGCGTGATGGACGGCAGCTTTTCGAGCTGAACGATGACGGTGCCCTCGTCCAAGGTCGGCATGAAGGTTTTGCCGACCTGGGTATAGAGAACACCGGCCAGCACCAGCAGTATCCCCGCAATGGCCATGAGGATGGATGGATGACCCAGCGCCCAGCGCAACAGCGGCGTATAGGCGCGGTGCAGCAATCGCACCAGCAACGGCTCGACATGACTCACCCGCCCCAGCAGCACGGATGCCAGGACGGGGATGACCGTCAGCGACAACAATAGGGAACTGGTGAGCGCGAACACGATGGTGGCCGCCACCGGCATGAACAGCTTGCCTTCCAGTCCCTGCAGGCTGAGTAACGGCAGAAAGACGATGACGATGATCAGGATGCCCGAGGTGATGGGCGCCGCCACCTCGCGCGCCGAGCGGTAGATCACGTGCAATCGAGGCAGGCGATCGCCGTCGCGCTGGCGAGCCAGGTGGGTCACGACGTTCTCCACCATCACCACCGCAGCATCCACCAGCATGCCGATGGCGATCGCAAGGCCACCCAGACTCATCAGGTTGGCCGTCAGCCCGAAAGTGCGCATGCACAAGAAGGTCGCCAGCGCCGAAAGCGGCAGGATCAGGGCCACCGTGAGCGCGGCGCGCAGGTCGCCGAGGAACAGCACCAGCAGCACGAGCACCAGCACCACCGCCTCGATCAAAGCACGGCTCACGGTATGAACGGCGCGATCCACCAGATCGCCACGGTCATAGAAGGTCCTGACCTCGACGCCCTCTGGCAGGGACGGCGCCAGGGCGTCCAGCTTGGCGCGCACACCGCGCACCACCTCGCGCGCATTGGCGCCACGCAGCCCCAGGACCAGACCCTCGACCGTCTCGCCACGTCCGTCGTAAGTGACGCCGCCATAACGGGTCAGCGACCCCTCCCGCACATCCGCCACATCGGCCAGCCGGACCGGCTCGACCGGATCGGGGCGCACCACGATGCCGGCCAGATCGGCCAGGCTTTGGATGCTGCCCTCCGAACGCACCAGCCAGGCTTCTTCCCCTTCGGAAAGTCTGCCGGCGCCATCATTGCGGTTGTTCACCGCCAGCGTTTCGCGCAGCTGCTCCAGGGAAATACCCTGGGCGGCGAGACGCTCGATGTCCGGGACCACCTCGTAGGTGCGTACCTCACCGCCCAGCGCATTGACGTCCGCGACCCCCGGGACCGTGCGCAGCGCCGGCCGGATCACCCAGTCGAGCAGGCTGCGGCGCTCGGCCAGGGACAGCCCCTCCCCTTCCACGGTGAACATCAGCATTTCACCGAGCGGCGTGGTCATGGGCGCCATTCCGCCCGTGACACTCGCGGGCAGCCGGTCCCAGACGCCATTCAGCCGTTCGGCCACCTGCTGGCGCGCCCAGTAGATGTCGGTCCCTTCTTCGAAATCGATGGTGATGTCGGCAAGGGCGTATTTGGTCGTGGAGCGCAGCATCACCTGATGTGGGATCCCCAGCATCTCGACTTCGATGGGGGCGCTGACGCGGGTTTCCATTTCCTCCGGGGTGAGCCCGGCCACCTTCACGACGATCTTCACCTGGGTCGTGGAAATGTCGGGGTAGGCGTCGATGGGCATGCTGGTCATGACCCACACGCCGGCACCCGCCAGCAGCATGACCCCGAGAAAGACCAGCAGCCGTTGCCCGAGGGCGAAGCGCACCAAGCCTGCCAGCATCACTGCCCCCCGCCGATGCCGCTCGCCAGCGCCTTGAGGGCCGCAACACCGGCCACGGCCACCGCATCATTCGCCGACACGGCGCCTTGTATGATGCGGCGCTCGCCGTTCTCGCTCACCACGGTCACCGGTACCGCTCGAAAGCCGGTCGGCGTCTGCACGAAGACGTGGGCTGCGCCGTCGAGATACGCCAATGCGGCCGCGGGCACTTCATGCAAGTTGCCGACGCGGCTCTTCACCCCCAGCGCCACCTCGACGAACTGCCCAGGCAGCAGGACGGTCTCGCCTGGCACCACGCGCGCGCGCAGCAGGACGCCTTGATCCGTCTCATGGATCTGGCGCCCGACCGCGATGACTTCCCCTGTCACGGCGCCGTTGTCCACGCGCACCGGATCACCCAGACGGACGCGCGCGGCAATGGCTTGCGGGGCGTGGATTTCGAGCCACAGGACCTTGAGATCGGCAAGCGTGTAGAGCGGGCTGTCGAGCGTGACCTGTTGGCCGGAACTGACCGATTGCGTCAGGACCACGCCCGAGATCGGCGCGGTCACGGCGAGCGTGCCGGTCGAGCGGCGCGTCCGCTCCAGCGCCTGGATCTGCCGCGGATCGACGCCGGCCAGCGTCAATCGGGTGCGACTGTGATCGAGCGCAACCTGTGCCTCACGCCACTGGGCCTCGGTGTCTTCGAAGCGTCGCCGGGCGATGATGCCCAGATCATGCAGTTCACGATCCCGCTTCATGGCTGCATCGGCGAGCGCGAACCGGCTCATGGCCGCGAGATGCTCGCTCTGGAGCGCCGCGAGTTCCGGGCTCTGCAGCTCGGCCAGGGTCTGGCCGGCCGTCACAGGCTCGCCCTCGCCCACCGTCAGGGTGGCCACGATGCCCGGCACCCGCGCGCCCACCACGCGCAGACGATCATTCGGCACCGCGACCCGCGCCGGCAGACGCGTGTCGAGCCGATCGCCAGCGACCGCCGGTCGCTCGGTACGGATCCCGGAGGCGGCCTGCTGCGCGGCGCTCACCGCAAGTTCCTCACGCGCCAAGGCAGGCGCCGCAATCAAGGCGCTTGCCAGTATCGTCCATCGCAAACAGGGCCTCACGGCACATCTCCCATGATTTGATTGAGCCGGGCGCGCTGCCATCCGATGCGGATGCGCTGGCGCTCCACTTCCTGAACCGCCAGCCGGGTCTGCTCACGGATGCGCAGCAAATCCATCAGGTCGAGTTCGCCGGCCGTGAAGGCGGCCTGTGCCAGATCCTGCTGACGCTGCGCCAAAGCCGCCCGGCGCTGGATCAGCGGCCAGGCCTCCTCGGCCGACTGCAGCGCGGCTTCGGCCTCCTGCCGGGCCACGGCCTGATCGCGAATGCCCTGACGCCAACGCAGACGGGCTTCGGCCAAGGCGCGCTCGGCGGCCGCCCGTTCATCGGCGCGCGTCGCAGCGGCAAAGGGAATGCTCACCCCGACACCGAGCGAATTCACGTCCTCTTCATCCCGACTGCCCCGTTCGCGCCGGGCGCCCAGCTGCACGACCGGCGCCCCGGCGCCTGTCGCAAGAATTTTTTGCCATTCGGCCTCGGCCCGGCTGGCCTCCTGGGCCAACACGGCCAGCCCCGGATGGGTATCCACAGCCATCTGCGCCGGCGACTCGACCGTGAGGCCGTGCAGGTCCGGATCGAGCCCCACCAGAAACTGGAAGCTGGCGCGCTGAGCGCCGTATTCACGCTCCAATGCGGCGCGCTCGGCCGCGCGCGCCAGATGCTCCTGTTCGCTCATGAGCTGATCGGTGTGCGGAAGATCTCCGGCCCGCACCCGCGCCAGCACCTGTTCATGCAACTGGGCCGCGCTGTGTTCGGCCGCGCGCGCCTGCGCCAGATCCGCGTCCGCCAGCGCCAGCGACCACAGCCTCTCGCGAATCACGCCAGCGGCTTGCCAGCGGTTGTACCGGGACCGCAAGGCGGCCTGCGACGCACTGGCCTCTGCCAACGACCGGCTCGCCTCGCGGACCGATGGCCACCACAGGGGCCACTCCACACCGGCTTCGGCTTCGCGCAGACCGGCATCGGTCAAGGCGGTGTCGTCCTGCCAGTGCAGCGCCAGCGCCGGAGGCCCCGAAAACCAGCTCCGGGCGCGCTGCGCCAAGGCTTGCGATTCCCGGGTCAAGGCCGGCAACAGCTCCTGAGCCGGGTCGCGCGCCAGCGCGGCATCCACCCACACCGTGAGTGGGTGAGGTGGCGGGTTTGGCGCGCGTGCCGACGCCGCCGGCTCGGCGTTTGCAACGGCAGAGGCGAAGATCCCCGCCATCAGTAGGACGCTCCACCATCGCACACTCAACCCCGACGACATGCATGTCCTCCCGAAACTTCCGGATCAGCATCGCCGATCCAGCTTAATGAACACTTAACGACCCTGACGCCGGGCGGACGCCATCGCCTGCACGCGGAGCGCCATCGGGGTCAGCCAGCGGGCGCCACCGCGCGAGCGCCGCCGCTCGGCAGCGCGCACCAAGCCACGATCAGCGCCAGCACCGCGGCCAGCGCGGCCATCAGGTACAGCTCGCCGCGCCAGCCTGCCGACCAGAGCAGGCCGGCGAGCACGCCGCCGGTGAGGCCGCCCGCGCCGAAACCGAGCGCGCTGTAGAGCGCCTGCCCGCGCCCCTGCAGTGGACCGGGAAACAGAGCGTACACATAACTCATGCCGACCGCGTGACACAGCCCGAAGCTCGCCAGATGAAGCATCTGTGCGGCGACCAGCGCGGCGGGCCTGTTAGCGAGAGCCGCGATCAACGCCCAGCGCACGACCGTCAGCGCCAAGGCCGTCAGCAGCAGGTGTCGGCGGCTGAACCGCTGGAACAGCATGGGGGCCGCCCAGAACAGGCCGATTTCCGCAACGACGCCCAAGGCCCACAGCAGACCGATCTGCCGACTACCATAGCCCAGACTCTCGAGATAGAGCGTCAGGTAGGCGTAATAGGGCCCATGGCTCAGATTGAGCAAGAACACCGTCACCAGGAAGGCGGCCACGCCGGGTCGGCGCAGCCGTGCGCGCCCATCGGCAGGCGGCATCGAACGGACGGTGGGTCGTGCAGGCACCTGCAGCCAGCCGCAGATCAGCATCCCCGTCACCATCATCAGCCCGGCCAGCGGGAGATGCTGGATCAGGGCCGTGGATCGGGCCAGCCAGACCGAGCCTGCGCCGCTGGCGACGATGAACCCGACCGAGCCCCAGAGCCGGACGCGGCCGTAGCCACCGATCCCGGCGGGCCCGAGGCGATGCAGCGTCAAGGTCTCGAAGGGTGGCAAGGTTGCATTCCAGGCCAGCGTGAACACAACGAAGCTCAGCGACAGCAGCGCTGCACCCTGCGCCTGACCGAAGAGCAGCCAGGCCCCCAGAACGGCGCCGAGGCTCCACCGCAGCGGGCTGACGAGATCCCCGCGCCGGTCGATCCAGCGCCCGATCAGCGGCGGGCCGATGAGCTTGGTGCCCATGAAACAGCCCATGAGCAGGCCGATGAGGCCGCCGGATAAACCCCGCCCCTGCAGGTAGAGCGGCAGATAGGGCATGAGCAGGCCGAGCAGGCCGAAATGGAAGAAGTAGAAACCGGCCAGCGTCGCGGTGCGGGGCGCCGCCATCACCGCTCGGGCGTGGCGGGAATGACCGGCGTCAGGCTGTGCACATCGGCATTCTGGGCCCGGTGGCGCAGGTAGTGATCCATCAGCACCAGCGCGACCATGGCCTCGGCAATTGGAGTCGCCCGGATGCCGACGCAGGGGTCGTGGCGGCCGGTGGTGCGCACGGTGACGGGCTCGCCGGCCCGGTTCACGCTGCGTCCCGGCAGGTGCAGGCTGCTGGTGGGTTTGAGCGCGATGCTGGCCACGATGTCCTGACCCGAAGTGATGCCGCCCAGCACCCCGCCCGCGTGGTTGCTGAGAAAGCCCTCGGGCGTGATTTCATCGCGAAACGCGGTGCCCAGGGCATTCACGCAGCCGAAGCCGTCGCCGATCTCGACGCCTTTGACGGCGTTGATGCCCATCAGGGCGTGGGCGAGATCGGCGTCCAGCCGGTCGAACACCGGCTCGCCGAGGCCGGGCGGCACGCCGGTCGCGATCACGGTCACGCGCGCGCCGACCGAATCGCCGCTCTTGCGCAGCGCGTTCATGTAGTCCTCGAGCTCACCCACCCGGGCGGGATCGGGACAGAAAAACGGATTGTCGTCGACGCGCTCGAGATCGACCGGATCGATCACGATCGGCCCGAGCTGGGCGAGATAGCCGCGGATGCGAATGCCGCGCGTGGCGAGGTAATGCCGCGCGATGGCCCCGCCCGCGACCCGGATGGCGGTCTCACGCGCGGAGGAGCGCCCGCCGCCTCGATGGTCGCGCAGACCGTACTTCTGCTGGTAGGTGTAGTCGGCATGACCGGGCCGGAAAGTGTCCGCGATGTTGGCGTAGTCCTTCGATTTCTGGTCGACGTTCTCGATCAAAAGGCCGATCGGCGTGCCCGTGGTGACGCCCTCGAACACCCCGGACAGAATGCGCACCTGATCGGGCTCGCGGCGCTGGGTGGTATAGCGCGACGTGCCCGGCCGGCGCCGGTCGAGATCGCGCTGCAGGATGCTCTCGTCGAGCGGCAGTCCCGGCGGGCAGCCGTCGACGATGCCGCCCAGGGCGGGCCCGTGGCTTTCGCCGAAGCTGGTCAGCGTGAACAGCCGGCCGATGGTGTTGCCCGACATCGCCTTATCCTTGCGCCCGGGGGGCACCCAGCGCCCGCGTGTATTTGTTCACCTGTTCGCCGGTGAGCAGGAAAACCCCGTCCTCGCCGTGTTCGAATTCCAGCCAGGTGAACGGCACCTCGGGCCAGGTCCGCGCCACGGCCTCGGCGCTGTTGCCCACCTCGACCACCAGAATGCCGCCCGGCTGCAGCCGCGATGCCGCGCCGCCAAGGATGCGGCGCACGACATCCAGCCCGTCGATGCCCGCAGCCAGGGCATGGCGGGGTTCGTGGCGGTATTCGGGCGGCAGCGTCGCAAGGTCGTCGGCATCGACATAGGGCGGATTACTGATGATCAGATCGTAGGCATGTGCCGGCAGGCCGTCGTAGACATCGCTGCGGACGGGATGGACGCGATCCTCGAGATGATGACGGGCGATGTTGCGCGCGGCCACCGCCAGCGCGCCGGCATCGATATCCGCCGCATCGACCTCGGCCTCTGGGAAAGCCATCGCGCAGGCGATCGCGATGCAGCCGCTGCCGGTTCCGAGGTCGAGCACACGGCCGACCGTGGCGGCGTCGAGCCAAGGCGCGAAACCGCGCGCGATCCACTCGGCCAGCGGCGAGCGCGGGATCAGCACCCGTTCGTCGACGAAAAACGGCAGCCCCGCGAACCAGGCCTCGCCGGTGAGGTAAGCCGCCGGCCGACGCTCGCGGATGCGTCGGTCGAACAGGCGCAGGATGGCGAGCCGCTCCTCCAGCGTGAGCCGGGCATCGAGATAGCGGAGGGGTACATCGAAGGGCAGATGCACGGCCTGCAAGGCCAGACCAAACGCTTCGTCCAGCGCGTTGTCGGTGCCATGGCCGAAATGCAGCCCGGCGGCGTTGAACCGGCTGGCGCCCCAGCGGATGCAGTCGGTGAGGGTCAGCAGGCTTTCCGCCACCTGTTCCAGTTGCGCCATGGACTATCCTCTGCATGCGGGCAATCGCCTATGATAGTCGACCACCCCGAACCGAAACCACGCCCGTCATGCTTGTGCTTCGAATCCTCCTTGGTCTGCTGCTGCTCGCCGCTATCATGGTAGTCCTCCATCGATTGGGCGCGGGCACCGTCCCCTCCCCACCGTCGCCCGAGGAAACCATGACCGAATCGTTGAGTCGTGCCGATCGCGCCAACGCCTGGCTGCAGGAGCACCTGCCGCATCACGCGCTGTCGGGCCTCATGCACCGGCTGACCCGGATCACGTGGCGGCCGTTCAAGAACACGCTGATTCGCGGCTTTTCCAGGCTTTACGACATCGACCTCACCGAGGCGGCGAGCGCCGATCCGGACGCTTACCCCAACTTCAATGCATTTTTCACCCGTGCCCTGCGGGACGGCGCCCGGCCGCTCGCACCGGGCGAGACGGTCATCGCCAGTCCCGTGGACGGGCTGATCGGCCAGATCGGCGCCATCCAGGGGACGAGTCTGATTCAGGCCAAGGGGCGCAGCTTCTCGCTGCTGGAATTGCTCGGCGGCGATGCCGCGCTCACCGAAACCTTTGCGGGCGGCAACTACGCCGTGATCTACCTTTCGCCGCGCGACTACCACCGCATCCACATGCCGCTTGCCGGCGCACTGCTGCGCACGGGCTATATCCCCGGACGGCTGTTCAGTGTCAACGAAGCCACGGTACGCGCCGTGCCTAACCTCTACGCCCGCAATGAGCGCCTGATCACCGTCTTCGACACCGGCGCCGGACCCATGGCCGTCATTCTGGTCGGCGCCATCTTCGTCGGCAGCATGCAGACCGTCTGGTCGGGGGTGGTGACGCCGCCCTACCGGCAGGTGCCGGAGTGGCATCGATTCGGTGAAGACAGCGTGCGGCTGGCGCGCGGCGCGGAACTGGGGCGCTTCAACATGGGCTCCACCGTCATTCTGCTGCTCCCGGCCGGCCGCACCGCGTGGGATGCCGACGCCCAGGCAGGTGCGTTCATGAGGATGGGACAAGCACTGGGCCGGGTTACTCGAATCGAGTAGTGACGCGACCCGTCAAAAGCTGACCTGCCGCGGCGATACCGCACGGCGGGGCATGCAATATATCTATAAGAAACAATAATTTAATCATGGCACGGCTCCTGCTTATGGATCAGCAACCAGCCCAGAAGGGCGGGGAGAACGACAGACACTGATCCTCTAAGGGAGACACGTTCATGAAACCGCTTCGCACCATGATGACCCTTTGCGCCCTGGCCGTGCTGCCCTTGGCTGCACAGGCCGAGATGACGGCCATGACTGCCGATGAACTGGCCGCGATCGACGGCCAGGCCGGCAAGTACACGGTCAGCGCCGGAAGCATCAGCCTGTACACCTTCGATACCGCCGTGCTCGCCGCGACGCCCGCCGCCCCCATCTACCAAGTCGTGAACACCCGCAAGCCGGGGCTGGTTCCGGGCGTCCGCGACAAGGGTCTGACCGCTGTGGACCTCGCTCTGGCACCCGTCAATGCAGCTGTCCGCACCACCATCATCACTTCGGTTCCGTTCTTCGGGAGCACCATCGCGGATATGGTGACGCCCATCGGGATCAACTTCACCCCCTGAGCCAACGACCGCGATCGCCAGTTGACTCTCTTGGGCCTTCCTCCCGAAGGCCCTTTTCTTTGGCCGAAAGCGCGTCCGCACGCGACTCGTTCGCTTTCAGCGATCAGCGTCCGACACACGTCTTGATCCCGTCGCAGGGCCGGCATACAGTGGCGCCCACGCCGGACCTGCCGGCTCGGGAGCATCATGTCGACCAAGGCCCTGCGCATCCGCCACAACCTGACCCACCGCCGCGACAAATACCGGCAATTCCTGGGCATTGCCCTGATTGCGCTGTTGTGCGTATCGGGACAGCCATCGAGCGAGACGGTTTTTGCGCTCGCCGCAGTCCTCGTGGTGACCGGCATATCGATTCGGCTCTGGGCCTCCGGACACATCAAGAAGGATCAGGAACTGGCGCAGGACGGTCCCTACGCGTTGGTTCGCCATCCGCTCTACGTGGGCAACCTGACGCTGTTGCTGGGTTACTGCCTCGCCAGCGGCCTGTGGTGGTCCTTCCCTGCGGCCCTTGTCGTCGTCTGGGGGTTCTATCCTCCAGCCATCCGGCGCGAGGACGCGAAGCTGGAACGCCTGTTCCAGGAGCGGTGGCGGGCATGGTCAGACAGCACGCGGGCGCTGCTCCCGCGGTTCGATCGGCTGGATCAGGCCTTCGGCGGCAGCTGGTCGTTCCGGCAGAGCCTGCGCGCCAATGGCGAGCCCATCATCGCGGCTCTCCTGCTGTGGGGGCTTTGGGCGCTGTTCCAACGGCTGGGATGAGTTTGGCCCCGGCAAGCGCCACGCCCGCCAGTCCCGACCCGCTTGCGGTTGCCCGATTCGTGCGCGAACAGATCGAGACCGGGCGCGCGCCCTTGAGCCGGGGCACGCAGTCCCGAGTCTACCTGTACCGCGATGCCAGCGGCCGCTATGCCATCAAAGCGCCCCGCAACGGGCTGTTCGCAGGGACCATCGGGCGCTGGATGATACACCGCGAAACCAGGGTCTATCAGCGCCTCGAAGGCCTCGCCGGTGTCCCGCGCTGTCATGGCCTGATCGATGGTCGCTATCTGCTGCTCGACTTCATGGACGGAGAAACCTTCCGCAGCGCGCAATGTCGGCTGACGGCCGAGGATCCTTTTTTCGATCAGCTTGAACAGCTCATCGAAGCCATTCATGCCCGCGGGGTCGCACATACGGACCTCAAGCGCAAGGACAATCTGTTGGTGCTGGCGGACGGCAAGCCTTGCCTGATCGACTTCGGGGCAGCGATGATGCGCCACGCGAATCCCATCTCTCGCGGGCTGTTCCTGATGGCACGCCAGTTCGATCGCAACGCGTGGATCAAGCTGAAGTACAACGGTTATCACAATATCGCTCCGGAAGATCTCCCGCGGCTGCGCCGGCTCCCCATCGAACGTGTTTCACACTGGATCAAGCGCCGGCTGCGCCACCTGCGCCGCGCTTTCGGAAAAGCCAAAGGATGTATCCGGCCATGATCTCCTCGCTCCCGAAGCCCGTCCCCGCCCTGCGCCGATCAGTCGCCACGCTGCTGATCATGGCTCTGTTCTGGGTCAGCGCCCCGGCGCCAGCCGCTCAGAACCGGTTCATCAGCGACCAACTCGGTGCCGACCTGCGTCAGCAGCCCGGCGACACGCAAGCGGTCACCGGCCAGGTCGCCGCAGGAGCGCCGGTGGAGGTGGTGACGACATCCCCCAGCGGCTGGACGCAAATCCGCACCCGGGCCGGCCAGATGGGCTGGGTGCGCAGCAACCAGCTCATGAGCACCCCGCCGGTGCGGCCCCGCATGGATCAGGCCAGCCGCGAATTCGCTGAACTGCGGGAACAGAATCAGCTCCTTCGCAATCAACTCGACGCGCTGGAGACCGCTACGCTGCAGAACGGGCCCGAACTGGAGCGCCTGCGCGCGGAAAACCAGCAGTTGAGGGACTCGCTCAAGCTGTCCCAGGAAGGACTGCACATGGCCGAAGCGAATCAGAAGCTTCGCGAGGAGGTGGCCAGCCTGCGCCTCGAAATTCAGGCCCTTGAACAGGAAGCCGAACGATTGGGTGATCGCCGTCGGCGGGACAGCTTTCTGGCCGGCGCCTTGGTGATGATCCTCGGCACGCTGGCCGGCCTCGGTATTCCAAGGCTGTTCGGCCTCAAGCGGTCCAAGCGATGGGATCGCTGGTAGTCAGCCGGCGCGCTCGCTCTCGGTCTCCCGAAACTCCCGCGCCTTTTCCGTCAGTCCCTGCGCCAACGCCTGCGACTCGCCTATCCCTTTCTGCGCGGCATAGCTGCGCACCTCCTGCGTGATCTGCATCGAGCAGAAGCGCGGGCCGCACATGGAACAGAAATGAGCGGTCTTGTGCCCCTCCTTGGGCAAGGTCTGGTCGTGGAATTCCCGGGCCTTTTCCGGATCCAGCCCCAGGTTGAACTGATCCTGCCAGCGGAACTCGAAGCGCGCCTTGGACAGGGCATTGTCGCGCAACTGGGCAGTCGGATGACCCTTGGCGAGATCGGCAGCGTGGGCGGCGATCTTGTAGGTGACGATGCCCTCGCGCACGTCCTCGCGATTGGGCAGCCCGAGGTGCTCCTTGGGCGTCACGTAGCACAGCATGGCGGTGCCGTACCAGCCGATCTGCGCTGCGCCGATGGCGGAGGTGATGTGGTCATAGCCGGGCGCGATGTCGGTGGTCAGCGGCCCCAGCGTGTAGAACGGCGCCTCGAAGCATTCGGCCAGCTCCTTGTCCATGTTCTCCTTGATGAGCTGCATGGGCACGTGGCCCGGCCCTTCGATCATGACCTGCACGTCGTGGCGCCAGGCAATCTGGGTCAGCTCGCCCAGCGTCTTGAGCTCGGCGAACTGGGCGGCATCGTTGGCATCGGCGATCGACCCTGGGCGCAGTCCATCGCCCAGCGAGAAGCTCACGTCATAAGCCTTCATGATCTCGCAGATGTCCTCGAAGTGGGTGTAGAGGAAATTCTCGCGGTGATGGGCGAGACACCACTTCGCCATGATGGAACCACCGCGCGAGACGATGCCGGTGACCCGATCGGCCGTGAGCGGGATGAAGCCCAGACGCACGCCCGCATGGATGGTGAAGTAGTCCACGCCCTGCTCGGCCTGCTCGATCAGGGTGTCGCGGAAGATCTCCCAGGTCAGCGCCTCGGCGCGGCCGTCGACCTTTTCCAGCGCCTGGTAGATCGGCACGGTACCGATGGGCACCGGGGCGTTGCGGATGATCCACTCGCGCGTCTCGTGGATGTGCTTGCCGGTGGACAGATCCATCACGGTGTCGCCACCCCAGCGGATGGCCCAGACAAGCTTTTCCACCTCCTCGGCAATCGAACTGCTCACCGCCGAGTTGCCGATGTTGGCATTCACCTTCACCAGGAAATTGCGCCCGATGATCATGGGCTCGACTTCGGGATGGTTGATGTTGGCCGGGATGATGGCCCGCCCCGCCGCCACCTCGGCGCGAACGAACTCCGGCGTCACCTGATCGGGTAATGCGGCGCCGAAGGCCTGGCCCCGATGGCGCCGCAACAGCCCGGCCTGTTCGTAAGTCGCCCGCAGCGCATCCAGGCGCTGATTCTCGCGGATGGCGACGTATTCCATCTCCGGCGTGACGATGCCCCGCCGGGCGTAGTGCATCTGGGTGACGTTGGCGCCGGCGCGAGCGCGGCGCGGCGTGCGCTGGTGTGGAAACCGCAGGCTGTCGGCCGCGCCATCCTGCAATTGCCGTCGAGTGTAATCGGAGCTCGGCGCGCCCAAAGGTTCCGTGTCGCCCCGCTCCGCGATCCATCCGCTGCGCAGCGGCGCAAGCCCGGTTTTGAGATCGATGCGGGCTGCAGGATCGGTATAGGGCCCGGAGGTGTCATAGAGCGTGAGCGCAGGGTTGTCCGTCAGCAGTCCTGCCGCATCCCGGGTGGGAGACTGAGCCACCTCGCGCATGGCGACCCTCAAGTCGTCCCTCGAGCCCTGCACATAGATTTTGCGGGAGCCGGGATAGCCTTGGGTGAGTTCCCCTTCGAGCAGATGCTCGAGACGCTTCGGGTCGGACGGGATGGCGTTCATGATCTCGGGGTTTCCTTATCTGGTGTGCTCACCCACGAGCCGTGTCCGGGGCAGCTCAAAAACGCATTGTATCGCCAAGGACCATGGAGGAAGAAAGCCACGCCCGCGTGCTACCATTCTGCGCTTTCGTCAGGCAACGTTCCGGGAGTGTCGCGTCGTGGATCCCAAGCAGGCCCGCATCAGCATGGTGGAACAACAGATCCGTACCTGGCTCGTTTCGGACGAACGCGTGCTGGGGATCATGGAAAGCGTGCCCAGGGAACGCTTCGTGCCGCCCGCGTATCAAGCCTGGGCCTTCGCCGATATGGCGATCCCCCTCGGGCATGGGCAGGTGATGGAAGAACCCAAGATCGCCGCCCGGATCCTGCAGGAACTGGACATCGACCCGCTCGACCAGGTCCTGGAAGTCGGCACCGGCAGTGGATACCTCACGGCCTGTCTGGCAAATCTGGCGCGCCATGTGCAGAGCGTCGACATTCATGAGGATTTCATTGCGGCAGCCCGGCCCCGCCTCGAGGATTGCAGCCTGTCCAACGTGACGCTCGGTTGCCGCGATCTCGGCATCGGCCTGCCCGGGGTCGAACAACAGCATGACGTGATCGTGGTCACCGGCTCGCTGCCGCTCTACCACGAGGGCTATCACCGGGCGTTGACCATCGGGGGGCGGTTGCTGCTGATCATCGGCACGGAACCCATGATGGAGGCCGTGCTGTTCACCCGGGTGGATGTGGACCGCTGGGTCCGCCGCAGCCTGTTCGAGACCTGCCTGCCGCCCTTGGTGAATGCGCCGCGTCCGCCTGCGTTCACGTTCTGAGGGTCAGCCGACATGCAAAGCGTGGATGTTCGCCGCCTGTCCGCCTGGCTCGGGGAAGCCGCCCCGCCGCTGGTGCTCGATGTGCGTGAGGACTGGGAGCACGCCATTGCTCACCTTCCGGGCGATGTCCACATTCCCATGGGGGAGATTCCCGTGCGCTGCGAAACGCTGCCGCGGGACAGACCCATCGTCGTCTATTGCCATCACGGGATGCGCAGCGCCCAGGTCGTCGCACTGCTTGCCGCCCGCGGATTTGCATCCGTTTTCAACCTCGCGGGCGGCATCGATGCCTGGTCCGCGCAAATCGATCCGACCCTGCCTCGCTATTGAGCTTCGGCCGGTCGCCGGTACGCCGCGGCGGGTCTCGGCTCATGCGCAGCCGGCGGTGTTCCGCCCATGTACGTCTCGATCACGGCCCACAGCCGATCCAGAGCGCCGCGATTATCCATCATCCAGCGCTGCCCGCGCTCACCGGCGCGCCGCGCCGCCTGAGGCTCCTTGAGCCAGGCCTCGACCCCGTGCGCCAGCGATTCGGCATCGTCCACCACCACGGCAGCACCCACCTCCCGCAGTGCGGCATAAATGTCGCGAAAATTGAATGTGGATGGACCTGTCAGCACCGGGACCGCGTGGGCCGCGGCCTCCAGCGCATTGTGCCCGCCCACGGGGACGAGACTGCCGCCGATGAAGGCGAAATCGGCCGCCTCGTACAGCATCCCCAACTCGCCCATGGTATCGACCAGAAAAACCGGCATCGCCGACGTGGGCCACTGCCCCGCGCTGCGCCGGGCATAGCGGATACCGCGGGCATCCAGCAGCGCGCGCACCGCCTCGAAACGCTGGGGATGACGCGGCACCAACACCAACAACAGATCCGGCCACCGGCACCACAGGCCGTTGAGGGCATCGAGCAACAGTCCATCCTCGCCCTCATGCGTACTGCCCGCGATCCACACCCGCCGGTTTGGGCCCCAACCGGCGCGCCAATCGGGCGCGGCCAGATCAGAGTCGCGGGGCTCGCGATCGAACTTCAGGTTGCCGGTCACGAGGATGCGGGAACGCTCGAGCCCCAACTGCGCGAGCCGCTCGCCATCGGCTGCGCTTTGCGCTGCGGCGCAGGTGACGCTGGCGAGTGTCTCGTGCATCAAGGAGCGCAGCCTCAGGTAATTGCCCAGAGAGCGTTCCGAGATCCGCGCGTTGGCGAGCAAGACCGGGATCTGGCGTCGACTGCAAGCCGCCAGCAGGTTTGGCCACAGCTCGGTTTCCATGACGATCACGAGCCGGGGCCGGAGACGATCGAGCAGCCGGCCGACCATCCAGGGCAAATCGAGCGGCAGGTAATGATGGATCACGGTGTCGCCGAAATTGCGCCGCACCCGTTCGGCTCCCGTCGGCGTCAAGGTCGTGATCATGATGGTCCAATCGGGATAATGCAGCTGCATGCGCTTGATCAGAGCCGTTGCAGCCACCACTTCGCCCACCGACACCGCATGCACCCAGACGCACGGCCGCTGAGCCGGCACGGCCGGCACACCCAGACCCAGCCTTTGCCACCAGCGATCGCGGTACTCCGGTCGGCGCCATGCCCGCCAGGCAAACAGCGCCAGCAACGGCAGGAGCAACAGGGCCAGCAGCAAGGTATACAGGCGGCGAAACATCAGCCTTCCCCTCGGCGCACGCGCTCCAGCAGCCCCGTCGTCGAATAGCCCGGCAGGAAAGGCAGTACGCGCACCTCCCCACCGCCGGCCCGCACCTGATCGCCCCCGGCAATCTCATCAATGGCGTAATCGCCGCCCTTGACCAACACATCAGGCTTTACGGCGCCGATCAGACGCGCAGGGGTGTCTTCGCTGAATGACACCACCCAGTCGACACACGTCAGCGCCGCCAGCATGGCCATGCGGTCCGCCAGCGGGTTGATCGGCCGTTGCGGGCCCTTGAGCCGGCGCACCGAATCGTCATCGTTCACGGCCACGATGAGCCGATCACCCAAAGCGCGAGCCTGCTCCAGATAGCGGATGTGTCCCGGGTGCAGGACGTCGAAGCAGCCGTTGGTCATCACGATCCGTTCGCCCTTGGCACGGGCGCGCTTGGCGGCATCGATCAAGGCGGACGCCTCGAAAACACCCCGATGCTCATCCGCCGACTCGCCGGCAGCCTGGCGCAATTGCGCCGCGCTGATCGGCACCGTCCCCAGGCAGCCCACCACCCAGCCGGCAGCGACGTTGGCCAAGGCAGCAGCCTCCTGCCATGCCACGCCCCGCGCGCGACAGGCGGCGAGCACGGCAATCACGGTATCGCCCGCGCCGGTCACGTCGAACACATCGCGCGCCCGCGCCGGCAAGTGATCGTGACCGCCCGTGCCGTCGAACAGACTGATGCCTTCCTCGCCCCGCGTGACGATCAGACGCTCGAGATCCAGTTTGCGGCACCATTCATCGCCAGCCGCGGCGAGATCGACCGGTACCGGACCGGATCCTGCCACGGCGAGAAATTCGTTGAGATTCGGTGTCAAAGCGGTGGCCCCGCGATAGCGCCCGAAGTCGTTGCCCTTCGGATCGACCAGCACGGGAATCCCGGCGGCTCGCGCCGCCGCGATCAGGGCCGGTGCCTGACGCAAGGTCCCCTTGCCGTAATCGGACAGCACCAGCACGTCGATCCCTTCAAGCAAGGCGGCGAACGCTTCGAGAACATCGTTTCCTGCCTGATCCGGAAAAGGCGTTTCGAAATCCAGGCGCAGGAGCTGCTGATGACGACTGAGAATCCGCAGCTTGGTGATGGTCGGGCAATTGGGCACAACCGACAGGTGTGCATCGACACCAGCCGCTGACAGTTGCGCGCGCAGCCGTTCGGCGGCTTCGTCGTCACCACACAACCCGACCAGATACGTCTGGATGCCGAGCGCAGCGAGATTCAGGGCCACGTTTCCCGCGCCCCCGACCCGATCTTCGGTACCCGTGACCCGAACGACCGGCACCGGCGCTTCGGGTGAAATTCGCACTGTGTCGCCCTGCCAGTAGCGATCGAGCATTACATCGCCCGCTACGAGCGCCTTTAATCCTTTGAAATCATACATATGAATGATATTCGGGCGCCTTCGGAAAGTGGCCGGATCATAACACAGGCCCATGACGGTCTTGATAGACTGCACCTTTCGGCACAGAGCACTTCCGCATGGCAGCACCACCGCGCCTGATCCATCCCCGTCACTGGCCCACATGGATCCTGATGGGTGTGCTGTGGTTGATCGCCCAGACCCCTTACCGGATACAGCTCGCCACCGGTCGAGCGCTGGGGCGGTTGGCGTACCACGCCATCCGGCGGCGGCGCCACGTGGCCGAGCGCAACCTTGCGCTGTGTTTCCCCGAGTTGAGCCCATCTGAACGACGGACCCTGCTGCGCCGACACTTCGAATCCCTCGGCATGGGCATCGTCGAACTGCCCATGTCGTGGTGGGCGCCCGCTGGCGCGATCGACCGGCGGCTCACGCTGGAGGGGCTGGAGCATTTGCAGGCGGTGCAGGCACGCGGTCAGGGTGCCATCCTGCTGAGCGGACACTTCACGTCGATCGACATCTGCGGCCGGCTGTTCGCGCCCCACGCGGATGTGGACATCCTGTTCCGGCCACAGGACAACCCGGTCATCGAGCACTTCCTCGGCGGTCATCGCAAGCGCCGCTTTCGCCATGCCATCGAGCGCCATGACATCCGCGCCATGGTGCGCGCGCTGCGGCAGGGACGCACGATCTGGTACGCCCCCGATCAGAACTATCGCGGCCGCAACAGCGCGCTCGTGCCGTTCTTCGGTCATCCCGCGCCGACCAATACGGGCACCACACGTCTGGCGCGCATGACCGGTGCTGCTGTGCTGCCGTTTTACATGGAGCGTCGCCTGGAAACGGGGCAATACCTGATCCGGATCGACCCACCGCTCGACGATTTCCCGAGCGATGATCCGGTAGCGGATACGGCGCGGCAGAACCGGATTCTGGAAGCGCAGATCCGGTGCTGCCCCGAGCAATACCTGTGGGTCCACGAACGGTTCAAGAAACGGCCGGCGCCCTTACCGGACGTCTACGCGCGCGGTCAGCCCTCCGCGTAACCGCTCAGCAGTTCGTCCCAATCGCCTGCCGAGAAGGCGAGATCAGGTGTACGAACCTGTGCCTTCAGCAGAGAGCGTTGCAGGCGGCGCAGATTCGCACGTTGCCAGGACGCCCGCGGCGGCCGACGACCGCTCTTGTCGAAGTCCAGAAGACAGACCCGCTGATCCGGCTCGATGAGAATATTGTCGAGATTGAGATCGGCGTGGTAAATGCCAGCCTGGTGAAAGCGGCGGATCTGTACCCCGATGCGGTACCACAGACGCTGCGGGACGACGGCGCGGCGCAAAATCACCGAGAGCGGCTCGCCATCGACCCACTCGCTGATGAGATCCGCCCGATACCACCAGCGCTGGATGCGCTGCACGCGGGCAGCGATCGGACGCGGGACCGGAAACCCCGCCCGGTACAGGTCATACAAAAGGTGCCATTCGCGCCACGGTCGACTGCGCGCCAATCCCGTCCAAAGATACCGATCCGCCGTGATGGCGCCCATCCAGCCGCCCCGGTGGAAGTGTCGCAAGATCCAGTCCTGGCCAGGCTGGACGATACGCAGCACGCGAGCGCGGCCACCGGGAACCGGCAGGACGTCGGCATGCCCGGACCAATAGTCGGGATCGAAGCAATGCGCGCCGGGGGTGTTGATGCGGCTCGCGTCATAGACCATCACGCCGTCATGGGTAGCGAGGTAGGCGGCCTTGACGTCCACGCCGGCTTGTGCGGGCATGCTGGGGCAACCCCCCGCCTCTTCGATCTGCAATACGCTCAACCGTGGACGCTCCCGCGCAAACGGCGTGGCTGCCGGCTCAGGGCAACACTTCGATAGTGAGGCGATCGGACAGCACGGGCGGCTCATGCGGGACGTGATGGGCATCGCCCATCAACAGCTGGAGGGTGTGTCGACCTGGCGCCAAATCCAAGGTGGTCTCGGTCTGGCCGTTGCCGAAGTGCTTGTGGTGCGCATCGGACGGGATGGGTTGCCCTTTGACGGGCGGCTGGTCCCAATCGACCAGGAGATGGTGATGGCCGGTTGCCTCTTTGGCGGTGCCCGCCGGCGCGACGCCCATGCCTTTCAGGCCGAAGCGAACCACCACCGGACCGCGGATACGCTCACCGTCCTTGGGCGAGATGAAATAGACCGCAGCGCCGGCAGGAGCAGGCGAACTGGGCAGTTCGGCTGCCGCCAGCGAGGCCACCAGCAAACCGAACATCAACGACGCGACGCGATACCCCCGGTACATGACGGCCTCCTCAGCATGGCGTTTGATCATTGGCGGAATGCCCGCGTCGACAGCATAGCATTCCTTTGCGATTGGGCTGTGTGGATTGCGCAATCCGAACCGACCGCAATGGGCGAAGCAAGCAGAGAAGCGCTCGGCGCGCCGGATCAGCGTTGCTGATCACGCCATCTACAGAAGGTGGCGGAGAGAGAGGGATTCGAACCCTCGATGGGCTTTTGGCCCATACTCCCTTAGCAGGGGAGCGCCTTCGGCCTCTCGGCCATCTCTCCGTAAATGTGTCGCCATGGCCACCGTTTTGGGCAGTGGCCGCGGCCTGAGAAGAGCGCCGATTCTATCGGCAACCGGCTTGCGGGTAAAGCCGCGCAGCGCGCTCAACGCGAGAGCGCGTTGCCGGGTTCTGCGTCGTCATGCTCGTGCTTGATGCGCTGGTAGATCTCTTCGCGATGCACCGCGACGTCCTTGGGCGCATTGATTCCCAAACGAACCTGATTGCCCTTGACCCCCAGCACGGTGATGGTGATTTCATCGCCCACCATGACCGTTTCACCCACTCGTCTCGTCAGAATCAGCATTTAGAGCTCCTTGCCGTCATATCCGCTTATCCGGGATAGGTCACGTCCTGTGTTGTCCCCGCTGATATCGGCCCTGAAATCTTCGACATTAACGTTCCGGACCCTTGTGAAGCGCGAACGCCTCATGCAGCGCCCGCACCGCCAATTCGACGTACTTCTCGCCGACCACGACAGAGATCTTGATCTCGGAAGTCGAAATCATGCGGATGTTGATGCCTTCCGCGGCCAATGCCGAAAACATGCGGGCTGCAACCCCTGCGTGACTGCGCATACCGACACCGACGACGGACACCTTGGCGATGGCCCCCTCGCCGGAAATCTCCCGCGCCCCGAGTTCGGCCTGGCGCGCGCGCAGGATGTCGAGCGCCCGCTCATGGTCGTTGCGGTGGACCGTGAAGGTGAGATCGGTGGTGCCATCACGGGCCACGTTCTGCACGATCATGTCCACTTCGATGTTCGCATCGGCGACCGGCCCCAGGACGCGATAGGCGACGCCCGGCTGATCGGGAATGCCGCTCACGGTGATCTGCGCCTCGTCCCGGTTGTGCGCGATCCCGGAGATGATGACCTCTTCCACCTGCTGCTCCTCATAAGTGATCAGCGTGCCCGGACCCTCCTGGAAAGTCGACAGGACGCGCAGCGGCACATTGTACTTTCCGGCAAATTCCACCGAGCGGATCTGCAGCACCTTGGCACCCAGGCTGGCCAGTTCGAGCATTTCCTCGAAGGTGATGCGATCCAGCCGCCGGGCCGTCGGGACGATACGCGGATCGGCGGTATAGACCCCATCGACATCGGTGAAGATCTGGCACTCGTCCGCCGCGAGCGCGGCCGCCAGGGCAACGCCCGTCGTGTCCGATCCGCCGCGGCCCAGGGTCGTGATGTTGCCCTCGGCATCGACGCCCTGGAATCCCGCCACCACCACGACCCGGCCGGCGTCGAGATCGCTCTGCATGCGCGCCGCATCGATGTGCGCGATGCGCGCCTTGCCGTAGGCCGCGTCGGTGACGATCGGCACCTGCGCACCGGTGTAGGACCGTGCCGGACACCCGAGCTTCTGCAAGGTCATGGCCAGCAGCGCAATGGTGACCTGCTCGCCGGTGGCGATCAGGACGTCGACCTCGCGCGGCTCAGGACGAGGCGCAATCTGGCGCGCCAGCCCGAGCAACCGATCCGTTTCCCCGCTCATCGCCGAAACGACGACCACCACGGTGTCCCCGCGTCGGCGCGCAGCGATGACCTTGCGGGCGACCTGTTCGATGCGTTCGATCGTGCCGACCGACGTGCCGCCATACTTTTGAACGATGAGGGCCATGATGAATCGGGCAATCCTTGGTATGCACAGGGCATCGACCGGACGGGTCGATGCGCGAAGCGGGGCAAAGGGCGCGATTATACCGCGCCCGGCCAGCGTTCAGCGCGTCCCTGCGCTCACAGATCGATCCAGACGCGTCCGTCCTTGATCTCCACCGGATAGGTGGTGAGCGGCTTTTGCCCCCGCAGGAAATTGAACAGCTGGACGCCCGGCGGAAAGCAGGCCCACTGCTTGACCGCCCCGGTCCGCACATCGAACCGCGCGCGGTGCAACGGGCAGACCACCTCACCCTGTTCCAGCCGCCCGCGGTCGAGCGGCCCCCAGGTGTGGGTACATGAGCGCTGGGTGGCGTAAAAGCCGTCCTCCAGCCGAAACAGGACGACCGATTTGTCGGCCACGTCGAACTTCTGCATGGCGCCCACCGCCAGATCATCCACGCCGCAAACCTGCCTCAACATTCGACTCGCTCCTTCTGTTGTCAAACCACGGGTCACTCCGAACGGCATGCCCATGAGATAGTAGCCCTGTTTTGGATGCCGAGTCGGCCCGCGCGGACATCCGAATGGCAAACAGTCCCCATGCCGCCCTTCACCGGGTGTCGGCCGGTGAGCGCAACACGCCCTCGCAGATCCGGCAGCGATAGATCACCCCGTTCTGCATGCGTCGATGCCGAATGACACTGACCTCGTGCGTCTGGCAGGCGCAGAGGTATCGGTGGCTGCGCAGGGTGCGCACCTGCGCCCGCGCGACATCGAAATCATGACAGCGCCGCGCCGATGCGCCGAGCCATGCCATCACCTGACGCCACTCGGGGCCATGTGGCGCGGCGCGCGGTCGCCAGCGGAACACGACCCAGTGCGCTACCTCGTGCGGGATGGTCTGGGCCATGAAAGCCGGCAGGTTTTCCCGCAACAGCACGGGATTGAGGCGGATCACGCCGGCGTGGTTCACCGAGCCTGCGCACGTTCCGCGCAGATCGAAGGCCAACTGCGGCGCACGGGGGGTCAGCCCCGCCTGCCGGGCGGCACGGCGTTCCAGGTCTGCGGCGTGCCGCTCGAGCGCGTTCACCTGCTCCGGCCGGTCCATCAGCCAGCGCAACGCATCATCATAGGCGCGCACGGATCAGGTCGACGCCGGGGGCGAATCCGGACGCAGGATTTCGCGTACCCGAGTCGTGTCGGGGTGCACACCGCGCCAGCGCTCGAAGGCAACCGCCGCCTGCTCGATGAGCATTCCCAAGCCATCCTCCGTCCGCGCAGCGCCCTGCGCTTGCCCCCAGCGCATGAAGGCTGTCGGTTGCGATCCATAGGCGAGGTCGTAGCAAACCGTATCAGTGGCCACCAGCCCCAAGGGCAGTACCGGCAGTGCCTCGGACAAGCTTGCGGATGTCGCGTTCAAGATGAGATCGAATGCGCCGATGCCGAACAGGTCGGCCAATCCACACCCGCGTACCGATCCCAGGCAACGAAACCGAGTCGCCAGCGCCTCAGCCTTGGCAGCGGTCCGGTTGGCGACCACCAGCTCGCGCGGGCCTTCCTCCAGCAGGGGCCCGAGGATGCCGCAAGCCGCCCCCCCTGCGCCCAGCAGCAGCAGCCGGCGCTCCGACAGCGTCAACCCCAGCGCTTCCTTGAGATCCCGCACCAGGCCGACCCCATCGGTATTGTCCCCCCAAAGGCGCCCATCGGCGTCGACGCCCAGCGTGTTCACGGCGCTGGCCTGTGCAGCCCGGGGCGAACAGGTGTCAACCAGCACGAAGGCCTCTGCCTTGAAAGGCACAGTGACGTTGAGTCCCTTGCCGCCTTCGGCAAAGAACTTCCGCGTCGTCTCGGCAAAGCCGTCGAGTGGGGCGAGCAGGGTTCCATAGACCATGTCCTGGCCGGTCTGCTCGGCGAACAAACGATGGATCAATGGCGACTTGCTGTGGGACACCGGATGGCCCACCACGGCATAGCGATCCGTCATCGGTGGATTCTCCCCTGCAGGCGCAACATCACGCCTCGCGCAACCAGCGCAACGCCTGCGGCGCGAAATAGGTCAGGACGGCATCGGCTCCGGCGCGCTTGAACCCAAGCAGGGATTCGGTCACCACCGCCCGCTCGTCCAGCCAGCCCGCCTGCGCCGCGGCCTTGAGCATGGCGTACTCGCCGCTGACCTGATAGGCGAGCGTGGGTACGCCGAAGCGCTCCTTCACGCGCCGCACCACGTCCAGATAGGGCATGCCGGGCTTGACCATCACCATGTCCGCGCCTTCGGCCAGATCGAGTGCCACCTCGCGCAGCGCCTCGTCGCCGTTGGCAGGATCCATCTGGTAAGTGCGCTTGTCGGCCTTGCCCAGCGCCCGCGCCGAGCCTACCGCTTCGCGGAAGGGCCCATAGAAGGCAGAGGCATATTTGGCGGCATAGGCGAGGATACGCGTGTCACGATGTCCGGCCGCCTCCAGCGCGGCACGGATGGCGCCGATGCGCCCGTCCATCATGTCCGACGGCGCCACCACCTGGGCGCCGGCCTCGGCATGAGACAACGCCTGGCGCACCAGCACCTCCACCGTTTCGTCGTTCAGAATCCGGCCGTCCTCGCCCAAGAGCCCGTCCTGCCCATGGGTCGTATAGGGATCCAGAGCAACGTCTGTAATGACGCCGAGCGCCGGAAAGGCCGATCTGAGCCTTCGCACTGCGCGCTGGACCAAGCCGTCCGGATGGCTGGCCTCCGCCGCGTCGAGGGACTTGCGTGCCTCGGGCACCACCGGAAACAGCGCCACGGCGGGCAATCCCAGCCCCACCAGCGTTTCCAGTTCGGCTTGCAGCACATCCAGACTCATGCGCGTCACGCCCGGCATGGCCGCCACCGGCTCAAGCCGCTGCTCGCCGTCGAGCACGAACACGGGCCAGATCAGATCGTCGGCAGTCAGGGTGTGCTCCCGCATCAGACGTCGGGAGAACGCATCTCGGCGCATGCGGCGCATGCGCAATGCGGGAAAGGTCGCCTGGGTCACGGCAGGGTCTCGTCGCGGGGATGGTCCATTGTGCCGGCATGTCGGGGACCAGACAACGTGTGCAGCCGGCGAGGATCAGTTCACATGCTGGGCCTGAGCCTGCGACTGGGACTGCGCAGACGGCCGAAGCGGCTCGACCGTCGTTTCGTGCGGCAAGGGTCCGCCGGGCGGAGCCATGGATTCCAGGCTGAAGTAGGTGGCGACGATGGCATTGTGGCAAGCCGCCAGCTTGAGCTGCAGTTCGTCCATGTACAGATGCAGGGTGCCGGATTCATGCGCCAGCGCCCCGATGTCGGCACGCTGCAGCAGGCTCTTCAACTGGGCAACGGCGCGCAGAGGCGCCTCCTGATGCGGCAGCTTTGCGAGACCCTCCTCGAGGGTCCGGATACAGGCCTGCAAGGAGCGCGGAAAGCGCTCCTCGCGCAGCAGGAAGCGCACGACATCGACTCCGGACACGCGGCTGCGTACCAGCCGACGGTACATCTGATAGGCCGTAAGGGATTTGAGCACACTCATCCATTGCAAACGGCTGTAGGCCATGAGATCGCTGGGAATCTCGGCAAGCAGATCGCCGGAGCGCACGTCCAGGATGCGGGTGGTCATGTCGGCGCGCTCGAGGTAGCGCCCCAGACGCATGAACACATAGGCTTCGTCGCGACTCATCGCGCCACCGAGCAATCCGACGATCTGCTGACAATGACCGACGATCACCTGCAGGAACTCGTGGCGGCCGCGCCGCGACAGCGCCTCGCCCATCTTGTCCTGGGCCAGGAGATGGATGCGGTTGATCTGCTCCCAGGCCTCCGAGGGCACGATGTCGCGCGTGGTGCGCAGATTCTCGCGCGCCTTGGTGAGCGAACTGATCAGGGATCCGGGGTTGTCGCGATCGGCGAGGAGAAACTGAACGACGCGGTGCTCGCTCATTTCGCCGTGCCGCGCCATGAAGGCTTCTCGGCTGCCGGTAATGTCGACCAGCGGGCCCCAATCCGCCGTGACGTGCCGCGGCAGATCCAGCATCAGGTTGGTGGTCACGGTGACCAGCCGGGCCGTGTTCTCCGCGCGCTCGAGATAGCGGGCGAACCAGTACATGTTTTCGGCCATGCGCGACAGCATTCCAAACTCCTCGTGCAGCAGCGCCGCGTTCAGCCCGGCGCGTCCGCATCCCCGGTCTCGACCACCCACGTATCCTTACTGCCTCCGCCCTGCGATGAGTTCACGACAAGCGAACCCTTGACCATGGCGACGCGCGTCAGTCCGCCGGTCGTGACCTGGATCTCGTTGCCGCTCAGGATGAACGGCCGCAGATCCACATGGCGCGGCTCGGGCACATGATCGGTCAGGGTCGGCACGGTCGACAGCGCGAGAGTCGGCTGGGCGATGTAGTTACGCGGGTCGCTGCGAATGAGTTCGGCGAAACGCTCGCATTCGGCGCGACTGGCCTTGGGTCCGACGATCATGCCGTAGCCGCCGGACTCATTGGCGGGCTTGACCACCAGCTCCGGCAAGTGCCGGAGGACATGATCCAAGGATGCCGGATCCTCGCAGCGCCAGGTCGGGACATTGGGGAGGATCGGATCCTCATCCAGATAATATTTGATGAAATCGGGCACGTAGGTGTAGACGACCTTGTCGTCGGCCACGCCGGCTCCGGGCGCGTTCACGAGCGCGACCCTGCCGGAGCGCCAAGCCCGCAGCAGCCCGGGAACACCGAGCGCCGAATCGGGCCGGAAGGCTTCGGGGTCGAGGAAGTCGTCGTCGATCCGGCGATAGATCACATCGACACGCTCGGGTCCCTGGATGGTGCGCATGTAAACACCGTCATCGTCGCCCACGTACAGATCCGAGCCCACCACCAGTTCCACGCCCATCTGCTGGGCCAGATAGGCATGTTCGAAATAGGCGGAGTTGTAGATGCCCGGTGTCAGGACCACCACGCAGGGGTGATCGCCGGGCCGCGGCGACATGGCGGCCAGCATGTCGAAGAGCTGCGAAGGGTAGTCGTCCACCGGCAGGATGATCTGATTCTCGAACAGCTCGGGGAAGACGTGCTTCATGACCAGGCGGTTCATCATCATGTAGGACACCCCCGAGGGCACCCGCAGGTTGTCCTCGAGAACGTACAGCGTCCCGTCGGCGTCGCGCACCATGTCCGAGCCGCAGATATGCGCCCATACGCCCAGGGGCGGCGTGAAATCGCGACACTGGGGCCGAAAATTCTTTGAACTGGCGATCAAGGCTTCGGGAAAGTGCTTGTCGCGGATGATGTGCTGGGAACCATAGATGTCGTTGATGAAGAGGTTCAGCGCCTGGACCCGTTGCTTGAGGCCGGCCTCCGTGCGACGCCACTCGCTGGCCGCGATGACCCGCGGGATGATGTCCATCGGCCAGGCCCGGTCGATCGCATTGCCGTCGCTGTAAACAGTGAAGGTGATGCCCAGCGTCTTGATTTCGAGCTCGGCCGCACGTTGCCGCTCGCGCAGTGTCTCCGGGCCCAGCTTGCTCAGCAGGTCGAGCAAGGGGCGCGCGGCAGGCCGGGGGCCATCCGGCCCGATCAACTCATCGAAGAAATTCGGCTGCAGATACTTGCGCCATTGCTGCGACATGCGGGCTCCATCAGGGGGTATCGGAATCGGCGTTCCGATTCGGACTTTTCAATTCGCTTACAAAAATCGCGCCCACTGCAGCAAGGCCCGCAGCCGCAGCCGTCCGCCGGGCAAGGCGCCGCATTTTGGGGCGCGCTTGACCTTGGCGTCCCTCAGGACGCACTTCGGGCACCATGATGATGCACCGCTTGCTGCCGCGGTGCACTCTTGTGCTTGACGCAGGGCTGGCTGCGCCCGTCGCCGGGGTCGGCGCGGACTGGCATGATGCTCGCTAAGCAAGCATCGGCTGGAAGCCCTGTCGCGGCCCAAACAACCGCCATCGTCCCCTGGAGGCCCGAATGTCCCTGCGCGTGGCGCTCACCCACAAGACCGTTTATCACTATGACCGGCCGGTCGCCCTCTCGCCGCAGGTGATCAGGCTGCGTCCGGCGGTGCATAGCCGGACGCCGATCCTGTCGTATTCCCTGCGGGTCACGCCGGAAAAACACTTCATCAACTGGCAGCAGGACCCCTTCGGCAACATCCTGGCGCGCGTGGTGTTCCAGGAAGAAACACAGACCCTGGGGATCGAGGTCGATGTCGTCGCCGAGATGGTGGTCATCAACCCCTTCGATTTCTTCGTCGAGGAGTATGCCAAGCATTTCCCATTCACCTACGATCGCCAGTTACGCAAGGAATTGACCCCCTACATGGAGGTCGTCGAGAACGGCCCCCTGCTCCGTAAATGGCTGTCCGGCGTCAATCGCGGCAAGCGCCCCTATATCGTCGACTTTCTGGTGGAGCTGAACAGCCGCCTGCAAAAGGACATCGGCTACCTGATTCGCATGGAGCCCGGCGTCCAGTCCTGCGAGGAAACGCTGGGCAAGGCGACCGGGTCCTGCCGCGACTCAGCCTGGCTGCTGGTGCAGATCATGCGGCACATGGGGCTGGCGGCGCGTTTCGTGTCCGGCTACCTCGTGCAGCTTACTCCGGATGTGAAATCCCTCGACGGGCCATCCGGCCCGGAGGCGGATTTCACCGATCTGCACGCCTGGTGCGAGGTCTACGTGCCCGGCGCCGGCTGGGTCGGTCTGGACCCCACCTCGGGTCTGTTTGCGGGCGAGGGGCACATTCCACTCGCCTGTACACCCGATCCGGTGAGCGCCGCCCCGGTTTCGGGGAGCTTCTGGGGCGATCCCGACACCGTGGTGACCTTCGAACATCACAATACCGTGCAGCGCATCCATGAAGACCCGCGGGTCACCAAGCCATATACGGAGGACCAGTGGCAGGCCATCAACCTCTTGGGGTGGGCGGTGGACGAGCAACTGCGTGCCGGGGACGTGCGCCTGACCTTGGGTGGCGAGCCCACCTTCGTCTCGGTCGACGACATGGAATCGGCACAATGGAATACCGCCGCGCTCGGGCCACACAAGCGCGAGCGTGCCGGGGTGCTGCTGCGCCGGCTGCGTGACCGTTTCGCCCCCGGCGGCGTATTTCAGATCGGGCAAGGCAAGTGGTATCCGGGGGAGGAACTGCCGCGCTGGGCGCTGTCGCTCTTTTGGAGAACCGACGGGCAACCGCTTTGGCGACGGCCCGAGCTGCTGGCCGAGGACGACAAGGACTACGGTTGCAGCATCGACGATGCACTCTGCTTCGGGCGCGAGCTGGCTCGGCGCCTGGGCGTCGCCGCCGAGCACGTTCAGCCCGGCTATGAGGATGTGCTCTATCACCTCTGGAAATCGGACGGCCTGCCCATCGATCTCGACGTCCTCAAGCTGGACGACAAGCAACATCCCGACCACGCCCGGCTGCGCCAGATCCTCACTGGCGGGCTGGGCATGCCGGTCGGCTACTGCCTGCCGCTGCAGTGGAACTACAGCGCAAGCCGCTGGCAGAGCGTGCACTGGCCGTTCCGCCGAGACACCATGTTTCTGATGCCGGGCGACTCGCCGATGGGGCTGCGCCTCCCCCTGGATCAGCTGCCTTGGAGCGCGCAACAGCGCGAACGGCGCGAGGTCGTCCCCGAACCGAGCCCCTTCGAGCCGCGCCCGCCGCTCGATGCGCTGCAAGGCGAAGTCGCCCGGCATTACAGCAGCTGGACGCCCGCGCCACCGGCCATCAGCGCCATGGATCAGGCCGATGATCCGCAGGCGAACCGCTGGGTCGAGGTGTTCCGCACGGCCCTATGCCTGGAGCCGCGTGGCGGGTGCCTGCACATCTTCCTGCCCCCGGTCAGCTATCTGGAACACTATCTCGACCTGCTGGGCTGTATCGAGGCCACATCAGCCCAGCTCGGCATCCCGGTGCGGCTGGAAGGTTACGAGCCGCCGCACGACTGGCGTCTCAAGCGTCTGCACATCACGCCCGATCCCGGCGTCATCGAGGTCAACGTCCATCCCGCCGAATGCTGGGACGAAATGGTCGAGATCACCGAAACGCTGTACGAGGAAGCGCGGCAGACACGCCTGGGCACCGAAAAATTCATGCTCGACGGCCGGCACACCGGCACGGGCGGCGGCAATCACGTCACCCTGGGTGGCGCGACGCCGGCCGACAGCCCCTTCCTGCGCCGGCCCGACCTGCTGCGCAGCCTGATCACCTTCTGGCAACACCACCCGGCCATGAGCTACCTGTTCTCGGGCCTGTTCATCGGCCCGACCAGCCAGGCGCCGCGGGTAGACGAGGCACGCGTCGAGAGCCTGTACGAGCTCGACATCGCCTTCAAGGAAATGCCGCAGGGGGAGGTCCCCCAGCCTTGGTTGGTCGACCGTTTGCTGCGCAATCTGCTCGTCGATCTCACCGGAAACACGCATCGGGCGGAATTCTGCATCGACAAGCTCTATTCGCCGGACAGCCAGCGCGGCCGGCTCGGACTGGTCGAACTGCGGGCCTTCGAGATGCCGCCGCACGCCCGCATGAGCCTGGTGCAGATGCTGCTGCTGCGCACCCTCGTGGCGCACTTCTGGCAACGCCCGTATCGCCAAGATCTGGTGCGCTGGGGAACCTCGCTGCACGATCGCTTCATGCTGCCCCACTTCGTCTGGCAGGACATGCAGGATGTGGTGCGGTACATGCGTGAGGCGGGTTTCCCGTTCCACCCCGACTGGCTGGCGCCGTTCCTGGAGTTCCGCTTTCCACATTACGGCGAAGTGCGGGTGGACGACATCCATCTGGAGCTGCGCGCTGCGCTCGAACCCTGGCACGTGCTGGGCGAGGAGTCGACCAACCTCGGTACGGCGCGTTTCGTCGATTCCTCCGTGGAGCGTCTGCAGGTGCGCGTCAACGGGCTGACGGATTCTCGGTATGTCGTTGCGTGCAACGGCCGTCGCGTGCCCTTGCACAACACCGGCACGCATGGCGAATACGTCGCCGGCGTGCGCTACCGAGCCTGGCAACCGCCCTCGGCGCTGCATCCGACCATCGGCGTGCACTCACCCTTGGTGTTCGACATCATCGACACCTGGAACGGCCGCTCCATCGGCGGCTGCACCTATCATGTCGCCCACCCGGGTGGACGCAGCTACGACGTTTATCCCGTCAACGCCTACGCCGCGGAGACGCGCCGCGTCAGCCGCTTCTGGGGATTCGGCCACACGCCGGGTGTTCTGGAAGTGCCGCCCGACATCGCCCGCCTCGCCCGCTTCCTGCCCGAAGGCCATCCCTTGGGCCCGATGCAACCGCCGCCGGAGGAAGTCAACCGCGAGTACCCCCATACCCTCGACCTGCGTCGGCGCTCGCATTGGACGCGCTGAGCAAGCCGCGCTCGCGCCTGCAGTGGAGTAAACTGATGCTCTTTCCGGCATTCGGCCGGATTCGGGGTTTTAGGGTGTCAATGAGACGAACGCGCGCCGGCACTCGGCAAGGGCGGCGCGGAACCGAAGAATTGATCGAGCTGGCGTCAGGGCTCGGCCGCTCGGGTTGCGCGCAGGAAGATCGCTACTATCAGGCGCGGCTGCGGCCCCTCGTCCGACGCCTGCTGGCCGAAGGTCGCGAGTCACTACTGGGCGACGCACTTGACGGTGCCGACGCAGCAAATCCGCATGCCTACGAGGTGCTCTCGGATGCCATCGAGGCCGAGGCGACGGGCGGCGACGCCGGCCTGTTGATCGCGCTGCCCGTCCTGGCATGGTCGCGCTATGAAATTCCGAGCCGCAACCTCAGCCCTGCGCAGTGCGGCACCCTGCATGCGCTGATCACCGATGGAATCGCGGCCGAAGGCAGCTCGGTGATCCTCGCAGACTACCTGTTCGGCCCGGACCAGCTGCCCGTCGGCTTTTGCGGGACTTTCGAAATGGTGAGGCGGCTTCAGGAAGGTCTGTCACACGGCGAAACGGTCCTGCCCGTCCGCGGCAGCGCACTGCCCGCGACGCATCACTACCTCGCAGATCCGCGCTATGTACTCGCCTTCATTCAGGCGCGCCCAGCTGACGGCGCCTTGTTCCGATGGCATCGCGCCGGAAGCAGCCGCGATGTGATCGAAGACCGATGGAAAGACGCAGCCCGCCCGGCCTTTTCCGATCTCCTGCCCAACTGCGTGGCAGAACCGCTGGCGCCCGACGCCTATTTTGCAGTACTGCGCCGAGTCGACGATCTCGGCCGCCCGTTCACGCTCCGGGCCTGCGTCGCGCAGTTGCAGGCCCAGTACGACGTCCCGCCTGAGAACGTGGAGGCGATCATCGCGGCTTGCTACGACAATGCAGTCCTTGCCGAGTATCGGATCGCATTGCTGCGAGCAGGCCAACCGCAGATCCTGCAAGGCGCCATATGGGGCTTGCGGGATGGTGAGGAAGACGAGACGGATGTGCCGCGGCGAATTGTGGACGAACTCGCCCAGGCAGGCGTGCGCACGGTAAAGGTGCTCGATGAACGGTTTGGGCTCGCGGAGTGCGATGACTGCGGCGCACCGCTGTTTCCGGGCCCCGACGGCGAGCTGACCCACCCCGAAACGCCCGACGAACCCCTCCCGATGTCCCGGCATTTGCACTGACAGAGTCCCGCCGTGCCCGAACCCCAAGATGTCATCGCCTTGTCCGACCGGGAGTACGCCCGGCTGGTCGCCCCGCCCCTCAAGGTCAGCGCCGAACTCGCGGCACGTCGGGGTCATCGCCAGCTGTTCGACGACCTGCCGACGATGTTGACCCTCCTCCATCTCGTCCATGGCCTGACACAATGGCATTGGATGAGCGAGGACGACGCGATCGGCAGGTCCTCCTGGGCCACGCTGTCGCTGGCACCACTGGGCGCCTGCCGCATGGCATTGACGCTCGCCGAGTTGGAAGAAGCCGCCTGCGTAACGTGTCTGCAAGCGCTGCAGGCAGGCTACGAGCTGCTGCAACGGGATCATGTCCTGCCTGCCGCCACGGAATTGACGGCCGCCGCGTGGCGGGCGTTGCAAGACAATGACCCGACCCTTGCAGATGCGGCGCTCACGGCCGCCGCCGGTCAGGTCGTCCAAGCCATCGAGCACTGGGAAACTCACCGGTCGCAACCCCGCCGATCCGCGTCTTGATTCCGCCTGAGCGGCTGTCAGGCCGACCCTGGCCAACACCCCTTCTCGGCGCGCTGCGCCCGGCATCGCCTCGATTCGGCGAGAAGGGTGCTTCCGCAGCGATTGTCATGAGCCGTGGACTATAGTAGGTTTCAGGGCACTTGAAGCCTCTGAATTCCAAGGACGGATGATCATGCCGAAAGGCCTCCCGCGCGCCCTCTTGATCGGATTTGCCCTGCTGCTGACCGCAGTCGTGCTGCAACGCCTGTTCTTCTCGTCTGACGAAAACCCTTCGGCTTCCGAAGCGGTTGCCGTCGAAGTGGCCCCCGTACGCGTGCTCGACGTGAACGACTACCGGTATTTCAACGGGACCTTGCGCCCCAATGCCCAATTTCTGATCACACCCAAGGTGGGCGGACTGCTGCTCAAGCTCACGGTCGGCTCGGGCGACACGGTCGAGAAGGGCCAGCTCATTGCCGAGATCGAGGACGACGAGATCGCCCAGGAAGTGATCCGGATCCGGGCGCAGTTGAGTGTGGCCCAGGCCCAGCTGGCCGAAGCCACCGCGTCGGCCCAGGTCGCCGAGCGCGATTTCCAGCGCAGCCAGCAACTGCTGGAACGCAAAATCGCCTCGGAAGCGGAATACGACGCCGCACTGACACGCGTCACGGCCAGCCGTGCCCGCCTCAGCGTCGCCAAAGCGCAACTGGAACAGGCCCGGGCGGGGCTCAACGCCGCCGAACTGAAGCTCTCCTACACCAAGATCCATGCCGACTGGCCGGATGCCGACACCCGACGGGTCGTCGGTCAACGCTTCGTCGATGAAGGCAGCCTGCTGCGACCCAGCGAACCGATCGTCCAGGTGCTTGCGCTCCAGCCCATCATCGCTCAGATGAGCGTGACCGAGCGTGATTACAGTCGCCTGGAGATCAATCAACCGGTGACCCTCACCACAGCCGCCCACCCGGATCGGGAATTTCCCGGCCAGATCACGCGCATATCGCCGCAGTTCAACGAACTGTCGAGGCAAGCGCTGGTGGAAGTCACGATACCCAATGAAGATGGCGAGCTGAAACCCGGCATGTTCGGACGGGCGCGTATCCTTTTCGATCAGGCAAAAGGGGCCACAGCCGTCCCCAACGATGCCATCGTCGAGCGGCAAGGGAAAAAAGGCGTGTTCCTCGTCGTTCGAGACGGCGACGAGGTCAAGGCTCGCTTCGTCCCCGTGCAGACCGGCCTGGTCCAGGACAATCTGACCCAGATCGTATCGCCCGACCTCAAGGGCGATGTCGTCACGCTCGGCCTGCACTTGCTCGACGACGGGAAACCCATCCAGGTCTCCCGGTCCCGCAGTTCCTGATCGACACCGATCGCCCGTCAATCGCAAACGCCTGCACGGCCGGATACACGCACGATGAACATCCCCCGCTTTACCGTTACGCATCCGGTGTTCACCAGCATGATGATGCTGATCATGGTGATCCTGGGCGGTTTTACCCTGATGCGCACCAGCATCGACCTGATGCCCGAATTGAGCCTGCCGACGCTCACCGTCATCACCACCTACGAGAACGCCAGCCCTGAAGAAATCGAAGATCTGATCACCCGACCGATCGAGGAAATCCTGGCTTCCATTCCGGGCGTGGAAGCACTGTCGTCCACTTCCCGGGAGGGACAAAGCGTCATTCGCGTCAGTTTCATCTGGGGTACCGACCTCGATGGAGCGACCAACGACATCCGGGACGGTTTCGGTCGCATCCGCGAATTCATGCCGGCGGATGCCGACGAACCCATCATGCTCAAGTTCGATACCAATGCTTTTCCGGTCATGATCCTGGGCGTGGGCAGCAAGCTCGATGCATTGACCTTGCGCAAGCTGATCGACGAACAGATCAAATACCGTCTGGAACGCCTCAAGGGCGTCGCCGCCATCAACATCTGGGGCGGGCTGGAGCGGGAAATCCAGGTGCAGATCTATCCTGACAAGATCCGCGCCTTGCGCCTCAGCCTGGACGAGGTGGTGCAGGCATTGCGCACGGCAAACGTGACGCTTCCCGCCGGCAGCATCGATCAGGGCAATACGAACATCCGCATCCGCGTGCCCGGCCGTTTCGAAAACCTCGACGAGATCCGCAGCACCCTGATCGCCAACCGCGGCGGTCCCATCTACCTCCACCAGATCGCCGACGTGGTCGACACCACCGCAAAGATCGAACGCAAGGCGCTGGTCAATGGCGTTCCTGGCGTCCAGCTCATGGTGCGCAAGCAGTCCGGATACAACACGGTCGAGGTCACCGAACGAGTCGAAGCGGAGATGGAGAAGATCCGCCGCGATTTTCCGCAGCTTTCATTCGTGACCGTCGTCAATACCGGACAGTACATCCAGCGCGCCATCGATAATTTGACGAGCTCGCTGTTCGGGGGCGCATTCCTGGCCTTTGCAATCCTGCTCTTTTTCCTGCGCAACGCCCGCGCGGCGCTGCTCGTCGCGACCGCCATGCCGATTTCGGTCCTGGTGGCATTCGTACTCATCTATTTTTCGGGCTTCACCATCAACATGATGACACTCGGCGGTCTCGCGCTGGGCGTCGGCATGATGGTCGACAATGCCATCGTGGTGCTCGAAAACATTGCGCGCAAACGCGAAGAAGAAGGACTCGACGCGCAGAACGCGGCCATCGAGGGGGCTCACCAGATCGCACTGGCGATCGCCGGCGGAACCTTCACCACGATGGTGGTATTCCTGCCGCTGATCTTCGCACAGGGGATCGCCGGCGAAATGTTCGGCCAGTTGGGCTGGGTCGTGAGCTTCTCGCTCATCGCCTCGCTGCTGGTTGCCTTGACCTTCACACCCATGCTGGCGGCGCACTTGCTCAACCGCCAGATCAATCTGGGCACCCAGGTCCATGGCTTGGCCGACCGAATTGGATCGTTCATTGCCGCTGCAGAGCGGCGTTACCAACGTGCCCTCGATCCATGCCTACGCCACCCATGGCGAACCCTGACCGCCACGGGTCTGCTCGTACTGCTGTCTTTCGGCTTGATCCCTCTCATCGGCACGGAATTCATGCCGCCGTCCGACGAAAGCGAGGTGCGTGTCGAATTCGAGATGCGCCCCGGGACCCGGCTGGATGTCGTCGAAGAAAAGATCCAGGAGATCTCGCAAATCGTCCGCGACAATGTACCCGAGCTCCGGCATATGGTCGTGGCCGTCGGACCGACCCTGTTCAAACCGGAAGCCACCTCGACCGCCGAAATGACGGTGGCGCTTCGTCCGGTCGTGGAGCGGGAGCGCTCCAGCCACCAGATTGCCGACGACCTGCGCACGGCGCTGGCGGGTTACCCCGGCGGGATCCTGCGCTCGCGGGCTCCGCAGGACGTCATGCTGCAAATGATCGGCGGTGGCGAATCACTTCAGATCGAGGTTCGCGGCTACGACCTCGATACCCTGAGCGCCTTGGCCGATGATCTGGCCGATGTCGTCGAGCGGGTGCCCAATGTCACGGACGTCCGGCGCGCCGACCGGGAAGGGGTTCCCCAGGTCGAGTTGCTCGTCGATCGGGCCAAGGCGGCCGACCTGGGCGTCAGCGTGGCGCAGATTGCGCGCACCCTCGAGATTGCCCTGGGCGGGACGATCGCCAGTCGTTATGCAGAGGGAGGCGACGAATCCAACATCGTCGTGAAACTCAAGGATGCGACAGCGCTGTCGGTGGAGGAAATCCTCGATCTGAACGTCATCAACCCGGCTGGACAGCAGATCACCCTGCGCAACCTGGTCAACACGCAAGCAAAACTGGGGCCGGTGCGGATTCTGCGCAATGACCAGCAGCGTGCGGTTCAGATCGGCGCCAACATCTTCGGGGCAGACCTGGGTTCGGTCGTCGCGAACGTGCGCAAGGCCATCGCCAGCGTGCCCATACCGGCCGGCTATCAGGTGCTTTTCGTGGGAGAGTACGAAGAACTGAGGGCGGCCTTCCAGGACCTCATGACGGTCATGATCCTGGCCATCATTTTGGTCTACATCATAATGGCCATGCTGTACGAGTCCCTCCGGGATCCGCTCATCGTCATGTTTTCGGTGCCGCTGGCGCTGATCGGTGTGAACCTGATGCTGCTGCTCACCGGAACCACCTACAACATCGTGTCCCTGATCGGCGCCATCATCCTGATCGGGGTGGTCGTGAACAACGCCATCCTGCTCGTGGATCAAGCCAACTACCTGCGTCACGAACGCCACTTGGCGCTGCAGGAGGCGCTGCTCGAGGCCGGCCGCACCCGTCTGCGTCCTATTCTGATGACGGCCCTGACGACCATCCTGGGCCTCATTCCGCTCGCCGTGGCACAGGGTGAAGGCGCACAGATCCAGCAGAGCATGGCGCGCTCCCTGATCGGCGGCCTGATCAGCTCGACCTTCATCACCCTGTTCGTGGTCCCCGTCGTCTATACCCTGTTCCACCGCAAGGATGCCCCGCGATGAACCGACGCTTGTCTCCGCCGAGCTTGATTGGTGCTGCCTTGCTGGCGCTTGTCACGCCTGCGCAGGCCAACCAACCCGTGGTGCCGGATCCGCAATCCCAACCCGGACCCACGCCCCTGCAAGAGAAGGTTGTGAAAGGAGCGAAGGCGGGCGTCAACCAGATCCAAGGGGCGAAACCGGCGCTCGCGAAAGCGGCTGGTCCACTGCGCATCACGCGGGAGGAAGCAGTCCTGCTGGCGCTCCAGAACAACAAGCTGCTCAACGTTCAGATGCTTTCGCCCGTGCTGCGCGGCGCCTTCGAGGACATCGAGCGGGCCCGCTATGACACCAGTCTGTTTGCGCAAGGCTCGCTGGGCCGCGAAAAGTCGGAATTCTTCTTCCCCGGAGTGGGCACCATCCCGGAGAATCTCGACATCAATCCGCGCGCGGCGCTGCCCAGTCCTTTCCGGCGCAACCGCGGCCAGAATCTCGTGGAGGTCACCGAATCGGACCAGGGCAGCGTCATCGACGGCGAGCGCAGTGAAGTCAAGGTAGGTGCGACGAAACGCTTCGTCACCGGCACCCAGGTCGAGGCCTCCGTATCCAACGAGCGCATCAAGAGCCAGAGCGACACCATCGAACGGCTCATCCTGGAAGACCTGCAAGGCAGCGCCCGTGACGCCCAGAACCAGACCCGGGTCGGGCTGACGCTGACTCAGGCGCTGCTCAAGGGCGGCAGCCCGTCGGCGAATCTCGCCCGGATCCGGCAGGCCGAAGCGGAAACGCTGGCCACGCAATATCAGCTGCGGGGATTCGCGCAGACCCTCGTAGGCCAGATCGAATCGCTGTACTGGGATTATTACCTGCTCAAGCGACAGCTCGAAATCCTGGAAGATTCGGTACGGCTGTCCGAGCAACAGCTGAACGAAATCGAGCAACGGGTCGAAGTGGGCCAGATCGCCCAAACGCAGCTGCCGGCGCCGCGCGCGGAACTGGCCTTGCGCCGACAGGCCCTGATCGACGCACGCAGCGCATTCGAGAAGGTGCGGCTGCGTTTTCTGCAGCAACTCAACCCGGAAAGCATCGATGGCTGGGACCGTACCATCGAGATCGCCGATGTCCCCACGCTGCCGCCGCCCTTCACGGGCGACGTCAATGACCATGTCCGACTGGCATTGCGATACCGGCCCGACCTGAACGAGGCGCGCATGCAATTGCGCAGCGGCGAGCTACAGGTGGTTCAGACGCGCAACGGCCTGCTGCCCGCACTCAATCTGTTCATCACGCTGGGGCGCAGCGGATACGGGGAATCTTTCAGCGACAGCGTGGACAATCTGCGCGACGGTGGCAATGAAGAATTCTGGGATGCTGGCGCCGGTCTGCGGCTCGACTTCCCGATTCGCAACCGTCAGGCCCGGGCCGTCCATCTGCAATCGACGACCGCCCGGGACCAGCGCGAGCTCGCGCTGCAGAATCTGGAGCAACTGGCTGAACTGGACGTGCGCAGCGCCTTTGCCGAAGTCAAGCGCGCCGAGGAACAGATCGGCGCAGCACGTGCCACCCGCCTGCTGCAGGAAGCAGCGCAGGTGGCCGAGCGGGAGAACTTCCTGGTCGGCAAATCCACGGCGACCCTGCTGTCACGTGCTCAGCGCGATCTGGTGTCCGCGCAGATCGAAGAAGTGCGTTCGGTGGTCAATCTGCGCAAAGCCTTGATCGATCTGTATCGCCAGGACGGGACGCTCCTGACTTATCGCGGGATCACCGCTCCGGGCGCTGTCGAATGAATCCTTCCGCCAGAGCCTGTCATCCTGGGGGGGCGAATGCCTATCTTTTTGTAAGCCGGAACCGATACCACGAACAACGCAATTGCGCTCAATGATTTATGGAACATCGGGGCAGGCGTGCTTTGTAGAATTTGCAAGATTAATAGGTTGACCTCTTTTTATTAAAGCTCAATAATAGCCTAACCGCCTGAATTCAGGATTTTTCATCAAGACTTCTGCAGCCTGATGGGCGCTCGAACCGCGGGCTGTTTTTCCTCGAGGATTTCTCCCCATGCAACGGACACCTGAACCCTCCACGGATGGGAGCTGGCTCAGCTTCAGGAACCTCGGCCAGATCTGGCGGGGGCGTCGCCGCTATGTGAACGCGATCGTCACGGTCTACAAGATCGACCGGTCCTATCGCAAGGTCCGGGCGCGCACCAAGCACCTGTCCGACTGGAAAGAGCGCAAGCCCTATTTCAAGGCGGTTCATCCGCAGAATGCCGAACTGCTGTACAACCTCTGCAAACACAACGGGGCAACCTGGGTCAAGCTGGCCCAATTCATGAGCGCACGCCCCGACATGCTGCCGCGCGAATACATCGACGCGCTGAAGAAGCTGCAGAACGACGCCAAGCCAGTGCCTTTCCACGATGTCGTCCCGGTGATGGAAGAGCAGCTCGGCGCCAACTGGCGCAGTTACTTCGAGTGGGTCGAGGAAAATCCAACAGCCACCGCCTCCATCGGACAGGTGCACAAGGCGAAGCTCAAAGACGGTCGACTGGTGGCCATCAAAGTCCAGTTGCCCAATGTCAAGGAACTGTTCTACCAAGATTTCGGCCTGTTTCGCATGATGGCCGAGCTGCTCAAGAACCGTGTTCCGCAGATCGACATCAAGCAGATGATCGAGCAGCTGCTGAAGATGACCGCCGAGGAACTCGATTTCCGCATCGAGGCCGAGAACATGCGCATCTTCTCGCAGCAAAAGCACCATCCGCGCGTCCGCATTCCCGTCTTGGTGGAAGAACTGTCCAAGGAGAAGGTGATCGTCACCGAGTGGATCGAAGGCACCCGCCTGGTGAGCCACCTCGATCGCAACAACAAGGAAGAGGCGCGCGATCTGCTGTCCGTGGTACAGGACAGCTACATGCAGCAGATCACCAAGTTCGGTGTGTTCCAGGCCGATCCCCATCCCGGCAACTTCATGGTGGACAAGGACAAGAACGTCTGGATCCTGGATTACGGCGTCATCGGTCGCTTGACGCCGAAAGAGACCATGAACTACACCCGTCTCATGCTGTACATGCTCAACCAGGGCAAGGGACAGGACGAGACACAGGCGCAGGAAAGCCTGGGCAAACTCATGCTGGAATGCGGTTTCGGCGGCATCGACGCCGAGACGGTCGAGGACTTGTCGCAGTACTTCATTCGCACCAAGCGCGGCAAGCCAGAAGCCAAGACGCGCGCCGGCGAGATCATGCGCGACATGAAAAAGAAGGGCGTGGACGAGGTCATCGAAGAACTGATGGAGGTGTTCCAGGAACACCGCATCATCGTTCCCGATTCCTTCGTGGGGATGAGCCGCGTGCTGATGACCATCGGCGGTCTGATGCAGATCTACCGTGTGCCGTTCAACATGATGCCCGGGATGTCCAAGGCATCCTGACCTGACCGCAGGACCTCAAAAAAAGCCGGCTTCTCAGCCGGCTTTTTTATCTTCATCGTCCGCTCGTCTCGGACATGCCTGCATTACCAGAGGCCCCTCCTGAAGGGGCCTTTTCATTGCAGTCCTGCCTGACGGGAAGGTGCTCAGGTGTTGGATCGCCCCGAATACTGTATATTTTTACAGCATGGACGCACTCACCCCCCGGCAGCAACAGATCCTCGACCTGATCCGCCACGCCATCGCTCAGGATGGCGCGCCGCCGACCCTGTCCGAACTCGCCCGCACGCTCGGATTCGCTTCCGTCAATGCGGTTCGCGATCAACTGCAGGCCCTGCAACGCAAGGGACAGATCGAGTTGACTCCCCGCACCGCGCGCGGGATCCGGCTGAAATCGCAGCACCGGCCGGGGCTGCCGATCGTGGGTCGGGTTGCGGCTGGCCAACCCATCCTGGCGGAGGAACACCTCGAGGGAGAGGCGCCGATCGATCCGGCCTGGTTCAAAGGCAAGGCCGACTATCTGCTGCGCGTGCAGGGCATGAGCATGCGCGATGCAGGGATCCTGGATGGCGATCTGGTGGCCGTGCAGCGCCACGCCGCGACCTGGAATGGCCGCATCGTCGTGGCGCGATGGAACGGCGAGGCCACCGTCAAGCGACTGCGCTTGCATCAGACCACGGCTCATCTGGAACCCGCCAATCCCGATTACCCCACGCTGATCGTCGATCTCGCGCGCGAGGAACTGGTCATCGAGGGTGTCGTGATCGGGGTCATCCGCACGACCATCGACCCGCCATGAACACCCTGGAACAGTTGCTCGTCGATTGCCCGACGCTGTTCCGGGGGGGGCAGACTGCGGCCCCTGCGGGCGCCTTCCTCTCTACCGGACATCCTGAGCTGGACGCCCTGCTGCCGGGCGGAGGATGGCCGCTGGGCAGCCTGATCGAAGTCCAGACGCCCACCCCGGGACTGGCCGAAATCCGCCTGTTGCTGCCGGCGCTGCGCCGCCTGCAGCGAGAAAGCCGCCATGTGATCTGGACCGATCCACCCTTCCCCCCTTACGCGCCGGGTCTGGTACAGGCCGGCCTGGATCTGGCGCGCCTCCTCTGGATCGCTCCGGCCACGCCGGCCGATCTGTGGTGGTGCGCCGAGAAACTGCTGCGCCACCCGGCTTGCGGAGCGGTCATGGCCTGGCCGGCCCGCTGCCCGCAGACGGTCCTGCGGCGCCTGCAACTCGCCGTCGAAGCGGGTGGCGGACTGGGCATCGTGTTTCTGCGCCAGGTGGCCGCCACCTCACCCGCGGCCGTGCGATTGCAACTGGAATACCAGGGCGCGCATCTGTGGGTGTCGGTGCGCAGGGCACGCGGCAGTTGGAAACAGGGCCGCATCCGCCTGGGTCGGGCCGATGTCCCGGCCACGGCCTGAAGGCGGGGCCATGTCGACTCTCGCCCTCGCTGCACCGCCCCTGCTTGCTGCATCACCGCCCAAGGGGGTGCCCACGCGAGAACATCTATGGCTGTGCATTCATCTGCCCGATTTGGCGCTGCAAGCCCGTTCATGGGCCCCAGGCGCGGCCGGGGCCGTGATCCGCGAAAGTGCCGGTCAGCATGTCATCCACGCCGTGAACGACATGGCGGCGCGCCAGGGGGTGATGGCCGGGATGTCTCTGCCGACCGCCTACGCCGTATGCCCCTCGCTGCAGGTACAGGCCCGGGATGGCCGGATCGAGGCCCGCCGCAGGCGAGCGGTGGCGCGGGAGAGCCTGGCTTTCACCGATTGGGTCAGCCTCGATCGGCCGGATGCCGTGCTGCTGGAGGTGGGCGGCAGTCTGCGGCTGTTCGGTGGCCTGGATGCCCTGCGATCCAGGCTGCGCCAGATGCTTGCCCGGCTGGGCCTCGAAGCCTGCATGGCCCTCGCCCCCGTCCCCTTGGCGGCCTGGATGCTGGCGCGATCCGGGCAGACAGTCTGCGTCCTGCAACCCGCGGCCTTGCGATCGGCGCTCGGCGAGCTGCCGCTGTCCGCCCTGCCGATCTCTTACCACAGCATGCAACGCCTGTCCCCGCTCGGCGTGCGCACCCTGCGCGATCTCTGGCGGTTGCCGCGGGACGCCCTGGCGCGTCGCTATGGCCGTGCGCTCGTCCACCTGCTGGAAGAAGCCTTGGGGGAATCGCCCTGCCTCGAGGGCCGCTACCGCCCGCCGACCCGATTCTGCCGCCGCATCGACCTGATCCACGAGTCCGACCGGCTGGAGGTACTGGTCCCGATGCTCGACGCCCTGATGGAAGCATTGGGCCGCTTTCTGATCGAACGTGCCGCCGCGACGAGCCGCATCCGGCTGCGGCTTTTCCATCGCCGCGCGGCAGCTTCCACCTTGACACTGCAGCTTTCTGAGCCCATCCAGGATTGGCGCCACGGTCTACGCCTGCTGCGCGGGAAGCTGGAACGAGCGCCTTTGTCCGCACCGGTCATGGCCCTGGAACTGACCAGCGCCGATCTGCATCCGCATCGCCCTGCGGCAACGGATCTTTTCGATGGGCATGCTGCGCGCCAGCTCGACTGGTCGCCATTGCTCGACGAACTGCGCAACCGCTTGGGTGAAGACGCCCTCAGGATCCTCGTGCTCGCCGAGGATCATCGCCCCGAGCGGGCCTTGTGCAGCCGCGCCGACAGGCGGGCAAACAGCCCCCCGGCCGCGCCGCGTCCCGTGTGGCTGCTGCCCGCACCGGCTCCGGCGGCTGCGCCCCAGTGGCGCCTGCTTTCCAGCGCCGAGCGCATCGAGAGCGGTTGGTGGGATCCACCCGCGGTCCAACGGGACTATTACCAGGCGCTGGACCGCGAAGGCCGCCTGCTGTGGGTTTTTCGGGATGGGCGGCAAGAGCGGTGGTATGTGCAGGGGATTTTCGCTTGACCCTCAACGCCCCCGTTTCCGTGAGCCAGACGGCCTGCACGACGCCGGCAGACTCAGCGCGCGTTGCTTTCGCCGAACTGCATTGCCTCTCCAATTTCAGCTTCCTGAGGGGCGCCTCACACCCCGAGGAACTGGTGGCGCGCGCCGCGCAACTCGGCTACCGCGCGCTGGCGCTGACCGATGAATGCTCCGTGGCAGGGGTGGTGCGCGCGCACCGGGCGACCCGGGAGCATTCCCTACACCTCATCATCGGCAGCGAGTTCACCCTGACCGATGGCTTGAAATTCCTGCTTTTATGTCCGGATCGCGCCGCTTACGCCAGCCTGTGCGGCTTGATCACCCGGGCGCGACAACAGGCGGACAAGGGCGATTACCGGCTCGATCGGGCAGATCTGGCCACCGCTGCCTTGGGACAATGCCTGTGCATCTGGCTGCCCGACGCGTCTTGCCATGCGTCCGATGGCCGCTTCCTGCAGTCGCTGTTTGCGCAGCGCCTGTGGATCGGCGCGGGCCGCTTTCTGGAAGGCCGAGATCGGGAGCGTCTGCGCGCCCTGCGCCATCTGGGTGAAACCCTGGGCCTGCCCATCGTGGCCTGCAACGACGTGCACATGCATCGCCGCTCCCGCAAGCCGCTGCAGGACGTGCTGACGGCCATCCGTCTCAAGGTCCCCCTGCAGAGGCTTGGCACGAAGTTGCAGCCCAATGCCGAACGCCATCTGCGCGCCCCGCAACGGCTGGCGGCGCTGTATCCCGCGGCCTGGCTGGAAGAATCGGTGAGAATCGCCGAGCGCTGCCGGTTTTCCCTGGACGAGCTGCATTACGAATACCCGGCCGAACTGGTGCCGGCAGGACAGACCCCCACCTCCTGGCTGCGCGAGTTGACCGAAGCCGGCGCGCGCCAGCGCTGGCCGGCTGGGGTGCCTGCCAAGGTCAGGGCCTTGGTGGATCAGGAACTGGCCTTGATCGCCGAGATGCGCTACGAGCCGTTTTTCCTGACCGTGCATGATCTCGTTTGCCATGCCAGAGGCCTCGGCATCCTGTGCCAGGGACGGGGTTCGGCCGCCAATTCGGCCGTGTGCTATTGCCTGGGTATCACCGAAGTCGATCCCAACCGCATGGATCTGCTGTTCGGCCGCTTCATTTCCCGCGAACGCAACGAACCGCCGGACATCGATGTCGACTTTGAGCACGAGCGGCGCGAGGAAATCATCCAGTACATCTACGCCAAGTATGGCCGCCACCGGGCCGCGCTGGCGGCGAGCGTGATCACCTATCAAACCCGCAGCGCCATCCGCGACGTCGGCAAGGCCATGGGCATGGACCTGTCCGAGGTCGAACGGCTGACGCGCACGGTAGACCGGCTGGACGGCTATCGGCTCAATCCCGCGCAGCTGCGGGCGAACGGCTATGACCCCGGCGGCCGGGTGCTGCGCCAGTTCTCGGCGCTGGTCAATACCCTGATCGGCTTTCCGCGCCACCTCTCGCAACACGTCGGCGGCTTCGTCATCGCGGCCGAGCAACTGTCGCATCTGGTGCCCATCGAGCATGCCGCCATGGCCGGGCGCACCGTGATCCAGTGGGACAAGGACGATCTGGAATCCTTAGGATTGCTGAAGGTCGACGTCCTCGCCCTGGGCATGCTCACCGCCATCCGCAAGACGCTGGCCTATGTCTCGGCCTACAGCCCCCGCCCGATCGGCCTGGCCGACGTGCCGGCCGAGGACCCTGCGGTATACGACATGCTTGCGGCCGGAGACAGCGTGGGGGTGTTCCAGGTGGAATCGCGGGCCCAGATGAGCATGCTGCCGCGCCTCAAGCCCCGCAATTACTACGATCTGGTCATCCAGATCGCGATCGTGCGCCCCGGCCCGATCCAGGGACAGATGGTCCATCCCTACCTGGCGCGCCGCGCCGGGCGCGAGCCGGTGTCCTATCCCAGCGCTGCGGTGCGCCAGGTTCTGGAGCGCACCTTGGGCGTGCCCATTTTCCAGGAACAGGTCATGCAGCTGGCGATGGTGGCGGCGGGCTTCACGGCGGGGGAGGCGGACCAGCTGCGCCGCGCCATGGGCGCCTGGCATGCCAAGGGCCGCCTGGAGCAGTTCGAGCGACGCCTGTTGCAGGGCATGATCGAGCGGGGATACGAAGAGCGATTTGCCGAGCAGATCATCCGGCAGATCCGCGGTTTCGGCGAATACGGCTTTCCCGAGAGCCACTCGGCCAGTTTTGCCTTGCTGGCCTATGTATCGGCCTGGCTCAAGCGCCATCATCCCGCGGCTTTTTGCGCGGGGTTGCTCAACGCGCAGCCCATGGGCTTCTATGCGCCGGCGCAACTGGTGCGTGATGCCCGCGAGCACGGCGTGACGGTCCGTCCCATCGATGCCGGCGCGAGCGCATGGGACTGCACGGTGGAAGGCGCCGAGCGGGCGCTGCGCCTGGGGCTGCGGCTGGTGAAGGGACTGTCCCGCGAAGCCGCGGAGCGGTTGATCCAGGCGCGCCGCGTCGGTCCCTATCGCGATCTCGACGATCTGGCGCGTCGGGCGGCATTGTCCCGGCGCGATCTGGAGTGTCTCGCGGCTGCCGATGCCCTGCGAGGTCTGGCAGGTCATCGCCATCAGGCCTACTGGCAGACCAGCGGTATCGAAGCGGCAACGCCCTTGTTCGACGATCCACGTATCGCGGAAGCCGCGCCGCTGCTGCGCGCCCCCAGCGAAGGCGAATCGGTTCTGGCTGATTATGCTGCGAGCGGGCTCAGCCTGCGCCGGCATCCCCTCGCCCTGCTGCGCCCTCGTCTGGAACGAGCAGGCGCCCGCCCGCTGAGTGACGCTTGGGAGGTTCCGGTCGGCAAGACCATCCGCGTAGCAGGGTTGGTAAACTGCCGCCAGCAGCCCGGCACGGCCAAGGGCGTCACTTTCGTGACGCTCGAGGACGAGACCGGCCAGCTCAACCTGATCGTCTGGCGGCAGCTCGCCGAGCGGCAGCGCCAAGCCCTGCTGCGCTCGACCTTGCTGCTCGCAGCCGGCATCGTGCAGCGACAGGACGGCGTGCTGCACCTCGTGGTGAGAAACCTTGAGGATCGCAGCGCGTGGCTGGGCGGATTGGCCCATCGGACGCGCGAATTTCACTGATCCCGACCGTGGGCCCTCCTGCCCGGCTCCCTCCGAATCAGGCATGGGCTCCATCGTGCGATCCGCCCGCAGGAAACCGGTGTGGTCGCTCCAGCCCCTCGCATACAATCACGCCGATATGCCGGCTTCGATTCGAGGAGGGTCAGGCACGACCACTCCCCATTCAGCCTCGCGCCGATCGACAGAGGAAGCGATTTCGATGATCAGGGATGATGACCGACACGCCGTGCAGTTGACGCTGCTGCGCCACGGCGAGCCGCAAGGCGGGGCGCTCTATCGCGGGCGCCGCGATGATCCGCTGAGCCCCGCCGGCTGGGAACAGCTGCGCAGCGCCACCGCCGAGCCCACGCCCTGGCACGGCATCGTCACCTCGCCCCTGCAGCGCTGCGCCGCCTTTGCGCACTGGCTGGGGGAAACGCGCGACCTTCCGGTCCATGTCGAGGCGCGCTTGCAGGAACTCGATTTCGGCGCCTGGGAAGGCCGCACGGCCGATGCCATTCTGGCCGAGGATCGGGAAGCTCTGCTGGCGTTCTGGGCCGATCCGGTCCGCCACCCGCCCCCGCAGGGCGAGACCCTGACGGATTTCGCGGCCCGCATCGATGCCGCCCATGCCGAGTGGCAGGAACGCATGACGGCGGGTCCCTGGCTGTGGGTCATCCACGGCGGCGTGATCCGGGTGCTGCTGACCCGACTGCTGGGCATGCCGCTGACCCACCTGCTGCGCATCGACGTGCCCTATGCCTGCCGCTCGACCGTGAGCCTCGGTGACGGGCCGCCGCGCCTGCTGTCGCATGGCACGCGGCCGTGACGAGGGGCTTGGCTCTGGCGGTGGGATTCCTCACCCGGCTGCCGATCCCTGCTGTCGACCCTGATCCGATCGCGGTGGGCCGTTCGCTCGCGTGGTACCCGCTCGTCGGCGCGCTCATCGGCGCCCTGCTGGCCGGCGCCGTGGCCCTGCTCGGCTTTTTTCTGCCTGCGGCACCAGGTGTCACCGCCGTGCTGGTTGTCGCGCTCTGGGTCCGGGTGACCGGTGGCCTGCATCTGGACGGTCTGGCCGACACGGCCGATGCCGCTGCAGCCGGCGGTGATCGCGCCCGCCGTCTCGCGGTGCTGCAGGACCCGCGCGCCGGACCGGCGGGTGTGGTCGCCATCGTGCTCGTCCTGCTCGCCAAAGTCGCCGCCCTCACGCAGCTGTTACAGGCCGGCGGGGCCATGATCGCGCTCGTGATCGCCCCTGTGATCGGCCGCAGCCTGTTGGTCGCCGCCTTCCTGAGCACGCCCTACGTGCGCGCCGGCGGACTCGGGGAGGCCCTCGCGCGGCACCACGACCGGCGGGCCTGCCGCGCGGGCCTTGCCCTGACCCTGGTCGGAATCGGCGTCCTGGCAGGCCCAGCCACAGCCCTCGTCCTCGTCTTGTCGAATGCCGCGCTGCTGCTTTACTGGCGGCGGGGCGCCATGCGTGATCTGGGGGGATGCACCGGTGATCTGGCCGGCGCGCTGGTGGAAGTCGGGGAAACCCTCACCCTGCTCGGCTGCGTGGCGGTGCTGGCTCCGGCCGTCCGCTGAACATTGAATCCGGTCGGATTCCCGGCCATGCTCTGCGAGCCGGCGCTCGATTCAAGCTTCAACACGATCATGATGAGGAGACATTGATGAAAAATCTTCAAGGCAAGGTGGCTGTCGTCACCGGCGCCGGCAGCGGCATCGGCCGGGCGACCGCACTGCAACTGGCCCGATCCGGATGCGCGCTGGCCTTGGCCGACATCAATGCCGAGGCGCTCGGCCCGGTCGTCGAGACGCTGAAAACCTACCCCGTCGCCGTCAGCACCCACGCGGTGAACGTCGCCGACAAAGCCCAGATGGCCGCCTTCCCGGACGCCGTACTCGCAGAACACCGCACGGTCCACATCGTGGTCAACAACGCCGGGGTGATGGTCGCCGACGCCTTCGAAACCCACACGCTGGAGGACTTCGAATGGTTGATCGGCATCAATTTCTGGGGCGTCGTCTACGGGTGCAAATTCTTCCTGCCCCATCTGCGCCGCGCGGGTGAGGGCCACATCGTCAACCTCTCCAGCATGTTCGGCTTCTATGGACTGCCCACGCAGACCTCCTATTGCGCCAGCAAGTTCGCCGTGCGCGGCTTCACCGAATCGCTGCGCGCCGAGCTGGCCGGCAGCGGCATCGGCGTCACCGCCATCCATCCGGGGACCATCCGCACCAACATCATGAAAGCCGCACGCACCCGCCAGACCACGGGCGGGCTGGTGGAACGCGGCCAGGATCTGATGAATCGCTTCGGCACGGCGCCCGAGCGAGTCGCCGCGAAGATCGAGCACGCCATTCGTCACAATCGCGCACGCGTCCGCGTCGGACCGGACAGCTACCTGACCGATTATCTGGTGCGGCTGAATCCTGCGCTGTTCAACACGCTGGTCGGCAAACTGCGCGGCCAATTCGGCGCCTGAAGCGCAAGCCCCATGGCATGGGACCGGGTCAATCGGCCGGCACGGTGCGGCCGCGCGCCCATTCGCGCAGGGCCGCGACCGATTCGGCCATGACCTGCGCCAGCGGCCGTGTCTGGCCGATCGCCCGTGCCACGTCCGCCTGCCGGGCCATGCGCCCCGCCGCAGCGGCGCCGTAACAGGCCGAGACCACGACCTGCTCGATCTCGGCGCCGGAGTACCCCTCGCTCAGCCGCGCCAACTCGGCCCGATCGAAATCCGCCGGATCGAGCGCGCGCTTGCGCAGCTGGATGGCAAAGATGTCTGCCCGCACCGCGGCATCGGGCAGATCGACGAAGAAGATCTCATCCAGACGGCCTTTGCGGATCAGTTCGGGCGGCAGCTGCTGGATGTCGTTGGCCGTGGCGGCGACGAACACCGGCGCAGGCCGCTCGGCAAGCCAGGTGAGCAGGGTGCCGAGCATGCGCCGTGAGGTGCCGCCGTCGTCGCCACCGCTCGCCAGCGCCTTTTCGATTTCGTCGATCCACAGCACGCAGGGCGCCATGTGTTCGGCCAGATCAAGGGCGCTGCGCAGATTGCGTTCGGATTCGCCGTAATACTTGTTGTAGAGCGTGCCCATGTCGAGTCGCAGCAGGGGAACCCCCCAGGCCCCGGCGACCGCGCGCGCCGCGAGGCTCTTGCCGCTGCCCTGCACGCCCAAGAGCAGCACCCCGCGCGGCGGCGGCAGGCCGGCAGCCAGCCCCGACCTGAGAAAAGCGGCCTGCCGCTCGGCCAGCCAAGCCTTGAAGCGCCGCAGACCGCCCAGATCATCCGGACGTGCCGTCTCGAGCTCGAAGTGCACCGCGCCGGACAGATCGAGCAGTTCGAAGCGGGCCTTGTTGAGCCGGGGCAGATCCGCCTCGGTCAGCGCGCCGTCATCCCAGATCGCGCCGCGCACCAGCCGCCGCGCGTCCTGCTCGGGCAGACCGCGCAGGTTCTGGACGATCCGCTCCAGCTGGCGGCGATCGCTGCGCACCCGCGCCCCGCGATGGGCCGCGCTCCAGGCTTGCGCTTCCTCGCGCACCAGCCGTTCCAGCGCCGCGGCGTCCGGCAGGCGCAGTGTGAACCGCGCGGCGAGGCGATGCAGTTCTTCCGGCAACTCGCAGCGGGGCCCGACCAGAAACAGGTGCAAGGGGCGCGGCAGGGGCCTTTGAGCGATATCGCGCAGCAGGCGCACGACGAGCGGCGCATCGGCCAGATAAGGATGGAAATCGAAGAGGACGTACAGGCCGGCTGCAGGCTCGTCGCGGAGGTGTTCCAGCACGCCATCGGGCTTGCGGGTGCCGACCGGTGCCGGCCTTTGGGCATCGCTCGGCTCGCGCCGCAGGCCGGCGGTGGCGCTCCAGGTGAAGACCGTCCAGTCGCGCGCGATGGCCAGCCGCGTCACCAGTTCCAGAACGCGCCGCTCCTCGTGGGTTTCGATCACCACCAGCGGCACGCCGCTGTCGAGGATCAAGCCCAGATCGCGCACCTCCGGCATGTCGCTCGCCCCCACCTCGCCCTGCCTGCCTTGCTATCGGCCGCACGCGCAGGGTCTGGAAGGACGGGATGGCCCTGCGATCAGGCGGCGTGGAGCTTGTAGGCCACCGCGTCGGAAAGCGCCTGCCAGGAAGCCTCGATCA